>NZ_JBLVPK010000004.1:0-421273 GCF_048286535.1 Flavobacterium glucosi | reverse complement strand
ACTTGTCGGAATATTGAATGTTAAACAGGCTTCACTCAAAGATAATGACTTGTTTTCAATACTTTGTAGAACTTTTAACTTAAAGCGTAAACTATAATTTGCGTTTTTTTGGACAGGAAAAAGACCTTCGTTTCCAAATTTAAGATACCACCTAATCCAATCTTTAAGGCTGGTTGTGCCTATGTCATTCTCTTTAGCTGTAACACTTAGTGATTGACGATTTTTTAAAACTTCATTTACACAGCGAAGTTTAAATTCATAATTGTAACTGACTTTTCTTTCCATAAAAATACCCCCAGATAATGTCTAATTATTTGGGGGCAGTTCATATGAGGCGGCTTTTTTATAAAAAATAGTTAAACCTTTCACATGCTTGGAGAATTACAATTATAATTTTCCTTATTTTTGAAGAATGAAACATTTTATACTAGTTTTTTTATTATTTCCTATTATGATTTGGTCTCAATCCAATTTTGACAAAGCAGAAAAACTGTTTAAAGAGGAAAAGTTTGAACAAGCACAATACTTGTTTGAATCTGTATTGAAAACAAATTCCTCTGATTTGAGAACAATAGAATATTTAGGAGATATTGCGGGTTATTATAAAGCATGGGATAAAGCGATTGTTTATTACAAAAAGTTAAAATTTTTAAAACCATCAGAGGCTAATTATCATTATAAATATGGTGGAGCTTTAGGGATGAAAGCCAAAGAATCGAATAAGTTCAAGGCGCTTGGAATGATTGATGAAGTTAAAGCTTCCTTTGAAAAAGCCATAAGTCTCAATCCAAAGCATATTGAATCCCGATGGGCTTTGATAGAAATATACATTCAGTTACCAGGAATTGTGGGGGGTAGCGAGTCTAAAGCCATCAAATATTCCAATGAATTATTGCGATTATCACCCGTTGACGGTTATTTGTCAAGAGGACATATTGAAGAATATTTTAAAAGATATAAAGTTGCTGAACAACAGTATAAAAAAGCGATACTTATTGGAGGTTCAAAAACAAGTTATCAAAAGTTAGCAAACTTGTATAAGAACAAAATGAGCGCGCCTGAAAAGGCAAAAATTGTATTAGAATCATATAGTAATAAAAAAGTTCAAGACTGATTTTATTTCCTCTTGAATTCAACAACCATAAACCCAAAAATTAGAATGCGTACACATTTTATAGCTATCGGAGGAAGTGCCATGCACAATCTGGCTTTAGCACTACACAACAAAGGATACCAAGTTACGGGAAGTGATGATGCTATTTTCGAACCATCAAAATCAAGATTAGACAAAAAAGGGATTTTACCGCAAGCATTAGGCTGGTTTCCTGAAAAAATCGCAACGGATATCGAAGCTGTAATTCTTGGCATGCATGCAAAAGCTGATAATCCGGAATTATTAAAAGCTCAAGAATTAGGACTGAAAATATACTCTTATCCTGAATTTCTTTACGAACAATCTAAAAATAAAACGCGTGTTGTTATTGGAGGTTCTCATGGGAAAACAACGATAACCTCGATGATTTTGCATGTGATGCATTACCATGATATAGCAGTAGATTATATGGTTGGCGCACAATTGGAAGGTTTCGATACGATGGTGCATCTTACGGAGGAGAATGATTTTATCGTTTTGGAAGGAGATGAATATTTGTCTTCGCCAATTGATAGAAGACCTAAGTTTCATTTGTATCAACCAAATATCGCCCTAATTTCAGGGATTGCTTGGGATCATATTAATGTCTTTCCAACGTATGGGAATTATGTAGAACAGTTTGAAATTTTTATTGGTAAAATTACCAATGGTGGAATCCTCGTTTACAATGAAGATGATGCTGAAGTAAAACGTGTGTCCGAAGCTGCTACGAATCCAATTCGAAAACTAGCGTATCACACTCCAAAATATTCGGTTAATGATGGAGTGACACTTCTGGAAACTCCAGAAGGCGATATGCCAATTGAAGTTTTTGGAGCGCATAATCTTAATAATTTGGCTGGAGCCAAATGGATTTGTCAAAATATGGGTGTAGATGAAGCTGATTTTTATGAAGCAATTGCCAGTTTTAAAGGTGCTTCAAAACGATTGGAAAAAATTGCGGAGAGTAAAACAAAAGTGGCCTATAAAGATTTTGCGCATTCACCAAGTAAAGTTGCTGCAACTACAAAAGCGGTGAAAGAGCAATATCCAAACAGAACTTTGGTAGCTTGTTTAGAATTGCATACGTACAGCAGTTTGAATGCGGAGTTTCTAAAAGAATATGAAGGCGCATTAGAATGTGCTGATAAAGCAGTAGTTTTCTATTCGCCTGACGCTGTAAAAATCAAACAGCTTGAAGAAGTTACATACGACCAAATTGCTAAATCTTTTAATCGGGAAGATTTAATTATTTATACTAATCCAAAAGATTTCAAAGACTATTTATTTAATTTAAATCTTGAAAACTCAGCTTTGTTGTTGATGAGTTCCGGTAATTATGGCGGATTAAACTTTGATGAAGTAAAGGAATTAGTGATATGAAAGATGCCTTGAAAATTTCTAAAACTACAAGTGAAAATCCGGATTTTGTAAATCTCATTGGCGCATTAGATAAAAGTTTGTGGGAGCGTTATCCAGAATTGAAAACAGATTATTGGGGCAATAATATTTTGGAATTAAATCCAAATGTTGTTGTTATTTATTTGAATGACAAACCTGTTGCTTGTGGTTGTTTTAAAAAATACGATAAGAATACAATTGAAATAAAACGTATGTTTGTTTCTATGGAAGCCAGAGGAATGGGTTTAGCGCAAAATATTTTACGTGAATTAGAGCTTTGGGCACATGACTTAGGATATTCGTTTTCTGTTTTGGAAACATTATACAAACAAAAGGAAGCTATTGCTTTGTATCAAAAAACGGGTTATAATATAGTTGATAATTATACACCTTATGTGGGTTTAGAAAATAGTATTTGCATGCGGAAACAAATTTAAACAACAAAATGGATGGCTGAAAATTTCTTTTTCCCTATAACGAATTGGTCCGAAGATGACAAGCCACGTGAAAAACTAATGCTGAAAGGCAAAAGTGTTTTAAGTGATGCCGAACTGATTGCGATTTTGATAGGTTCAGGAAGTAGAAACGAATCGGCAGTTGATTTAAGTAAAAGGATTTTGGCAAGCGTAGATAATAATTTAAATGCCTTAGGGAAATTATCGTTGTCTCAGCTAATGCAATTCAAAGGAATAGGAGAGGCGAAAGCAATTTCGATTATTGCAGCTTTAGAATTAGGAAGACGAAGAAGGACGGAAGATGCAGTAGAATTAAAGAAAGTGACTTCCAGTAAAATCATTTTCGAAATCATGCAGCCTATTATTGGGGAATTGCCACACGAGGAATTTTGGATCATTTATTTGAATAACTCCAATAAGGTTATTTCGAAATCTCAGTTGAGTAAAGGTGGAATCACCGGAACCTTGGTTGATGTTCGCCTCGTTTTTAAAACGGCTCTTGAAATGGGCGCAACAGGTTTAATCTTGTGCCACAATCATCCTTCGGGAACTTTGATTCCAAGTGATGCAGACAAACAGATCACAAAAAAATTAAAATTAGCAGGCGATAGTTTAGAAATAAAAGTATTAGATCATTTGATTGTTACTGAGAAGAACTATTTTAGTTTTGTAGATGAAGGAATATTTTAAAACATAAAATGAAAAATACGATAATAACTGATGTTTTCTTTGATTTAGATCATACACTTTGGGATTTTGATAAAAATTCAGAATTGACATTTGAGACCATTTTTAATAAAAGTCACCCCGCAATAGAGACTAAAGTATTTATTGAAAAATATGTGCCAATAAATCAAGAGTGTTGGAAGCTTTATCAATACGATAAAATTACGCATCAAGAATTGCGTTATAATCGACTGAAGTATTCTTTTGATGCTCTTGATTATTCGATTTCTGATGAAGAAATTGATACAATAGCAAATGATTATATTCGTTTTTTACCCGATAATAACCATCTTTTTGATGGTGCTTTTGAGGTTTTAGAGTATTTAAATCAAAAATATAATCTTCATATAATTACAAATGGATTTGCTGAGGTTCAGTACAAAAAGATAAATAATTCTAATATTGGGAGTTATTTTCAAACCGTCACAAATTCTGAAATGGCTGGAGTGAAAAAGCCAAATCCTATTATTTTTGATTATGCTTTAGATTTGGCCAAAGCCAAAAAAGAAAGCAGCATCATGATAGGGGATAGTTTAGATGCAGATGTTCAAGGCGCACTAGATGCTGGATTGGATGCGATTTTTTTCAATGAAAGCAAAATACAGGTTGAGCAGCATATCAAACAAATCAATCATTTATTAGAACTTAAAAAATATTTATAAAGATGAAAAAACAATTTTTAGTATTGTTATTATTGGTCATAAGTTATTCCTATTCGCAATCTGTGAATGATTACAAAGCTGTGATTGTACCTGTTAAATATGATTTTCTCAAAAGCGAGAATCAGTATCGCTTAACAACAATGTCTAAATTTAATTTAAACAAAGCAGGTTTTGAAGCATTTTATAGCAATGAAGCCATTCCAAGTGATTACAGTGATCGATGCAGTTTGTTATATATGGATGTAGTAAAAGAAAATGCTTTTTTGACAACCAAGTTGTTTATAACACTCAAGGATTGTTACGGGAAAATAATTTTTCAATCACTGGTGGGCAAAAGTAAGGAAAAAGAATACAAAATAGCTTATACCGAAGCGCTTAATGAAGCCTTTGAGTCCGTTAATGAGTTGCAGTATAAATACAACGGTACTGTAAATACAGCAGTACAGCCGGAAGTGACTAAGTCCGTGATTGCATCAGCTACTGTTGCTCAAAAAGTAGTAGGTGAGTCAGTAACTAGTAATGAAAAAGAAGTTGATTTGCTTTATGCACAGCCCACAGCAACTGGTTTTCAGTTGATTGATAGCACTCCGAAGGTTGTTATGAAATTATTTAAGACTTCTCAGTCCAATTCCTTTATCGCAATTAAAGACACGGTTCAAGGTTCATTAATTCTAAAAAACAACCAATGGTATTTTGAATATTATCAAAATGACACATTATATTCTGAAAAAATAGCGGTAAAGTTTTAGCGCAATTATAAATATATTTTTTTTCTAAAAGGGATGTACTGCGGTGCATCCCTTTTTTGGTTCAATAGCCGTATTTGTTTTTCCAGCGGTTTTTAAGAAATTCCCGAAGGCTGTTTTCCCTGGAATTATTACCAGGAATATATATTGGAGTCTTGCTTAATGCTTCCGGTAAAAATTCTTGTTCAGCAAAATTATTGGTGTAATCGTGTGAATATTTATATTCTTCACCATACCCTAATTCTTTCATTAATTTTGTTGGTGCATTGCGTAAGTGAATCGGGACCGGTAAATCGCCGGTTTGCTTCACAAGTTGTTGAGCCGTTCCAATGGCTAAATAAGAAGCGTTACTCTTAGGGGAAGTTGCAAGGTAAACAGCGCACTGGCTCAAAATAATTCTACTTTCAGGATATCCAATTGTAGCCACAGCCTGAAAAGTATTATTGGCCATAATAAAAGCAGTTGGATTAGCATTTCCAATATCTTCACTACTTAGAATAAGCATTCTTCGGGCAATAAATTTCACATCTTCACCACCTTCAATCATTCTGGCAAGCCAATACACAGCTCCGTTAGGATCACTTCCTCGAATTGATTTTATAAAAGCAGATACAATGTCATAATGTTGTTCACCAGTTTTGTCATACAAAACGGTATTTTGTTGCACCAAGGCAAAAACACGATCATTTGTAATTATAATTTCGTCTTCATTAGATGCATTTACGACAAGTTCGAAAATATTTAATAGCTTGCGTCCATCTCCTCCGGAAAGTCTTAAAAGCGCCTCTGTTTCTTTCAAAACAATATTTTTCGTTGCTAAAAAAACATCTGTTTTCATGGCGCGTTGTAATAAGGATTCTAAATCAGCTTTTGTAAAAGCATTTAGAACATAAACTTGGCAACGCGAAAGTAAAGCCGGGATAACTTCAAAACTCGGGTTTTCGGTAGTGGCACCTATTAATGTGATCCAGCCTTTTTCTACTGCTGCTAAAAGAGAATCTTGTTGTGATTTACTGAAACGATGAATCTCATCGATGAATAAAATAGGATTTTTAGCGGTAAACAAACCACCGCTTTGCTTCGCTTTTTCAATTACGTCACGAATATCTTTGACACCTGAATTGATGGCACTCAAAATATAAAATGGTCGTTTTGATTCTTGTGCAATAATTTGTGCCAAAGTAGTTTTTCCAGTTCCCGGTGGTCCCCAGAAAATTAATGAAGGAATAATTCCTTTTGCAATTTGTTGTGTCAACGAACCATTTGGTCCTACGAGGTGGGATTGACTGATGTAATCTTCTAATTTTTGTGGTCGTATGCGTTCTGCAAGTGGTGCTTCCATAGTGTAAAATTACTGTTTTTTTTAATCTGAACTTGTCTGGGATTGTCAAAATTTGTTTTGATAGGAGCTATTTCCAGCTGTACACTATATCTTTTATATCTTGTTGAAAAAACAAGATACAAAAGGATGCCGTTTCCATCTGGGCTAGGCACTCGTGTTAAATAATGCATTTGCAGTTTAAACATGACAAAATAGCATTAAATTGCTTTTGGAGAAGTTTTTGAATTTAGAGTTATATATAAAACGTTACAGGATTAATGGAAAAGCATTTTAAATTTACCAATTCAGTTGTCGGACTGCCTCTTTTTTTTGTGGTATTCTTGTGGTTTGTTTTTTGGCTCGAGATTCGTTTTGATTTTGACTTTGTAAAAAATGGTATTTATCCAAGAACTTTTTCAGGGTTGCAAGGGGTGTTTTTTAGTCCATTCATTCATGCTGATATGGAACATCTTTATAATAATTCGATACCTCTACTAATTTTATTGGCAGCTTTACAGTTTTTTTATCCAGATCAATCGATAAAAGTTATTGGATACGGAATTTTAATATCGGGATGTATTACTTGGGTTATTGGGAGAGATAATTACCATATAGGAGCAAGCGGATTAATTTATGTTCTCTTTAGCTTTGTTTTTTTTAAAGGCATACAAACTAAATACAATCGATTGGTTGCCCTTTCTCTTGCGGTGATAATTGTGTATGGAGGTTTGGTTTGGTATGTTTTTCCTAGCCCTGAGATAACAGGTAACAAATCTATTTCTTGGGAAGGCCATTTGGGAGGATTACTCACGGGATTTTTTCTTTCCCTGGTTTATAAAACTCCGGAGTATAAAAAACTCATTAAATATGATTGGCAAAACCCAGGTTTTGACCCTTCAGAAGATAAATTTATGCAACGTTTCGATGCCAATGGGAATTTTGTAAATATCCCAAAAATCGAACAAAATGAAGAGGATCGGGAATTAGAAACGTATTATGCTTCCATTTTTCCAGTGGAGTATGAGATTGTCACAAATGAAAAAAATGAACCAAAACCGGAGTCTTGATTCATTTTAATCAAAAGTTTATTGCGTATAATTATTTAAAAATCTAAGATCGCTGTCTCACCGCTTCATATAAAAAAGCACCACAAGCCACCGATACATTCAAGGAACCAATGGTTCCAAACATAGGAAGCTTTGCCTTCTCATCAACAATTTTGAGAACTGATGGGTTTACACCACGGTCTTCAGATCCCATAATTATTGCAACAGGTTCGTTTAAAGAAATGTCATAGATGTTTTGATCTGTTTTCTCCGTTGCAGCAACAGTTTTTATACCACTAGCTTGCAAAAGAAAAATAGCATCTTTGATGTGTTCTACTTTACAAATTGGAATGTTGAAAACGGCTCCAGCAGATGTTTTTACAGTATCGCCATTAACAGGAGCTGATCCTGCTTTTTGAACAATGATTCCATTTACTCCAGTACATTCGGCAGTTCTGATTATAGCACCAAAATTGCGCGCATCCGATATTTGATCTAATATTAAAAATAATGGTTTTTTACCATTTTCGATTACCGATTCTATTAGCGATTCCAAATCAAAAAAAGAGATAGGGGATATAGTAGCCACAGCGCCTTGATGGTTATTAGGTGTTAGTCGATTTAATTTTTCAACTGGAACATATGAAAAATTGATGTTACCACGTTTCATCACTTTCATTAAGTCTTTCATTAGTTCGCTGCTCGCTTCCTTTTGAATATAGACTTTGTCCACTGTTGCGCCTGCTTGTATAGCTTCAATTATCGCTCTAATCCCAAATATTTGATGTTCTTTTTCCATGGTGCAAATCTAAGTAAAATGTATGTAAAAAAAAAACCATCAGTGAGAGCTGATGGTTTTAAAATAATTTTAGAGATAATTAGAATTTATCCCAGAAAAGTTTTGTTGTTTGTTTATCACCGCCTATTGCAGCAGCAGCAGCAGTGTAATTTACTTTGTTTAAGTTTTGTTCGTTAATAGGGTACGTATATCTTGTTGGGACAGGATCTTCAGATACAGCAGGCAAGTTAAAACCAGGAAAATCATAAGTTCTCCAAGCAGTCCATGCTTCGTAACCTCTGTTGTACATAGCTAACCAAAGTTGCGTTCCTATTTTTACTTTATAAGATCCTGGTGCTGTTGCGTAATTAACATTTGGATTTAGTAAATAAGCGGCTACGTTAGGAGCTCCCCAATAGTCAAATGATGCTGTAATACCTTTGTTGTAAAAATTAGCTGCTGTAGCAGGTGTACCTGATATAGAACGTTCCGCAGCGTCAGCCAAGTAAAAGCATACTTCTGAATAATCCATTAAAGATGCAGGATTAGTAGGGTCAATTATTCTCGCACTTACGTGCGTGTATGATGAAAAAGCATTATTATCACCGTAAGGTCCACCTTCATAAACTCCAACTCCTAAATTCTGATCAAAGTAGAAAGGTCTTCTTGGATCATTAAGAGCATTCATTTTATCTACTAATGTATTAGCAATCACAAAATCTGATCTTCCAGATTGTACTAAATCAACCCAAACAGGATTGGTATTAGGTGTTGCACTAGAATAAGCTAAATCAGCATTATCATCATTTGATGTAAATACACCTCCACTAACAGCTGATTTAATTGCCGCTGTTGCTTGAGCTGTCATTGTTGGAACATCGGCAACTCGTAGTCCCATTCTTAGCAATAATGAATTACCGAATTTTTTCCAATTAGCTGTATTTCCTCCGTAAATATTATCAGCTGCTCCAAAACCGTTATCGGATAAATTTGGAATAGCAGCAGTTAAGCGCGTCAGTAAATCACCGTAGATAGTCGCCGCGTCATCATATTTAGGTAATACAAATGCACCTGCATTCAACGCTTGACTGTAAGGAATATTTCCAAATGTTTCAACCATTTGTGCCCAAGTGTAAACTGCCAATATTTCAATTTGAGCATTTCTCGTCTTTTTGGTTGCTGCCGATATGCTAGTGTCTGCATCATTATTAGTTTTTGCAGTTGCTAAATCCAATAATACATCTCGGTACATTTCAGACCAATGATTTTGTGGGATATTACGAGTATTGAAATCATAATTTGCTTCATCTACGTAAGTGGTCTCAGTCCAATGTTGACCTAGCATCCTAAAGATATTTGTATTAACATTGGTACTGGTCATCTGATCAAACAAACTTTTTGTTGCAGCATTGAATGAAAAATCTGAACTGACCTGAGTAGGATTCTTTGGATCTCTATTTTTATCTTCATATATGTCATCAGATTGACATGATACCATTAAAGTAATAATAGTTAATGTTGTTAATATTATTTTTTTCATAATTTAATTTTTTAAAACTGTAGTTTAAGACTCGCTCCGACTTCTCTTATAGATGGATAAGCTCCCGATTGGTATCCTTGAACATTTCCAGAACTTAGACCAGCTTCAGGATCTGCATATGGGGTACTTTTATCGATAATCCATAGATTTCTTCCAATTAAAGATACAACAATATTAGTGAAAGGTGAATTTTCTAAGGTTTTAGGATTAAAATTGTAAGATAAACTTGCTTCACGTAATTTTACATAACCCGCATCATAAACGTGAAGTTTATTAGGAGCTCTGGCGTAACCCCAGGCAGTTGTATAAACACTTCCATTAGCTCTAACTGCATTTGGTGTTCCATCAGGAGCAACACCTGGTAAAATAAATCCACCACTAGTAGCCCCATAATTTCCAGGTGTTCCAACAATTGGATTTCTAACAGGGTTTCCTAAATCATTATCAGCAGCTGAGAAGTCGTACATACCTGTTGCATAACCATACCATGTATCAAGAGAGAAAACATCTCCACCTTTTTGCATGTCAATTAAGAAGCTTAAATTAAAATTTTTGTATGTAAAACTATTATTAAGTCCTGCTTTCCAATCAGCATTGATATCTCCAATAACTATGTTACTCGCACCTGTTCTTTGATACGTACCAATTCTAGATCCGCTTCCTGTCTGATTAACTATTGGTTGGCCATTTTCGGCATAGATAAAATCACTACCTCTAATCGTTCCGTAAGGCTGTCCAGGTGTTGCATTAATAGAAACACCACCTTGTAATGATGCTAATTGCAAGTTTTCGATACCATTCAATAATTCAACAACTAAACTTTTATTTTGAGACCAGTTTAGATTTAAATCCCATTTAAAATCATTCGTTTTTAATGGTGTTGCATTAATCTGAACTTCAAGACCTTTGTTTTCGATAGTACCTGCATTTAAGACCGCAGAGTTATATCCAGTAGATGTAGATAATGGAATACCTGTAATTTGGTTAACATTTAAATCGTTGTAATACGATACATCAAACCCAAGACGTCTTTTAAAGAAGGCCATTTCTAAACCAAATTCATAACTTTTTTGTCTCTCTGGTAAAAGGTTCAAATTGTTTTGAGCACCAGGATTTGAAGCAATACCAGTTCCATTAAATGGAGTGCCAATATCAAATGTATTAAAAACTCTATAAGGACTAGTATCGCTACCTACTTCAGCATAATTGGCTCTTAATTTACCAAATGACAACCACTCTGCATTAATATATTTAGAGAAAACTAAACTTCCAGAAACTGAGTAATAACCGTATCTGTTGTTAGCTTTCGGCAAATTAGAAGAACGGTCAGTTCTATATGTTCCCTCCAGGTAAGCAAAATCATCATAACCTAAACTTGCTCTTATATACGCACCGTCAACCATACTATTTGCATCGTACTCATTAGGGGCGAGAATTGGGCCAACACTATTTGAAAGTGAATACAAACGAGATTTGTTTAGACCTCCGTTGGTAGCCGCGAAAATGCTGTTTCTAATATTGTTTCTTACATTGTAACCAATGTTTCCTTCTACATTTAATTTTTCAGTTATATCTTTATTGAAATTTAACATTAAATCATAATTGTATTCGGCAACATTATTGTTGTATCTTGAATATTTAGATACATCTGCACTTCCAACATTTGTTCTTTCCTCTTGCAATTCAGCATAGGTGTCAAAAGAGAATCTTCCCAGTATGCTCAACCAATCAGTTAACTTATCATCTAAAGCTACATTACCAAAGTATCTTGATCTTGTATCTGTCTGATAATTTTCATAGAATGTCCAGTATGGATTGTCAGAGTAAATCGGTCTTAAATTGGTAGGAGAATTAGGATTCCAAGAGATGTTTTCTCTTGTAAGAAAATAAGCAGCTTTTTGTTCGTCGAAATCAACATTCATTTGATTCCATTGTCTAAATTGTTGCATCACGTTCCCAGCAGAATAACCTGTACCGTTTCTACCTTTTCCATCAGTTTTAACAAAGTTGAAACTTGCTGAAGCTTTTAATTTTTCAGTTAAATTATGTGATCCTGAGAAAGAGATAGTATTTCTTTTAATACCACTGTTTGGTAAGCTTCCTTCTTGTAGTAAGTTAGTAAAACCTAATCTAAATGAACTTTTTTCATCTCCACCATCTAATGAAACAGAGTTTACAGCAGTACTTCCAGTTCCCCATACGGAATTTGGAGTTGCTTTACCAGCTACCCAGGGAGTCGCTTTTCCGAAAGTTTCAGTTAATTGAGGATAAATAGAATTCCATTGGTACACCAATAAAGATGGGTTAAATGCAGCTCCATAAGAGGCATCTTCAGTAAAAGGAGTTGTTAAATCATCAACGCCGTCTCCATTGATATCAGCCAAATTGAAGTAGCCATCAGCAGAATCATAATAAGGACCATAACCTGCTCCGTATTTGTTTTGATACCTTGGTAAAGTTTCTTTGTCTGCAGTTCCTAGCGTTAAACTTGAACTGATAGTAATTCCAATTCCTTTTTGAGTTTTACCTTTTTTGGTTGTAATCATTACAACACCATTAGAAGCCCGAGACCCATAAAGTGCCGTTGCAGCAGCTCCTTTTAAAACGTTGATCGATTCGATATCATCAGGATTCATATCAGACGCAGCATTACCGTAATCATAACCACCTCTACCTGATTGTTGATCACCTGTATTTGAGTTACTGTTGTCTATTGGCACACCATCAATAACAAATAAAGCTTGGTTATTACCTTGTATTGAGTTGTTTCCTCTGATAACAACTTGCGTAGAGCCACCTAAGTTACCTGAAGTTTTAATCTCTAAACCAGCAACTTTACCAGATAGGGAGTTTACAAAGTTAGAACTTTTCACTTTGGACACAGCGTCACCTTTAACTTCTTGTGTAGCATAACCAAGAGATTTTTTTTCTCTTTTTATACCCAAGGCAGTCACAACAACACCTTCAAGTTCCAATGCATCACCTGCTAATTTAATATTTACAGTTGTTGAACCAGCAGATATTTCTCGTGTAGCCATTCCAATGTAGCTAAAAACCAAGATTTGACTTGGAGTGGCTCTGATTGAATATTTTCCGTCAAAATCAGTTTGTGTTCCATTTTGCGTTCCTTTTACTAACACACTTACACCCGGTAAAGGCAATCCTGCGTTATCAGAAACAACTCCTGTAACAGCTCTTTCTTGCGCAAAAGTAATCTGCGCCACAAGTACTACTAATAGCACTAAGAATCCATTAAACTTTAGTTTCATTTTTTAATATTTTGAATTAGTATAGCAAACGTCTTAATAATTTGTTAACTTTCCTAATATTTAGAGTAATATTTATTTATTAAGTATAAAAATTAATTATAGTTAATATTTAGTATTAAAAAGGAATGGATTGAAATCAAATATTTGAACAATTCCGAGCGGATGTTATCTTTTATTGGACTTTTTTTTATAATCCTCTACTCGCTATAGCCAATTTCGTCAGTCCGTTTTTAGTTGTAAATCCCGATACATGAGCAATGCCAAGTAAAGTGTCTTTTAATTTCGCACTTTTGTCATGATCATTAACGGGATCGAATAGTAATTTAAATCAAGTGATTGGCGGTAGTATTTTAAAAGAAAATAGGGGAGGGAATTGACTTATAAATTATTTCCTGAAAAGCCGCCGATGGAATTTATCTCTCTTTCAATTACTGAATTTATTTAATAGTATAAATGTCACTTTGTGAATTATGTTTTTATTATAAATATCTCTGAATCAAAAATATTTGTGGTATTGGTACTTGTTTGTTTCATAGAATTGTTTCTTGTATTTCTTTTACAATTCAATTTTAAACAAAAAAACCATCCCGAATTAGGATGGTTTTTTAATAGGAGTATTAGGAATAGATTAGTTTCTGTCCCAAATCAATTTAGTGGTAAGCAAATCACCACCAATGTTTGAAGAGGCTTCCTGATAGTTCTCACCATTTAACTGAGCCGAGTTTACCGGGTAATTTAAACGTGTTGGCATTTCGGTCAAATTATTTAAGGCCTGAAAAATATAAGTTGTTTTTCCATCAAATGGAATGTTTAGATTATATGAGTCACCAGGTTTCAAAATGGTGTTAGGAAATCCTGTTCTTCTGTATTCAGCCCAAGCCTCCGTAGGTTGCATATAAAGTGCTATGTATTTTTGAGTCAATACATTTTCTTTCGATGCCACAGGCAAGTTATCTAAATATTTTTCAATTTTTTCATCTGTTACTCCCCATCGGTCCATCGAAGCGGTAATTCCTTTAATGTAATTACTTTGATTCCAATTGTTGTTTTCGGCCAATAAAAATTCAACTTCAGCATATTCCATGAAGTATTCTGTATAATCAGTTTTGAGAATATTGGAACTAAACAGCGAAGTGTTCGCTAATTGTGATGGAGCTAATGCGCTAGGAATTCCGTATGGCATTCCAATATATTGACTCAAGTCTTCACTTTCTGTATAGTTTCCGCTACCTACATTAGGTAAAGTGGCCGTAATAGGAGCTGCGTATTTTTGCAGTCTTGGATCAGCACTGTTGTTTCCTAAATTTCCTTTTAACAAGTCAACGAAAGTATTTGAAATCGTAAAATCGTTTCTGTTGTTTATAAAGAAAGCAATGTACAAAGGGCTAGGATTAATAGTGTTGTTTTCATACGTCAGTCCAACATTGTCAGCATTTGAAAGCATCACTCCTGAAGTGATTGCACTAGCAATATGATCCTCGGCACCAGGAATTATTCCTTTAACTCTGTTTGCAATTCGCAATCTTAAAGAATTAGAGAATCTTTTTAGTTTCTGTGCATTTCCTTGAAAAAGTTGATCTCCTCTTGTGAAAACCACTCCTGTAAGCACAATCATTTCCGAAGCTTCTTTTAATTCTTTTAAAAGATCGGCATAGATTTTTTCCTGACTGGCATATTTGGCTTTCAGTATACCTTTGTCTAACTGTAAGGCCTGAAAATCTGGATCGCTATTTCCATAGGAATAATAAGGAATATCGCCGTAGGTATCTACTAATTGGGAAAAAGTATAGGCTAGCATTATTCTGGCCGCTGCAATTTGATTATCATTATTTCCATAAGCTGACATTTCATCTTTTGTGGCCGGATTTACATTCAAATCTATAATTGATTTGTAGTTGTTGGCTGCCAAATAATAGGAATTGTACAAAGCTGTATTGGATTCTTGTCTGAATTGGAAACGATCTTCCTCTGTATAATTTCTTTGGGCCGAATATTGAACCCATGGTAGGGCTATTCTAGCGGAAGAAAATGGGCCTCTTGTTCCGTCCATAATAGCTTTATTCGCATAGTTGAATATTCCGTAGGTGGGTACAGCTTCCGGTCTGTTTGGGTCGATGTTGATTTCTTCTAAATCAGTGGAACAACTTGCGGTTACAAGTATGACAATAACTGATAAGGCGGATATAATTCTTTTTTTCATAATTTTTTTATTAGAATTTAAATTCTACGTTCATTCCATAAGTTCTTGTAGAAGGTAATGAACCCCCTTCGATACCTTGGGTGTTTCCACTTCCATAAGAAGCCATTTCTGGATCCATTCCGTCCCAAGCCAATCCCCATGCAAATAGGTTTCTTCCATAAAGAGATAGCTTAATACTGCTAAAAGGGCTTTCTCTTTTGATAGGTAAACTATATGAAAAGGAAACTTCTCTTAATTTAATGTAATCCGCATCAAAAACATTTTGAGCATCTACGGTATTATAGTGTGCTTGTGCCCAAGTTCGAGCATTGATGTTCTGTGTGTTTGGTGTTCCATCTGCCAAAACTCCATCTACTACAATTCCGTTTTCTCTTATTCCGTTTGCAGCAGAATTTTCGAGCATACCAGAATAAGTTCCCCACATGTGAGTCGTTGAGAAATAGCTTCCTCCTTTTTGGATGTCAACTAATACATTCAAACTAAAGTTTTTATAACGGAAAGCATTTCTTATTCCCATATTATAATCAGGAATAATAGATCCAAGAGACTTTTGTTCAGAGGCTACGTAATTTCCATCAGCTCCAACCAGTTTATTTCCATTGTTGTCGTAAACAAAGTCGGTCCCGTAGAGTTGTCCGTATTTTTCTCCCACAACAGCTAATAATCTTGCTCTAAATGGCCCTTGTGCTAATTGTAAACTGCTTACATCTTGGTATAGTTCGACTAGTTTGTTGTCATTTTTAGCAAAGTTCCAAGTAATATCCCAGTTAAAATCTTCCGTTCGTATCGGATTAATATTTAAAGTAGTTTCAATACCTCTATTTTGTAATTTACCAGCATTGATCAATTTAGAAGTGAAACCTGTGCTGCTTTCCACTTGAATAGGTGTAATTAAATCAGTTGTGATTACATCATAATAGGATACATCTAGATTTACTCTTTTTTTGAATAAACTTAATTCGACACCTATTTCTTTGGTGGTTTTCAATTCAGGTACTAAATCGGCATTATTAGAGCTTAATGCACTGCTGTATCTTGGATCGCCTTGAAAAGGAGTATAGGTATCGGCATAATTTTGAAGTCGGTAAGGTGTAGTGCTGTTTCCGGCTTGTGCCCATCCTGCTCTAAGTTTACCAAAGTCAAGCCAATCAATATCTGTCAATTCAGAAAAAACAAAACTACCGGTTGCAGAAGCATAATTTACAGATTCGGTTGTGGTACTGAACCAGTCATTTCGATCCGTTACTTCGAGGAATAACATATTGTCGTATCCAATAGAAGCAAAGCCATAAAGACTATTGGTTCTCATAAACTGCTGTTCATTAGTCGCTCTGGCTTGTTCGGCACTGTTAGATAAGTTATACAGTCCGGGTAATACTAGACCTCCAACAGATTGTCCGCTTATGGAGTTGAAGGAGTAATTTCTTCTGTTAGCACCCAAAAAGGAATTAATACTGAATTTTCCTAATTTTTTATCATAATGTACTCGGCCTTCATAGTTATAATCACTTAAAGTTCTGGTCATATCGGTGTAACTTGATTGTGCTTGAGAGCCAATGGCTACTCTTTCACTTACTCTGAAATTATAAGTGTCAGCATACAAATTACCGACTACATATAATTCTGGAGTGATGTTGTAAGTCAATTTTGCATTACCATAAAGTCGGTTTCTTTTGTCTTCGGATGTGTTTTCGTTTATAGTCCAATAGGCATTATCAGAATAATTTGGTGTTGCATTGTCAAAACCAATTCTGTTCCAAGTCCTTTGATCTCCATTAGCTAATTTGTAGTCTTTTAATTCATTGTAATCCAACTGTCTTTGACCCCATTGAAAGAATTTTTGTCCTAAACTGTTGTCGCCATATCCTTGTTCCGGTCGGTTAAAACCCTGTGTCAATGCATAGGTTGCCATGGCTTCCACTTTGAATTTGTCCGTTATTTTAGTACTAGCGTTGAACGAGAAAGTGTTTTTAGCCAGTGTGCTATTTGGCACAATACCTTCAGAGCTTTGATTAGCATAAGAAATCCGGATGTTTGAATCTTCTGTAGCTTTCATGAAAGAGATCGAATTGTTGCGAGTTACTCCTGTTCTAAAAAAAGAACGTACATCGTTCGTTGGGGCTACCCATGATTTTTCTTTCAGATAATCATTAGAGAATTCAGGATCAAAAGCATTCCAAGGTAAATATTTTAAATTGGCATCATATTTAGGTCCCCAGCTTTCATCTGTAGCATAATCAGCTATATTGTAATTGGTTCCGCCTATGTTAGCTGTTCCAAAAGTAGAAGAATTACCTCCCCCATAGGAATTTTGAAGGGTTGGCATGATATTTATCGATTCTAAAGTAATTCCAGTATTGAATTCAATTACACCTTTTCCTTTTTTAGCTGATTTTGTGGTGTATAAAATGGCACCATTACCAGCTCTGTTTCCATAAAGTGCTGCTGCTGGACCTCCTTTTAATACCGTTACAGATTCGATATCGTCTGGATTAATATCCGCAGAAGCATCACCATAATCTCTACCTCCGGCACCTCTTTCTGTATTGGAATCGTTATAATTACCATTGTCTAAAGGAATACCATCTACTACTATTAAAGGTTTGTTTTCTCCTGTAACTGATCCAATACCTCTCATTATGATTCTTGATGATCCACCCATTGTTGATGGCGCGACAATCTGGAGACCAGCTACATTTCCTGAAAGAGCAGTAAGGGCGTTATTTTGACCGCCTTCATTTAATAGGTCGCCTTGTACTTCCTGTGTTGCGTATCCTAGTGATTTTTTTTCTCTTTTTATTCCAAGAGCAGTTATGACTACACCTTCAAGTTGAACTGCATCCTCTTTCAGTTTGATTGTTAAATTGGTTGTTGAAGCCAAGACTTCCTGATTAATCATGCCTATATAGGAAAAAACCAAAATTTGTTGTGGGGAAGTCATGATTTGAAATTTACCGTCAAAATCAGTTTGAATTCCGTTCGTGGTTCCTTTAACCAGAACGTTCACTCCTGGAATTGGCATTCCACTTTCGTCGGAAACAAGCCCAGATACTATTCTGTCTTGTGCAAATGTGACTTGCGAAATCAGTGCTATTGCCAGCACTAAAAAATTGTTAAACATTAATTTCATATTAAATTATTTTGAATTAGTTTCTCAAACTTCTTAATAATTTCTTAATATTCCTAATAGATACCTGTTAAATGTTGAGAATAATTCAGTAAAATCAATAATTATTGTTAATTATTCAATGTTTTTATTCAAAAAATATAAAGTATAAAATACATTTAGTCTTAAAAAAAAACACATTCAGTAAATAATTATTATAATTATTTACTGAATGTTTATATGTGTTTAAAATAATGTTATTTATGTTTTTTGTATTTTTTATTTTGGCAATGGATGAATAATTAAAGTTTCTTAAGTGGTTTTCTTTATTAATAAAGAAGGTTAAAAACCTAGAGTTCTTGTTAAGAAAGACATAAGTATTATGATAGAGGGAGGTATTTTTTTTTGAGTGTTGACTTTAGTCCATCTTCTAATTGAAATTAGAATAAGGTTAATAAAATCAGGTGATTTTTGGGATATAATTTATTTTCATTGTAATTAAAATTTAACTTTATAAGAGATGTGAATAATAGTGTTGTAAATTTCAATTTGTTGGTTTTGGGTGTTGCCATTTGCAGCAGCAAATTTTAATAAGCCATTTTTTGTTTGTAGTCCAAATCCAAGTCCTATTCCTAGCAGTTTTTCAGTGTTGTCGGTTTGTTCAAAACGTGATTTGTTCTTATAAATACAGTAATCTAGGATGGAGTGGACATAGAGATTGGGAGAGAGTATATACCTGTATTCTGTAAGAATTGAGGTTGTGAAATAAGCTTGTAAGCTGTTTTCTGCAAATCCTCTTACACTGTTGAGTCCTCCAAAACGGAAAAGTTCATTTTCGATATATTTATTGCTTTGTAAATAATAATTCTGGCTATTTATATTTATTATATTTTTTTTGCTCAAGTTAAAGTTATGGTTAGCCTGAATGTTTAAAAAAAACTGATTGCTTTTTGTTGTGTTTTCTGACTGATTGTTGATTTCCCGTTTTCCTGTTCCGGCAGTTATAGCGAAAATGGATTTTATTGGAAAAATAAAACTAGTTAAGTCTAATTTAGTGTAATTAAAGGTGGAGGTTAAAAAGGAATTATTAAAATCACTTATCAAAGTCTCGGCTGAATTCTGAATGTCACTTGATTCAGTTTTTTGGTATCCTATGTAAAATCGTGTATTGTAATTGGTAAAGTAGCTTAAGTCAATTGCTGTTTTTGTGTTTTGGAAGGTGCTGTCTTGTCGGAATAACTGAATTTGTGCTTTTAGTCCTATAGGGGTTTTGAATAAATAGGGCAATTCAATGCTGGCGTTAAAAGTTTTTTGGTCGTTTCCGTCGCTTTTCCAATAAACGGATAATTGTTCTCCAGAACCCAAGATGTTTTCTAGTTTTACGTCTAAGTAACCATTTAGGGTTATTTTTTTATTCTCATTATTGGAAAACCCAATAAAACCATCAAATGTATTCGATTTTTTTTTCTCCAGATATACGTAAACTTTCGTCGTGTCTTTTGTAAATAAAATCTCGGGATATTTTACCTGGTTAATAAATCTAAATTTTTCAAAATCAGTATAAATTTCTTCTAGGATTTCTTGATTAAAAATGCTGTTTTTGTATTTTCTGTTGATTTGTGCTAAAGGTCCACTAGGAAATGTTTTTGATCCGTTGTTTTCTGCGTAATTTATTGTGATCGAGTTTAGTATTCTTTTTTTATCCGATTCTAACTTTAAATCAGCATAAATCTCGGTATCAATTCTTTTAATGTTTGTTAGTTTTAGTCTAGCTAATGCAAACCCGTTTTGCTCTAGTTTTTGAATAACTTGCTTTAGAAAAGAATTGATTTCTGTGTAAGGCAATGTTAAAGTATCTTTTTTACTGATGTCAGACAAGCTGCTAAATTGATTATTTGTACCTATATATATATGTATTGATTTTATTTTTTTTCCTATTGAAAAATTGGCGACAAAACTAGAGTCTTTTTTTTTTGTGAATTCCAGCGTGGCATTATCTATGTATCCTATTTCGGCTAATTTTTTAGAAACTCGAATCAGCTCTTCGTTGATCGATTTTGTGTTTTTGTGTTCGGAGTTGTATTTTAAAGAGTCTATGGTTTTTGTTTCTACTGAATTGCGTCCGTTTATTGATAACCGAAAATTTTGCGCAGATGAATTAAGGCAAAAAACTATAAGGAATAGTAAAATTATAGTGGATTTCAAATGAGTAAGTGTTTTTAATAAAAGTAACGCAAATATCTAATGTTTGTGATAAAAATCAAATGATAAAATAATCTTATTGAAAATTAATAGATTAACGTTTGTAGAGTAAAAAATATTTTCTACATTTGCAACCCCGTAAAAAGCGGGAATTTAATATAATAAGAAATTTTTAGTATTAATTATGCCAACAATTCAACAATTAGTAAGAACAGGAAGAACTCAGATAACTAAGAAGAGTAAATCGGTTGCTTTAGATTCTTGTCCTCAAAGAAGAGGGGTTTGTACGCGTGTTTACACTACAACACCAAAAAAACCAAACTCTGCAATGCGTAAAGTAGCGCGTGTACGTTTGACAAATGGTAACGAAGTGAATGCTTACATCCCTGGTGAAGGACACAATTTACAAGAGCACTCGATAGTATTAGTTAGGGGTGGAAGGGTAAAAGATTTACCAGGAGTTAGATATCACATCGTTCGTGGTGCACTTGATACGTCAGGAGTAGCAGGAAGAACGCAAAGAAGATCTAAGTACGGAGCAAAACGCCCAAAAGAAGCAAAAAAGTAATTTAAAAAGTTATTTCTTATAGGGATGTGATTAATCACAGTTGTATGGGTATGACATTTTATTAAAAAAAAGACATGAGAAAAAGAGCGGCAAAGAAAAGACCACTTTTACCAGATCCAAGGTTTAATGACCAACTGGTAACACGTTTTGTGAACAACTTAATGTGGGATGGAAAAAAATCGACAGCGTTTAAAGTATTTTATGATGCAATTGACATCATTGAGTCTAAAAAACAAGATGCAGAGAAACCATCATTAGAAATTTGGAAAGATGCGTTAACCAATGTTATGCCTCACGTAGAAGTGCGTAGTCGTAGAGTAGGTGGTGCTACATTTCAAATTCCAATGCAAATTCGTCCAGATAGAAAAATTTCTATGGCGATGAAGTGGTTGATACTTTATTCTAGAAGAAGAAACGAAAAATCAATGGCTCAAAGGTTAGCTTCAGAATGTTTAGCTGCGGCTAAAGAAGAAGGAGCTGCTGTTAAAAAGAGAATGGATACTCACAAAATGGCAGAAGCTAATAAAGCATTCTCTCACTTTAGATTTTAATTCTTAAGAAATGGCTAGAGAACTTAAATATACAAGAAACATAGGAATTGCTGCTCACATTGATGCTGGTAAAACAACAACAACGGAGCGTATATTATTCTATACTGGAAAATCACACAAAATTGGTGAAGTACACGATGGTGCTGCAACAATGGACTGGATGGCACAAGAGCAAGAAAGAGGTATTACAATTACTTCTGCTGCTACAACTTGTGAATGGAATTTT
This sequence comes from Flavobacterium glucosi, assembly GCF_048286535.1. NCBI lineage: Bacteria > Pseudomonadati > Bacteroidota > Flavobacteriia > Flavobacteriales > Flavobacteriaceae > Flavobacterium > Flavobacterium glucosi. The sequence goes on along the minus strand of NZ_JBLVPK010000004.1, from coordinate 399,344 downwards.
CCAACTACTCAAGGTAAAGTTTTACCTGAAACATTGCCTTACCACTTTAATATTATCGATACACCGGGACACGTTGACTTTACAGTTGAAGTAAACCGTTCTTTGCGTGTGCTTGATGGTTTGGTTTTCTTGTTTAGTGCTGTTGATGGTGTTGAGCCACAATCAGAAACTAATTGGAGATTAGCAGATCAATACAGAGTACCACGTATTGGTTTCGTTAATAAAATGGATAGACAAGGTTCTAACTTTTTGATGGTTTGTCAACAAGTAAGAGATATGTTGAAATCAAATGCAGTTGCGATCACTTTGCCTATTGGTGAAGAAAATGATTTCAAAGGTGTTGTGGATTTAGTTAGAAACCAGGCTATTGTTTGGGATGAAGAAGGTATGGGAGCAACTTACGAGATTGTGCCTATTCCAGAAGATATGCTTGACGAGGTTAAAGAATACAGATCGATTCTTATTGAGGCAGTTGCTGATTATGATGAGACTTTGCTTGAAAAATTCATGGAAGATGAAAACTCTATTACTGAGGAAGAAATCAACATTGCATTGAGAGCAGCTGTAATGGATATGGCTATCATTCCTATGATTGCTGGTTCTTCTTTTAAAAATAAAGGAGTTCAATTCATGTTAGATGCAGTATGTAAATATTTGCCATCTCCAATGGATAAAGAGGGTATCGAAGGGATTCATCCTGATGATGCTGAGTTATTAGAAGAAGATCAAACTAAAATATTGCGTAAGCCAGATGTTAAAGAGCCATTCGCTGCTTTAGCGTTTAAAATTGCTACTGACCCATTCGTAGGTCGTTTAGCTTTCTTCCGTGCTTATTCAGGACGTTTGGATGCAGGTTCTTATGTTTTGAACACACGTTCAGGAAACAAAGAAAGAATTTCTCGTATCTACCAAATGCATGCCAACAAGCAAAACCCAATCGATTATATCGAAGCAGGTGATATTGGAGCGGCAGTTGGTTTTAAAGATATTAAAACTGGAGATACATTGTGTGATGAAAAACACCCAATCATTCTTGAGTCAATGAAATTCCCAGCACCGGTAATTGGTATTGCTATTGAGCCTAAAACTAAAGCTGACGTAGATAAAATGGGTATGGCTTTGGCTAAATTGGCGGAAGAAGATCCTACATTTACTGTTAGAACTGATGAGGCTTCGGGTCAAACTATTATCTCAGGTATGGGTGAGCTTCACTTAGATATCTTGGTTGATAGAATGAAACGTGAATTCAAAGTTGAAGTAAATCAAGGTGAGCCTCAAGTTGAATACAAAGAAGCATTTACAAAATCTGCTCAACACAGAGAAACTTACAAGAAACAATCTGGTGGTCGTGGTAAATTCGGTGATATCGTATTTAGACTAGAGCCTGCTGATGAAGTTGATGGTAAAGCTCCTGTAGGATTGCAGTTTGTTAATGCTGTAAAAGGTGGTAACGTTCCTAAAGAATATATTCCATCTGTAGAAAAAGGTTTCAGAGAAGCTATGAAAACAGGTCCTTTAGCAGGATACCAAGTTGATAGTTTGAAAGTAACTTTATTAGACGGATCTTTCCACCCAGTGGATTCTGATGCACTTTCTTTTGAGCTTGCAGCAAGAATGGGGTATAGAGAGGTAGCTAAAGCAGCTGGTGCTGTTATATTAGAGCCAATCATGAAAATGGAAGTGATTACACCAGAAGAAAACATGGGGGATATCGTAGGTGATATCAACCGTCGTAGAGGTCAGGTGAATGATATGGGTGATAGAGCTGGTGCAAAAACCATCAAAGCAGATGTGCCATTATCTGAAATGTTTGGATACGTTACTACGTTGAGAACACTTTCTTCAGGTAGAGCAACATCTACTATGGAATTTTCACACTACTCTGAAACGCCTTCTAATATTTCAGAAGCAGTTATCAAAAAAGCAAAAGGAAACGCATAATCTTTAAGAAAATGAGTCAAAAAATCAGAATAAAATTAAAATCTTACGATCACATGTTGGTAGACAAGTCTGCTGAAAAGATCGTAAAAACGGTAAAAAGTACCGGTGCAGTTGTTACAGGACCAATTCCATTGCCAACTCACAAAAAACTTTTTACAGTGCTACGTTCTCCACACGTTAACAAAAAAGCGAGAGAGCAATTCGAAGTAATGTCATACAAGAGATTAATTGACATTTATTCATCTTCATCTAAAACTATTGATGCCTTGATGAAACTTGAATTGCCTAGCGGTGTTGAAGTAGAGATCAAAGTTTAAATAGCTTACTAGTAAGAAAAGGACGCTGTTTTTAATCGAAAATTATTTTTTTGGTTTGTGTGTAAATAAGTTATACATTTGCACCCACTAAAAAAATAGGAATCGGTTAAAAGCTGCGTTCTATATTTATATTTAATAATTAATAATTAATAATTATGTCTGGGTTAATTGGTAGAAAAATCGGCATGACTAGCATTTTCGACGAGAACGGGAAGAATATTCCTTGTACAGTAATCGAAGCTGGACCATGCGTTGTTACCCAAGTCAGAACCAAAGGTGTTGACGGGTACGAAGCGTTGCAACTTGGTTTCGATGACAAAAACGAGAAACATTCCACAAAAGCGGCTTTAGGTCACTTTAAAAAAGCGGGAACTGTAGCTAAGAAAAAAGTCGTTGAATTCCAAGATTTCGCAACAGAACAAAAATTAGGAGATCTTATTGATGTTTCTATTTTTTCTGAAGGAGAATTTGTAGATGTACAAGGTGTATCTAAAGGTAAAGGTTTTCAAGGGGTTGTAAAACGTCACGGTTTTGGTGGTGTTGGTCAAGCAACTCACGGTCAACACAACCGTTTAAGAGCGCCAGGTTCTGTAGGAGCTTCTTCTTATCCATCTAGAGTATTCAAAGGAATGCGTATGGCTGGAAGAATGGGAGGAGACAATGTAAAAGTTCAAAACCTTAGAGTTTTAAAAGTAGTGGCTGATAAGAACCTACTTGTTATAAAAGGATGTGTTCCTGGTCATAACAACTCTTACGTAATCATTCAGAAGTAATGGAAGCAAAAGTATTAGATTTCAACGGAAAAGATACTGGAAGAAAAGTTCAACTTTCTGATTCAGTATTTGGTATAGAACCAAACAATCACGCAGTATACCTTGATGTAAAGCAATATCTTGCTAATCAAAGACAAGGAACGCACAAAGCTAAAGAAAGAGCTGAAGTTGCGGGAAGTACGCGTAAGATTAAAAAACAAAAAGGAACTGGTACAGCTCGTGCGGGTAGTGCAAAGAATCCATTGTTTAAAGGTGGTGGAACAGTTTTCGGACCAAGACCAAGAAGTTATTCATTTAAATTGAATAAAAACTTGAAGCGTTTGGCAAGAAAATCTGCTTTCTCAATCAAAGCAAAAGAGTCGAACATTATCGTACTTGCAGACTTTGAATTTGAAACACCAAACACTAAAAATTTCATTAATGTTTTGAAAGCTTTAGAGTTAGAAAATAAAAAATCCCTGTTTGTGTTGGGTGATGTAAATAAAAATGTATATTTGTCGTCACGCAATTTAAAAGGCTCTAGTGTGGTAAGTAGCTTAGAATTAAGCACTTACGCTATATTAAACGCTAATAATTTAGTGCTTTTAGAGAGTTCTTTAGAGATAATTGAAGAAAATTTAAGTAAATAATAGGATATGAGCATCATAATTAAGCCTATAGTAACAGAAAAAGTAACCAAAGAAAGTGAAGTTTTAAACCGCTTCGGATTCGTAGTTGACAAAAAAGCAAACAAAGTACAAATTAAGAAAGCTATTGAAGCTGCTTATGGAGTAACTATTTTGAGTGTTAACACGATGAACGTAAGACCGGACAGAACTACAAAATACACTAAAAGTGGTTTAATCAGTGGAAAGACTAATGCAATTAAAAAGGCAATTGTTCAAGTACAAGAAGGACAAACAATTGATTTTTACAACAATATCTAAGATAAAATGTCAGTAAGAAAATTAAAACCTATTACCCCAGGTCAGCGATTTAGAGTTGTGAATGGTTATGACGCCATTACAACTGATAAGCCGGAACGCTCTTTGATAGCGCCGATAAAAAACTCTGGTGGTAGAAATAGTCAAGGAAAGATGACCATGCGTTATACGGGTGGTGGTCACAAGCAGAGATATCGTATCATTGATTTTAAACGTACAAAAGAAGGAATTCCTGCTACGGTTAAATCAATTGAATATGATCCAAATCGTACTGCATTTATCGCATTATTGGCTTATGCTGATGGTGAGAAAACGTATGTTATTGCTCAAAACGGATTGAAAGTTGGTCAGAAATTAGTTTCTGGTCCAGAATCTCAACCTGAAATTGGTAATACTTTACCTTTAAGCAGAATTCCGTTAGGAACTGTAATTTCTTGTATCGAATTGAGACCAGGACAAGGGGCTGTAATCGCTCGTTCGGCTGGAACATTTGCTCAATTAATGGCAAGAGATGGAAAATATGCTACAATTAAAATGCCTTCTGGGGAGACAAGATTAATCTTGTTGACGTGTTCGGCTACAATTGGAGCAGTTTCTAATTCAGACCACCAATTAGTTGTATCTGGTAAAGCAGGTAGAACAAGATGGTTAGGAAGAAGACCTAGAACAAGACCTGTTGCAATGAACCCTGTCGATCACCCAATGGGTGGTGGTGAAGGACGTTCTTCTGGTGGACATCCACGTTCAAGAAATGGAATACCAGCTAAAGGTTATAGAACTCGTTCTAAGAAAAACCCGAGTAACAAGTATATCGTAGAACGTAGAAAGAAATAATAAGATATGGCACGTTCATTAAAAAAAGGACCTTTCGTTCATTATAAGTTAGACAAGAAAGTTCAAGAAAACATTGCTGGTGGAAATAAAGGAGTTGTAAAGACATGGTCTAGAGCTTCTATGATTACTCCAGACTTTGTTGGACAAACAATCGCAGTTCATAACGGTCGTCAATTTGTACCAGTTTACGTAACAGAAAACATGGTAGGTCACAAATTAGGAGAATTTTCACCAACTAGATCTTTTAGGGGTCATGCTGGAGCAAAAAATAAAGGTAAAAAATAAGAAGCAATGGGAGTTCGTAAAAGAGAAACAGCAGATGCGAGAAAAGAGGCTAATAAGTCTATTGCTTTCGCAAAATTGAATAACTGCCCTACTTCACCTAGAAAAATGCGCTTAGTAGCGGACTTGGTAAGAGGTCAGAAGGTAGAAAGAGCACTAAACATCTTAAGATTTAGTTCTAAAGAAGCTTCAAGAAAATTAGAAAAATTGGTTTTATCTGTAATTGCCAACTGGCAAGCAAAAAACCCTGACGCTAATATGGAAGAAGCAGGTTTATTTGTTAAAACGATTACAGTAGATGGTGGTATGATGTTGAAAAGACTTCGTCCAGCTCCACAAGGTCGTGCGCACAGAATAAGAAAACGTTCTAATCACGTAACAATCGTGCTTGGATCTATTAATAACACACAAGCAATTTAATACAAGATGGGACAAAAGACAAATCCAATTGGAAATAGACTTGGTATCATCAGAGGATGGGACTCAAACTGGTATGGTGGAAATGATTACGGTGATAAACTTGCCGAAGATCACAAAATCAGAAAGTATATCCATGCTCGTTTATCAAAAGCTAGTGTATCAAAAGTAATCATCGAGAGAACTTTAAAACTTGTAACCGTTACTATCACTACTGCAAGACCAGGTATCATTATCGGGAAAGGTGGACAAGAGGTAGACAAGTTAAAAGAAGAACTTAAGAAAATTACTGACAAAGAGGTTCAAATCAACATCTTTGAAATAAAAAGACCTGAACTTGACGCGTATCTAGTTGCTACAAGCATCTGTCGTCAAATCGAAAGCAGAATTTCTTACAGACGTGCAATCAAAATGGCTATTGCTGCTTCAATGCGTATGAACGCTGAAGGTATCAAAGTTTTGATTTCTGGTCGTTTGAATGGTGCAGAGATGGCACGTTCAGAAGGTTTCAAAGAAGGTAGAGTTCCTCTATCAACTTTCAGAGCTGATATTGATTATGCTTTGGCTGAAGCGCATACTACTTATGGTAGAATGGGTATCAAAGTGTGGATCATGAAAGGTGAAGTTTATGGAAAGAGAGATCTTTCTCCACTTGCTGGAATGGACAAAAAACAATCTGGTGCTGGTGGTAAAGGTGGTGATTCTCCTAGAGGAGACAGAAAACCTTTTAACAAAGGTGGAAAGCCAGACGCTCGTAAACGAAAGTAAATTTTTAAACTAAAGAAAAATGTTACAGCCTAAAAGAACAAAATACCGTAAGGTACAAAAAGGTAAAATGAAAGGAAATTCTCAAAGAGGACATGAACTTTCTAATGGAATGTTTGGTATTAAATCTGTACATGAAGATGGAATGTTCTTAACCTCTCGTCAAATTGAAGCTGCACGTATTGCTGCAACTCGTTTCATGAAAAGAGAAGGACAATTATGGATCAAAATATTTCCAGACAAACCTATCACTAAGAAACCTCTTGAGGTACGTATGGGTAAAGGTAAAGGTGCAGTTGAGTATTGGGCTGCCGTTGTTAAACCCGGAAGAATTATGTTTGAAGTTGGAGGAGTACCTTTGTCAGTTGCAAAAGAGGCGTTACGTCTTGCAGCTCAAAAGCTTCCAGTAAAAACTAAATTCGTCGTTGCTAGAGATTTCGAAGCATAATTTATATTATATTATGAAACAATCAGAAATAAAAGATCTTTCTGCAGCGGAGTTGCAAGAAAAACTTAGCCAGACTAAGAAGGCATATGCCGACCTAAAAATGGCTCACGCTATTTCTCCAATTGAGAACCCACTTCAAATTAGAAGTGTAAGAAGAACAGTTGCAAGATTAGCTACGGAACTTACTAAAAGAGAGTTGCAATAATTGTAATCTGCTGAAAGATGGAAGAAAAAAGAAATTTAAGAAAAGAAAGAGTTGGTGTTGTTACTTCAGACAAAATGGATAAATCTATTGTTGTTGCTGAAGTGCGTAAAGTAAAACACCCATTATACGGTAAGTTCGTGTTGAAAACTAAAAAGTATCACGCACACGACGAAAAGAACGACTGCAACATTGGAGATACTGTAAGGATTAGCGAAACGCGTCCTATGAGTAAAACAAAATGTTGGAGGTTAGTTGAAATCTTAGAAAGAGCTAAATAATTATGGTACAACAAGAATCAAGACTAAAAGTAGCAGATAACACTGGAGCAAAGGAAGTTTTAACTATCCGAGTTTTAGGAGGTACCAAAAGAAGGTATGCCTCTGTTGGTGACAAGATTGTAGTTTCTATCAAAGATACTGCTCCTAACGGAAGCGTTAAAAAAGGAGCTGTTTCAACTGCAGTTGTTGTACGTACCAAAAAAGAAGTGAGAAGAGCCGATGGTTCATACATTAGATTTGATGACAACGCATGTGTGTTATTAAATGCTGCTGGTGAAATGAGAGGAACTCGTGTTTTTGGTCCGGTAGCAAGAGAACTTCGTGAAAAACAATTCATGAAAATTGTATCATTAGCACCAGAAGTGCTTTAATTCGTTTTTAAGATGATAAAGCTAAAAATAAAATCAGGTGACATTGTAAGAGTAATAGCTGGAGACCATAAAGGTGCTGAAGGTAAAGTTTTACGTGTGTACCGTGAGAAAAACAAAGCGATTGTTGAAGGTGTAAATATGGTTTCAAAACATACGAAACCTAGTGCAAAAAGCCCTCAAGGTGGTATCGTAAAGAAAGAAGCTTCTATACAAATATCTAATATTTCTTTAATTGATCCTAAAACTAAGGAAACAACTAGAGTTGGTATTAGAGTAGAAGGAGATAAGAAAGTAAGATTTTCAAAAAAATCTAATCAAGTACTATAGTAATGGCGTATATACCTAGACTAAAAGAAGAATATAAGAGCAGAGTAATTGCTGCTCTTAAAGAGGAATTCGGATACGTAAACGTAATGCAAGTTCCAAAATTGGAAAAAATCGTTTTAAGTAAAGGAGTTGGTGCAGCTGTATCTGATAAAAAACTAATCGACTATGCAGTTGATGAGTTGACAAAGATCACTGGACAGAAAGCAGTATCTACAATTTCAAAGAAAGACGTTGCGTCATTCAAATTGAGAAAAGGGATGCCGATTGGAGCAAAAGTTACTTTACGTGGAGAAAGAATGTATGAGTTTTTAGATAGACTTATTACTTCTGCATTACCGCGTGTAAGAGATTTCAGTGGTATTAAAGCTACTGGTTTTGACGGAAGAGGAAATTATAACCTTGGAGTTTTGGAACAAATCATTTTCCCAGAAATTGATATTGATAAAGTAAACAAAATTTCAGGTATGGATATTTCTTTTGTAACTACTGCAAAAACAGATAAGGAAGCAAAATCATTATTGGCTGAACTAGGTTTACCTTTTAAAAAGAATTAAGACATGGCTAAAGAATCAATGAAAGCCCGCGAGGTTAAGAGAGAAAAAACAGTAGCTAAGTATGCTGAGAAAAGAAAAGCTTTGTTAGAAGCTGGAGATTTCGTAGGTTTGCAAAAGTTACCAAAAAATGCTTCGCCAGTTCGTTTGCACAATCGTTGTAAATTAACAGGTAGACCAAGAGGGTATATGCGTCAATTCGGTCTTTCACGTGTTACATTTCGTGAAATGGCAAATAACGGATTGATACCAGGTGTTAAAAAAGCATCTTGGTAAAATCAATTATGAATTTCAAATTACGAATTGCATTTTAAATGTCATTCGTAATTTGAAATTCGTAATTATTGAAATTTATAAATTGGTTTCAGGTTCGATAAATAGTTTGTCGAAAACCAAAACCGCAAATTAATACACATGTATACAGATCCTATTGCCGATTATTTGACAAGAGTTCGTAACGCAGTGGCTGCAAACCACAAAGTTGTTGAAATTCCTGCATCTAATCTAAAAAAAGAAATAACTAAGATCTTATTTGATCAAGGTTATATCTTGAGTTACAAATTTGAAGACAACGCTGTTCAGGGTTCAATCAAAATCGCTTTGAAGTATGATAAAGATACTAAAGAGTCAGTAATTAAAGATATCCAAAGAATTAGTAAACCAGGTTTACGTAAATATTCAAGTTCTTCTACCATTCCTAGAATCCTTAACGGATTAGGAATTGCTATTGTTTCTACTTCAAAAGGTTTAATGACTGGAAAGAAAGCGAAACAACTGAATGTTGGTGGCGAAGTAATTTGTTACGTATACTAATTTTAAAGACTATATAAGATGTCAAGAATAGGTAAAAGCCCAGTAACAATACCAGCTGGAGTAACTGTTACAGTTGCGGATGGTATTATTACGGTAAAAGGAAAAAATGGTCAACTAACTCAGGAGTTTTCGGACGTAACTGTAACGGTTGAAGGGGATCTAGTTCAAGTAGAAAGATCTTCTGATCACAAAGACCAAAGAGCAAAACACGGATTGTACAGATCTTTAATCAATAACATGATTATCGGTGTAACAGAAGGTTTTACTAAGTCATTAGAATTGGTAGGAGTTGGTTATAGAGCTTCTAATCAAGGACAAAAATTAGATTTAGCACTTGGTTACTCTCACAATATAGTTTTAGAAATCGCTTCGGAAGTGACTTTAGAAACGATATCTGAAAAAGGTAAAAATCCAATTGTTAAATTAACATCATTTGACAAACAACTTTTAGGTCAGGTAGCTGCGAAAATCAGAGGTTTCCGTAAGCCTGAGCCGTACAAAGGAAAAGGTGTTAAATTTGTAGGTGAAGTATTAAGAAGAAAAGCAGGTAAATCAGCTTAAAAAATAAGATTATGTCATTAACAAAACCTGAAAGAAGACAACGAATTAGATTCAGAATTAGAAAGACAATTAGTGGTACTGCTACTAATCCAAGACTATCTGTATTTAGAAGTAACAAAGAAATTTACGCTCAACTTATTGATGACGTAAACGGAGTTACTATATTGGCAGCTTCTTCAAGAGAAAAAGAAATAGGTAACGGTACGAACATTGAAGTTGCTACAGCAGTTGGAAAACTAGTTGCTGAAAAAGCTTTAAAAGCTGGGATAGACGTAGTAACTTTCGATAGAGGAGGTTATTTATATCACGGACGTATTAAATCATTAGCGGAAGGCGCAAGAGCGGCTGGACTTAAATTCTAATATAGTATGTCTAATAGTAAATACAAGAATGTAGAGTTAGTAAAACCAAGTGGTCTTGAATTAAAAGATCGTCTGGTAAGTGTAAATCGTGTTACTAAGGTTACAAAGGGTGGTAGAGCTTTTGGTTTTTCTGCTATTGTAGTTGTAGGTGATGAAAACGGAGTGGTTGGACACGGATTAGGAAAATCTAAAGATGTTTCTGAAGCAATTGCGAAAGCAGTAGAAGATGCTAAGAAAAATTTAGTAAAAATTCCTTTGAATGGTCAATCAGTTCCTCACGAACAAAAAGGTAAATTTGGTGGTGCACGTGTTTTCTTAATTCCTGCCTCTCACGGTACGGGAGTTATTGCTGGTGGAGCTGTTCGTTCAGTTCTTGAATCAGTGGGAATTCATGATGTATTATCTAAATCTCAAGGATCTTCAAATCCTCACAACGTGGTAAAAGCAACTTTTGATGCTTTATTACAAATGAGAAGTGCTTATACTGTTGCAAAACAAAGAGGCGTTTCTTTAGAAAAAGTTTTTAAAGGTTAATTCAAGGAAATTATGGCTAAATTATTAGTAAAACAAGTTAGAAGCAAAATCAACTGTCCCCTTACACAAAAAAGAGGATTAGAAGCTTTAGGTCTACGTAAAATGGGACAAGTTGTAGAGCATGATTCAAACCCTACAATCCTTGGGATGATAAATAAAGTTAAACACTTAGTTTCTGTTGAAGAAGCTAAATAACAAATACTGTTATGAATTTAAGTAACTTACAACCTGCTGAAGGTTCTACACACAATCAAAATAAAAGATTAGGTAGAGGAGAAGGTTCTGGAAAAGGTGGTACTTCTGCAAGAGGTCACAAAGGAGCAAAATCTCGTTCTGGTTATTCTAAAAAGATTGGTTTTGAAGGAGGTCAAATGCCACTTCAAAGACGTGTGCCTAAGTTTGGTTTTACAAACATCAATCGTAAAGATTACGAAGGTGTAAATCTTGATACACTGCAACTTTTAGTTGATAATGGTGTTATTAAAGATACTGTTGATATGACAGTTTATGTTGCTAATCGTTTAGCTACTAAAAATGAAATCGTTAAGATTTTAGGTAGAGGTGAATTGACAGCAAAATTAAAAGTAACCGCTCACAAATTTACTGCTACTGCAAAAGCTGCTATTGAAGCTGCTGGTGGAGAAGCTGTAACAATGTAATTTTTCAATTAATATGAAGAAATTTATTGAATCAATAAGTAATGTCTGGAAAATCGAGGAACTGAAAAATAGAATCCTAATAACATTGGGTTTGCTTTTAGTTTATCGTTTTGGGGCTCAAGTAACCCTGCCAGGTATTGATGCAACACAGTTAGGTAATTTAGCTGGGCAAACTAAAGAAGGAATTGGTTCAATTCTTGACATGTTTACTGGAGGTGCTTTTTCTCAAGCTTCTGTTTTTGCTTTGGGAATTATGCCTTATATTTCTGCTTCCATTGTGGTTCAGTTAATGGGAATTGCGATTCCTTATTTGCAAAAACTTCAAAGTGATGGAGAAAGCGGTAGAAAAAAGATTAATCAAATTACACGTTGGTTGACAATTGGGATTACTTTAGTTCAAGGTCCAACTTACATCTATAATTTATATAGAACATTACCTAGTAATGCATTTTTATTGGGATTCAATTCATTTGAATTCTTATTTTCTTCAGTTATTATTTTAGTTACAGGGACAATTTTTGCCATGTGGTTAGGAGAAAAAATTACTGATAAAGGAATTGGAAATGGTATTTCTTTGTTAATTATGGTTGGAATTTTGGCTAGATTACCTCAGGCTTTTATTCAAGAGTTTACAACAAGAGTTACCAACAATAATGGTGGACCGATGTTGTTAGTTATTGAGATCATTATTTGGTTATTAGTTATCATTTGTTGTGTACTATTGGTTATGGCGATCAGGAAGATTCCTGTTCAATATGCGCGTCGTACAACATCGGGTGATTTTGAACAAGACATGTTGGGTGGAAACAGACAATGGATTCCTTTGAAGCTTAATGCTTCTGGGGTTATGCCAATAATTTTTGCGCAAGCAATTATGTTTATTCCAGCTGCTTTAGCAGGTTTGTCTAAATCAGATGCTTCACAATCAATTGTGGGCGCTTTTAGTAATATGTTTGGATTCTGGTATAATTTTGTATTTGCAACTTTAATAATTGTATTTACTTTCTTTTATACTGCAATCACCGTACCTACTAACAAAATGTCTGATGATTTAAAGAGAAGCGGTGGTTTTATTCCCGGTATTAGACCAGGAGTTGAAACCTCTGATTATCTTGACAAGGTGATGTCTTTGATAACTTTTCCAGGATCTTTATTTCTTGCTTTGATAGCTGTGTTCCCAGCAATTGTTGTAAGTCTTATGGATGTTCAGCAATCTTGGGCAATGTTTTTTGGAGGTACTTCATTAATAATTATGGTTGGAGTTGCTATAGACACAATGCAGCAAATCAATTCATACTTGTTGAATAAGCATTATGATGGTTTAATGAAAAGTGGTAAAAATAGAAAAGCAGTAGCTTAACTTTATGGCAAAACAATCAGCAATAGAACAAGACGGATCAATCATTGAAGCATTATCAAATGCAATGTTCCGTGTAGAGTTAGAAAATGGACATATTGTAATAGCCCATATATCTGGAAAAATGCGTATGCATTATATCAAATTATTACCTGGTGATAAAGTGAAACTAGAAATGAGCCCTTACGATTTGTCAAAAGCAAGAATTACTTATAGATATTAAAGGATATTCAAAATGAAAGTTAGAGCTTCAGTAAAAAAGAGAAGTCCCGAGTGCAAAATTGTGCGAAGAAAAGGGAGATTGTACGTAATAAACAAAAAGAATCCTAGATTTAAACAAAGACAAGGATAATTATGGCAAGAATAGCAGGGGTAGATATCCCAAAAAATAAGAGAGGTGTTATAGCACTTACCTATATCTTCGGATTAGGAAGCAGTAGAGCTATTGAGATTTTAGAAAAAGCTCAAGTTAGCCAAGATAAAAAAGTTCAAGACTGGAATGATGATGAGATCGGAGCAATTCGTGAAGCAGTATCAGCTTTCAAAATTGAAGGAGAATTACGTTCTGAAGTTTCTTTAAACATCAAACGTTTAATGGATATTGGATGTTATAGAGGTATCCGTCATAGAACTGGTCTTCCTTTAAGAGGACAAAGAACTAAAAACAACTCTAGAACAAGAAAAGGTAAAAGAAAAACTGTTGCCAACAAGAAAAAAGCAACTAAATAATAAGTAATATGGCTAAAGCAACTGCAAAAAAACGTAAAGTTATCGTTGAATCAACGGGAGAAGCTCATATTTCTGCTACTTTTAACAATATCATCATTTCTTTGACAAACAAAAAAGGTGAAGTTATTTCTTGGTCTTCAGCTGGTAAAATGGGTTTTAGAGGTTCTAAAAAGAACACTCCATACGCAGCCCAAATGGCAGCAGAAGATTGTAGTAAAGTAGCTCTTGAAGCTGGACTTAAAAAAGTAAAGGTTTATGTAAAAGGACCAGGAAACGGACGTGAGTCTGCTATCCGTTCTTTGCATAACGGTGGAATTGAAGTGACTGAGATTATCGATGTTACTCCAATGCCTCACAACGGATGTCGTCCTCCTAAAAGACGTAGAGTTTAATAATATATTTTTAGTATAACCTAGGCAGAATACCGATTATCGAAGGATAAGACCTGAATTCATAATCTCTACCTTAAACAATTTAAAATGGCAAGATATACTGGTCCAAGTACAAGAATCGCCCGTAAATTCGGCGAAGCAATCTTCGGAGACGATAAAGCTTTCGAAAAAAGAAATTATCCACCCGGACAACACGGGATGGCTAAAAAAAGAGGTAAAAAATCTGAATTCGCTATCCAGTTGATGGAAAAGCAAAAAGCTAAATATTCTTACGGAATTTTAGAAAAACAATTCAGAGGTTTATTTAAAAAAGCATCAGCTACTAAAGGTGTTACTGGTGAAGTTCTTTTACAATTATGTGAAGCAAGATTAGATAACGTTGTTTTTAGAATGGGTATTGCTCCTTCTAGAAGAGGTGCGAGACAACTTGTTTCCCACAGACACGTTACTGTGAATGGTGATGTAGTAAATATTGCTTCTTACCACCTTAAACCTGGTGATAAAGTTGCAGTTCGTGAAAAATCTAAATCTTTAGAAGCAATCGAACGTTCTTTATCTAATTCAAGTCATGTTTATGAATGGATTACTTGGAATAATGATATTAAAGAAGGTACTTTTGTTTCTGTACCTGCGAGACTTCAAATCCCAGAAAACATTAAAGAACAATTAATCGTAGAGTTGTACAACAAATAATAATTGACTTAGTCGAAATTTATGGCAATATTTAATTTTCAGAAGCCCGATAAAGTTATCATGATCGATTCAACCGATTTTGAAGGTAAATTTGAATTCAGACCTTTAGAACCAGGATACGGATTGACCGTTGGTAATGCACTTAGAAGAGTTTTGCTTTCAGCATTAGAAGGTTATGCAATTACATCTGTTCGCATTGAAGGTGTAGATCATGAATTTTCTACTATTCCAGGAGTTGTTGAAGACGTTACCGAAATTATCCTTAATCTAAAACAAGTACGTTTCAAACGTCAAATCGAAGATATCGATAATGAATCAGTTACTATTTCTGTTTCAGGTAAAGATCAATTAACAGCTGGTGATTTTCAAAAATTTATTTCAGGTTTCCAAGTTCTGAACCCAGAACTTGTTATCTGTAATTTAGACAGTAAGATCAAACTTAATTTCGATTTGACTATCGAGAAAGGTAGAGGATATGTTCCTGCTGAAGAGAACAAAAAACAGAATGCTGCAATTGGAACTATTTTTACTGACTCAATTTTTACTCCGGTAAAAAATGTGAAGTATGCCATTGAAAACTTCCGTGTAGAGCAAAAAACAGATTATGAAAAATTAGTTTTTGAAATTAAAACTGATGGTTCTATCAATCCAAAAGATGCCCTTACTGAAGCTGCAAAAGTTTTAATTCACCATTTCATGTTGTTTTCTGACGAAAGAATTACACTTGAGGCTGACGAAATTGCACAAACAGAATCGTATGATGAAGAGTCATTACACATGAGACAACTGCTTAAAACTAAGCTTGTTGATATGGATCTTTCTGTAAGAGCATTAAATTGTTTGAAAGCGGCTGAAGTTGATACACTTGGTGATTTAGTATCGTTCAATAAAAATGACCTAATGAAATTCCGTAATTTTGGTAAAAAATCTTTAACTGAACTAGATGAACTAGTTGCTATTAAAAATTTGAACTTCGGAATGGATTTAGCAAAATACAAACTAGATAAAGAATAATCTAAGCCGCAAGGTTTAAATTTACATAGCAATGAGACACGGAAAAAAATTCAATCACTTAAGCAGACAGACTGCACATAGAAAATCTATGTTAGCTAATATGGCTTGTTCTCTTATCGAGCACAAACGTATTAACACTACTGTTGCTAAAGCAAAAGCGCTTAAACAATTCGTTGAGCCGCTTATAACAAAATCAAAAGACGATACTACTCACAATCGTCGTATTGTTTTTGCTTACTTACGTAGCAAATATGCGGTAACTGACTTGTTCAGAGACGTAGCTGCTAAAGTAGGAGACCGTCCAGGTGGATACACTCGTATCATTAAAGTTGGAAATCGTTTAGGAGATAATGCTGATATGGCAATGATCGAATTGGTAGATTTCAATGAACTTTACAATGGTGGTAAAAAAGAAGTTAAAAAAGCAAAAAGCCGTCGTGGTGGTAAAGCTAAGAAAGATGAAGCTACTGAAGCTCCAGTTGCCGAAACTGAAACAACTACAGAGACTGCTGAATAATTATGAAAATAATCATTCAATAAAAATCAAGGATAAGCTATTTATAGTTTATCCTTTTTTTTTGATTTTTTTTTAGAGCAAAAGCTTCGGGATTTAACGGGATATTGTCCTGCTTTGTTCGGCATTTTGCTTTGAAAGAAAAAGCTAAATAATCTCTGCTGGCATACGGGATCATTAGGTCAAGATTAGAATGTTTTTATTTTACAATAAATTTCAAAAACTTGCATCCATTGCTATAAAGAATTAAATTTGCACAATATTTAACTACAAATGAAACGAGCTTTGCGAGTTCCATGACACTATTAAAAAAGTAATAGAAATCAACGAATGAAATATACAACACGACAAAAAGCAATTGTTCTATTAAGTGACGGAACCATTTTTCACGGAAAATCTATTGGTATCAGTGGAACCACTTTTGGAGAAGTTTGTTTTAACACAGGAATGACAGGTTATCAGGAAATATTCACTGACCCTTCTTATTTTGGTCAATTAATGGTAGCGACCAATGCTCACATTGGAAATTATGGGGTAAACGATTCAGAAGTTGAATCACAAAGTATTAAAATAGCTGGATTAATTTGTAAAAACTTTAGCTTCAATTATTCACGAGAAGATGCTTCGGGGAGTTTAGAAGAGTATTTTATCAAACAAAACCTGATCTGCATATCTGATGTAGATACCCGAGCTCTTGTAAGTTACATTCGAGACAATGGCGCTATGAATGCTGTAATTTGTACTGATGAAACTTCAATTGAAGACCTAAAGGTTGTCTTGGCAAAAGTTCCGGATATGAAAGGTTTAGAATTAGCGTCTAAAGTATCAACTAAGGAACCGTACTTCTTTGGAGATGAAAATGCAACCTATAAAATTGCTGCACTTGATTTAGGAATTAAAATGAATATCCTTCGTAATCTTGCTAAAAGAGATTGCTATATCAAAGTCTTTCCTTTTGATTCTTCGTATCAGGATTTATCGGAATTCAATCCAGATGGCTATTTTTTATCCAATGGACCCGGAGATCCAGAGCCGCTTTCTGGTGCTATACAAGTAGCAAAAGAAATTCTTGAAAATGACAAACCTTTATTTGGAATCTGTTTAGGACATCAAGTTATTGGTTTGGCCAATGGAATTTCGACCTATAAAATGTTTAACGGACACAGAGGAATAAATCATCCTGTAAAAAATATCATTACCGGAAAAGGAGAAATCACGTCTCAAAATCATGGTTTTGCCGTTAATAAGGAAGAATTGGATAATCATCCTGATTTAGAAATTACACATCTCCACCTAAACGACGGAACGGTTGCGGGTATGCGAATGAAAAATAAAAATTGCTTCTCTGTTCAATACCATCCGGAAGCAAGTCCTGGGCCACATGATTCTTCTTATCTTTTCGATCAATTTATGGAGAACATAAAAGGATAAATTAGAATATTTTCCTAGATTAGATATTGAAAAAAGGTTTGACTTAATTAAAAGTCAAACCTTTTTTTATTAATTACTATTACATACTGAAAGGATAGGTGTCAGGAATCTGGTTTCCATCTGGTTGGATGTGTATGGGATGTAATGCACTTTTTTCGTCAAGAAAAATAAAAGCATCATATCTTTTGGGTAGTATTGTCGGAACATAATTCCCGAATCTTTCCTGCTCTGGATTATAAACAACACCTATTGCTCTATGGCCTATGTATGATGAAAGACATTTTTCGTGCTTTACTTTACTCATTAATAACAATTTGTTTTTTTCTATTACTGGCAAGATGAAAAGCATGTTCCCAACTGCCCACAACAGCTTCAGGAACTTTTATTTTTCGCATAGAATCTCCCCATTCTCTTCCCGCTACGACACTTCCTTTGTAAGATCCAAATCCAACTGCAACTACTCCATCAGTCAGATGTTGTTCTCTTAATAACTGCCCTACATTTACCATTCCTTCAGATGCCATATCTGTAGCTCGTGCATCTCCAATGTGGGTGTTGTGTTCCCAGACTATAATTTTGCGTCCTTTCCATGGAATATCATGAGGCGTTCTATAGTCGAAACCATGTGTTCATCACGGATATTCCAAGAGGCAGATCCTCTTTTTATCATGGCGCGATAATATTTCTCAGCATTTCTGGCAATGAATGCGTTTTGTTCTGTACTCAGAACATTTTCAGGATCGTGATTGTAATTGGGGACATTTTTTATAATTTCCGTAAGCAAGTGCAGGATTTCGTTCTCACATAATTCCGGGACGAAAGAAGATGCTCTGGCATAAGATTGCCCTTCATCTCTGTTGTAGGGTTCAAAACATTTCATAGCTTTTTTTGCAATTGCGGGTGCTTTTGGGTCATTCTTTTCTAAATATTGAATGATCGAATTCATAGATTCTCTGAAACTGTATACATCTAATCCGTAAAATCCGATTCTTTGATCTTTAGAGAAATTTTCGTTGTAAACCTTTAGCCAATCAATGAATGCTGCTATTTCCCAATTTGCCCACATCCAAGTTGGCCATCTATTAAATTCATGCATCACGTTAAAGATATCTTTTGCAGAATCTAAATATCCTTTTGCATACCGATTTAAACGATAGCAATCCGGCCAGTCCCCTTCAACACCTACAAATGAAAATTTTTTTTCCTGAATGAGTCGTTGTGTTATTTTAGCTCTCCAAGTATAATATTCATGTGTGCCGTGTGAGGCTTCGCTCAAAAGAACATATTTTGCATCTCCTATATAGTCAACTGGTGGGTTTAAATCTTCTGTGTTTTCCAATGTAGAAGCCGTTTTATTCAATAATGCTACAATTTCACTAGAATCTATTAAATTGTTAAGGTTTTTTAAAGCTTGCCTCACATTTTTATTTTTTAATTTAGAAAAAGATTTGTGATAATTGCTGACCTAAGAAACTATAATAACAGATAGTTTTTTTTGCTTATAAAAATTGGTATAAACTTAATGTATATAATTGATAATGAGTGCTTTTTTATTTAATTTGGTGAATGAATTTATTCATTATAAGTAAAACTAATATCCTTAAGTTTTAGTCGAAATTTCCTGAATTAAATTTTAATGGAATTCAAAAAAATAACGGATAATGTAAAAATAAATTCTTAAAATAGTTTAAATGTTTTGTTTTTCAAAAAATTATAACGTTTTCGTTAATAACATTCATTATTTTGATAAAATCATTCCAAAAGATAGAATATATTTGTATTTTAAAATTTAAAATTTTAGTATATGAGTATTATTATCAAAATTCACGCAAGACAAATTTTCGATTCAAGAGGAAATCCTACAATAGAAGTAGATGTAATTACAGATAATGGTGTTTTAGGAAGAGCAGCAGTACCATCTGGAGCTTCCACTGGAGAACATGAAGCAGTTGAGTTACGTGATGGAGGAAAAGCATTTCTTGGAAAAGGAGTTTTGAATGCTGTGAAAAATGTGAATACCATTATTTCTGAAGAACTTTTGGGTGTTTCAGTTTTCGAACAAAATTTAATTGATCAAACGATGATTGATTTAGATGGTACTCCAAATAAATCAAAATTAGGGGCAAATGCAATTTTAGGTGTTTCATTAGCTGTAGCAAAAGCGGCTGCTAATGAATTAGGATTGCCTTTATACAGATACGTAGGGGGTGTTTCGGCAAATACATTGCCAGTGCCAATGATGAATATTATTAATGGAGGATCACATTCTGATGCGCCTATTGCTTTTCAAGAGTTCATGATTTTTCCTGTGAAAGCAACTTCTTTTTCACATGCAATGCAAATGGGAACTGAAATTTTTCATAGTTTGAAAAAAGTGTTACACGATAGAGGTCTTTCAACTGCAGTAGGTGATGAAGGTGGTTTTGCACCTAATCTTCCTGGAGGAACTGAAGATGCTTTGGATACCATCAAAAAAGCCGTTGAAACTGCAGGTTATACTTTTGGAGATGAAATCATGATCGCTTTAGATTGTGCCGCTGCAGAATTTTATGTGAACGGTAAGTACGATTACACTAAATTTGAAGGCGAAACAGGTAAGATTAGATCTTCTGCTGAGCAAGTTGATTATTTAGCTGAATTAGCAGCTAAATATCCGATTATTTCTATTGAAGATGGTATGGATGAGAATGATTGGGATGGATGGAAATTGCTTACGGATAAAATTGGAGATAAAGTACAATTAGTTGGAGATGATTTATTTGTTACTAATGTAACGCGTTTGTCTACCGGTATCGAAAAAGGAATCGCTAATTCAATTCTTATTAAAGTAAACCAAATTGGAACTTTGACTGAAACTATTGCAGCTGTTAATATGGCTAAAAATGCAGGATATACTTCAGTAATGTCCCACCGTTCAGGAGAGACAGAAGATAATACAATTGCAGATTTAGCAGTAGCTTTAAACTGTGGTCAAATTAAAACAGGTTCAGCTTCTCGTTCTGACCGTATGGCTAAATACAACCAATTATTAAGGATTGAGGAAGAATTAGGAAACACCGCTTATTTTCCTGGTAAAAATGCTTTCAAAATCAAATAATTTATTTTGATATTTTTATTTAAAGCCATTCACATTTCGTGAATGGCTTTTTTTGGTAATATTTAACACTTTCATTGTCTTATTGTCTTTTTAATTAGTGTTTAATTCCCTAGATTTGATAAATTATTATTTTAAAAGTTTATTTTCAATTATATTATGTCAAAAATAGCAACATTAGAAATTGATGGAAAAAAAATTGAACTGCCTATAATTGTAGGAAGTGAAAATGAAGTTGCCATCGATATTAACAAATTACGTGATTTATCCGGTATAATAACACTTGACCCTGGTTATAAGAATTCAGGTTCTTGCACAAGTGACATCACTTTTTTAGATGGAGAATTGGGGATTCTTCGTTATAGAGGATATTCAATTGAAGATTTAGCAGAAAAAGCTGATTTTCTGGAAGTATCTTACCTTTTAATTTTTGGAGAATTGCCTACTACTAAGCAGTTAGCGCAATTTGAAACGGATATTAGAAAATACACTTTGGTCAATGAAGAAATGAAAAACATCATTGATGGTTTTCCTAAAACAGCACATCCAATGGGTGTTTTGGCTGCTTTGACAAGTGCATTGACAGCATTTAACCCTAAATCGGTTAATGTTGACAATGAAAAAGAAATGTATGAAGCAGTATGTAAAACTATGGGTAAATTCCTAGTTATTGCAACTTGGACTTATAGAAAAAGCATGGGCTATCCTTTAAATTATTATGATAATACCAAAGGATATGTAGAAAACTTCTTGTGTTTAATGTTTGAACTGCCAACAGAACCTTACACGGCAAATCCTGTAGTTATAGATGCTTTAGATAAATTGTTTATTCTTCACGGAGATCATGAGCAAAACTGTTCTACATCAACCGTTAGAATGGTAGGCTCTTCTCATGCAGGATTATTTGCATCGATTTCTGCCGGAGTTTCTGCGCTTTGGGGACCATTACATGGAGGAGCAAATCAAGCAGTTCTTGAAATGTTAGAAGAAATCCATAGAAATGGTGGAGATGCTGATAAATATATGGCTAAAGCCAAAGACAAAAACGACCCTTTTAGATTAATGGGTTTTGGTCATAGAGTCTACAAGAATTTTGATCCAAGAGCGAAAATTATTAAAAAAGCGGCTAACGAAGTTTTAGCAACTTTAGGCGTTGAAGATCCAATTCTTGCGATCGCTAAGAAACTAGAAGAATCAGCTTTAGAAGATGAATATTTCAAATCAAGAAATTTATATCCTAATGTAGATTTCTATTCTGGAATTATTTACAGGGCTTTAGGGATTCCTACAGATATGTTTACAGTAATGTTCGCCATAGGGCGTTTGCCGGGTTGGATCGCACAATGGAAAGAAATGCGTGAAAATAAGGAGCCTATCGGAAGGCCAAGACAAATTTACACAGGGCATCCTTTGAGGGATTTTGTGCCAACAGATAAAAGATAAAATCAGTTTAAAAAGCTTCACTAATTAGTGAAGCTTTTTTTATATTTGCCAAAAGCTAAAAACACATGTTAGAGTTAAATATAAAGAATGAAACTTCGAGGCTTAGAGTAGTAGTTCTGGGTTCAGCAGTGAATAATGGACCTACGCCAAAGGTTGAGGAAGCTTACGACCCAAAATCATTGGAGCATATATTAGCAGGAACCTATCCATTAGAAAAAGATATGGTGAGTGAAATGGAAGCATTTAATACTGTGCTGAAAAAATATGATGTGACCGTTTATCGTCCAGAAATGATTGAAAATTACAATCAGATATTTACAAGAGATATAGGTTTTGTAATTGATGACATTTTTGTGAAATCAAATATTTTGCCAGATAGAGAACGAGAACTAGATGCTATTCAATATATAATTGACCAAATTAATCCTAACAAAGTGGTGCGCCCTCCAGAGGAAGTTCACATAGAAGGTGGTGATGTCATGTTGTGGAACGATTATATTTTCATTGGAACCTATAAAGGTAGCGACTACAAAGATTACATTACTGCACGAACGAATATACAAGGAGTGCACTATATTAAAGATTTATTCCCTAATAAAATTGTTAAAGAATTTGATTTAGTAAAATCTAAAATAGAAGCTCGTGACAACGCATTACATTTAGACTGTTGTTTTCAACCTCTAGGGAATGACAAAGGAATTATCTATAAAAATGGATTCCGTGAAGAAGCAGATTATCTATTTCTGGTAAATCTCTTTGGAAAAGAAAACCTATTTCACATCACTAGAGACGAAATGTATAATATGAATTCCAATGTTTTTTCTATCGATACAAATGTTGTTGTTTCAGAAAGAAATTTCACCAGACTTAACAATTGGTTGCGAGGAAACGGTTTTGTAGTCGAAGAAATTCCATACGCAGAAATTGCAAAACAAGAAGGACTATTACGATGTTCAACCTTACCTTTAATAAGAGATTAATTCAATGTAAAAACGTATTGTGGTAGAGACGCACTGTAGAGACGCACTGCAGTGCGTCTCTACCAAATAAATAAATAAAAAAATAAAATCATGAAACAAACTACAAATTCCATATTGATGATTCGCCCGGTTGCGTTTAGAATGAACGAACAAACGGTAGTCAATAATTATTATCAAAAAGTATTAGACGGACTTTTGCCTGCAACGGTAAATGCCAAAGCGCAGCAAGAATTTGATGCTTTTGTCGAAAAATTAACAGCAGTTGGTGTTGATGTTACGGTAGTTGATGATACGTTGCATCCAGATACTCCAGATAGTGTTTTTCCGAACAACTGGATTTCTTTTCACGAGAATGGTGATGTAGCTTTATATCCAATGTTTGCTGAAAATCGACGTCAGGAGCGTCGCGAAGATATTTTGGATATTTTGGAAGATAAAGGTTTTGTGATTAACAACATTGTTGATTATACATCAGCTGAAGAAGATGGATTTTTCTTGGAAGGAACTGGAAGTTTACTTTTGGATAGAACCAACGCAAAAGCATATTGTGCTTTGTCTCCAAGAGCTGATGAAGAATTATTCATCGAATTCTGTGAAGACTTTGATTATGCGCCAGTAATTTT
The DNA here is from genome assembly GCF_048286535.1 of Flavobacterium glucosi. Lineage (NCBI taxonomy): Bacteria > Pseudomonadati > Bacteroidota > Flavobacteriia > Flavobacteriales > Flavobacteriaceae > Flavobacterium > Flavobacterium glucosi. The sequence goes on along the minus strand of NZ_JBLVPK010000004.1, from coordinate 375,713 downwards.
TGAAGCTTTTCAAACTGTCGATTCAGAACGAAAACTGATTTACCACACGAATGTAATGATGTGTCTGGGAGAAACTTTTGCAGTAATTTGCTCGGATTGTATCGATGATAAGAAAGAGCGTAAAATGGTTTTGGATAATCTGAAAGAAAACGGTAAAGAAATCATTTTAATCACCGAAGCCCAAATGAACAATTTTGCAGGTAATATGCTTGAGGTTCTTGGAGCAAATGACAAACGATATTTGGTTATGAGTGCAGCTGCACATCAAAGTTTGAGTCCAAAACAAATGGAGCAATTAGAAAAACATGCTGAAATTTTAAGTTCAAGTTTAGATACCATTGAAGCTTGTGGCGGAGGAAGCGCAAGGTGCATGATGGCAGAAATTTTCTTACCTAGAAATTAATTTTTTTAATCTGGGCAAAGTCACTATTCTTTGCCCAGATTAAACTACTTAGGCTAAATTTCCTTTTATAATATTGATAATTGCACTCACAATATATTGTATTCCTATCGCAATTACAATGAAACCTACAATTCTTGATATCGCAACAATTCCGGATGCTCCAAGTATTTTTGCTAAATAATGAGCGCTTTTCAGGATGATAAAAATTGCAACTGCTATGGCAAGAATAGCGGCTGAGGAAATAAGGATGTCGGTAGTTGTATTGTGTTCCTGATAAAAGGCAATAAGTAAAGAAATAGAACCTGGTCCGGCAAGCATTGGGATTGCAAGTGGAGTCAACGCAATGTCATTCCTTTTTTGAGCATCAGTTTCTGTTTTTTTATTAATACCTCTCTTCTTAGTAAATTGTCCGGAAAGTAATGAAAATCCGGAGTTCACAATAATAATTCCTCCTGCAATTCTAAGCGCATCAATACTGATTCCAAAAAAAAGTAGTACATATTGCCCTATAAAAAACGAGACGATAAGAATAAGAAATACATTTATTGCCGTCCATAAAGAAATTCTGGAACGCTCCTTTTTAGTGTCATTTTGTGTCAGTCCTACAAAAATAGGAACGGTGCCAATAGGATTCAATACCGAAAAAAGTGCGACAAACAGATAAATAAATAGATCCATATTTTGTTTTTAAGATTGTAAAAATACTCTTTTTTTACTTTTTAATGTTAGGGTAATGTTTTTTCTTACTTTTATAACTAAACCTAATAATTGCTAAACTGATGGACCTTTTTCATTACTTTTGCAAAATATAATTACAGAAAATGATAAAAAATAAAAAAACGCTTGTTCTTGGAGCTTCAACAAAACCAGCTAGATATTCTTTTATAGCAATTGAAAAACTGGTTGAAAAAGGGCATTCTGTTCTTGCGATTGGTCAAAATGCGGGAGAAGTAGCCGGAATAAAAATTCAAACGAAGGCTATTCCTTTAAAAAATATCGATACCGTTACACTTTATCTGAATCCTTCGCGTCAGCGTGATTATTACAATTATATCGTTGAGGCACAGCCAAAACGAGTTGTTTTTAATCCAGGAACTGAGAATCCAGAGTTCTATCAATTGTTGAAATTAAATGACATCAAAGTCGAGGTAGCGTGTACACTAGTTATGTTGGCAACAAATCAATATTAATTTTAGGAGCTTCTTCCAGCTGTACGCTATATCTTTTCTTGTCCCGTTAAAAAAACGGGACAAGAAAAGGATGCCGCTTCCATCTGGGCTAAAACTAAAATCGTGTTCCGGATGTAGCATTCTTGCTAATCAATACTAATCCAAGGAAAGTGATTAGCCCGTTTACGATTATGAGTTCGTTATCGAAAACATATCCAAAAAACAATGTTTTCGAATTTTCGCTTATAAAGTACGTTACAACCGGAGATAATAAGCATATAATCGGAACAAACTTGTCTTTGACTGTTTTTGATTTTACAAATAATCCAAAACAATACAATCCCAAAAGTGGACCATACGTATAGGATGCAACCCTAAAAATCATCCCTACCACAGAACTGTCATTGATAGCATTAAAGAAAATAATCACCAGGAACATTAGAAACGAAAAGGCAATATGAACAAAATGTCTGGTTCGTACTACATTTGGTTTTCCTAGATTTTCTGCTTTATCCATGCCTAAAAAATCCACACAGAACGAAGTGGTTAGTGCTGTTAATGCGGAATCTGTTGTGGCAAAAGTGGCTGCCGTTAATCCCAACAAGAAAATAACGGATGGTATTAGTGTCAAATGGTTAAAGGCAATTTCAGGAAATAGTAAATCGGTTCTGGGTTTTCCGGTAACTAAATCAGTTGGAACTTCTATTCCGTTTTTAGTAGCATAAATATAAAGTAAAGCACCCACGCTAAGGAAAAAAATATTAATTAGTACAAATATCCCTGTGAAAGTAAACATGTTTTTTTGTGCTTCGCCAATGTTTTTGCAACTTAGGTTTTTCTGCATTAAATCCTGATCCAAACCTACCATGGCAATGGTTACAAAAATTCCTCCCAGAATTTGCTTTGCAAAATGAAATTTATTGGACACAAAATCTTCGAAGAAGAATATTTTAGAGTAATTACTGTTTTTTACTGCTTCAAAAGCTTCAAAAAGATTCAAATTTAAACTTTTGCAAACAAAGAAAATCGTTAAAAAGACAGAAGACACTAAGAAAAAGGTTTGTAAAGTATCCGTAATAATAATGGTTTTCAATCCACCTCGATAGGTATACGCAAATATCAAAGCTAGCGAAATTAAAACCGTTACTGCAAACGGAACACCATAAAAGTCAAAAACAAAACGTTGCAAAACGATCACAACAAGATACAATCTGAATGCAGATCCAATTGTTCGGCTAATCAGGAAAATAGTTGCGGCAGTTTTATAGGAGTAAATTCCTAATCGATGTTCGATATAACTATAAATAGAAGTCAGATTCATTCGATAATACAGCGGTAGCAGTACTTTTGCAATAATAATGAAACCGATAGCATTGCCTAATACAAATTGAAAATATTTGAATTGTTCTCCATTTGGTGAGCCTACTTCTCCCGGGACTGAAATAAAAGTCACTCCAGAAAGCGCCGTGCCAATCATTCCAAAAGCAACTAAGTACCATTTGGAGTTTTTATTAGCTTTAAAAAAAGCATCATTTCCGCTGTCTTTTTTGCTTACAGTATGAGAGATGTAAAATAAAATTCCAAAATAAACGATTATGAGTAGTAGAATGGTGCTGGGAGTCATTTTGTATAAAAATTGGTTGGACCAAATTACATAAATAATCTTCAAATTTTCAAATTTTCTATCCCGAACGTTTGGGACAAATTAACTACTTTTGCTGTTATGGAATTTTCTTCAAAACTTATAGAAAAAGCGGTTAATGAAATGTCTCAATTACCAGGTATTGGTAAACGAACGGCGTTGCGATTGGTGTTGCATTTGCTAAAACAGCCCAAAGAACAAACGGGTTTTTTATCACAAGCCTTGGTTGCTATGCGGGAGGATATAAAGTATTGCAATAGCTGTCATAATATTTCGGATAGTGTACTGTGCGAAATTTGTGCGAATCAGAGCAGAAATCACCAAATCATTTGTATTGTTGAGGATATTCGCGATGTCATGGCAATTGAAAATACGGGTCAGTTCAGAGGGGTTTATCATGTTCTTGGGGGTAAAATTTCTCCTATCGACGGGGTTGGGCCAAGTCAGTTGAATATAACAACTTTAGTCGAGAAAGTGAAATCAGGTAGTGTCAACGAAATAATTTTTGCGTTAAGCTCCACAATGGAGGGCGACACCACTAATTTTTACATTTATAAACAAATCGCTGATTGTGAAATAATCATGTCCACAATTGCAAGAGGAATTTCTGTAGGGGATGAGCTGGAATATGCTGACGAAGTTACCTTGGGAAGGAGTATCTTGCAAAGAGTTCCTTTTGAAAAGTCGTTCAAAAATAATTAATCCATTTAATGAATAGCGATGCTTTTTAAATAGTAAATGAAAAGCTATATTTGTCGTTAAAAATATTGAAAATGAGCAAGTCCGTACTCAATTTGTTGTTGTTTGTTAGTGTGTTATTCACTTCTTGTATTCCAACTCAAGATTTAATTTACCTTCAGAAAAAGAACAATTCAGATGGCGAAAGTGTGATTGCCGCTGTAGAGTCAAAACCATACCGATTGCAAACGAATGACGTTTTGAGTATTACCATAAAAGCAATAGATCCAAAATTGGTCGCTATTTTTAGTCCTTCCGGTGAAGGTGCAGCAGCAGGTAAATCAGAGTCAGGATTGTATTTTGACGGTTTTACAGTGGATGATCATGGCAATATAAGAATTCCTGTTTTGGGAGAATTAAATGTTATAGGGTATACACTGGATGAAATCAGAGTTAGAGTTGAAAAGCAATTGTTAGCAGAGTATTTTAATACCGAGGCTAATATTTTTGTAACGGTTAAATTAGCCGGTTTTAGATATGTTGTTAATGGAGAAATAGGAAGCACGGGTACTAAAACTTTGTTTCAAGAGCAGGTAACCATTATGGAAGCTATTGCTAATGCTGGAGATATTACTATTACCGGAGATAGAAAAGCAGTTACAGTTATGCGAAAAACGCCAACGGGTGTTCAAATGCACGATTTAGACCTTACGGATATAAATGTGATGCAATCCCCTTATTTTTATTTACAGCCAAATGATTATATTTATATAAAGCCGCTTAAGCAAAAAACGTGGGGAACCGGAAAAACAGGGATAGAATCTCTGGGCACAATTATTACATTGCTGTCATTAGCTACAACTACTTTTTTATTATTAAAAAATTAAAACAGCGCTCAAAAAATGTTAGATATAAAAGATTTTTCGATTTTTGAAAATCAAGTAAGCTTTGACTTTAAGGGTTTTTTAATAAAAATTGGAAGTTATTGGAAGTGGTTTTTGATAAGCTTATTGATCACTTTCACGATTGCTTACCAAGTAAATATTCGTAAAGAAAAAATTTACGGTATGGAAACACTTATTTCCGTAAAAGAAGAAAGTAATCCTCTTTTTACTTCAAATACCAGTTTAGTCTTTAATTGGGGAGGTACTTCAGACCAAGTTGAGACGATATCAACGACTTTGCAGTCCAGATCGCATAATGAACTGGTTGTGGATAAATTACAATATTATATTAATTACTTAGTTCAAGGGGAGTATAATTTGGTAGACGCTTATGGTTCCGTTCCTTTTTACGTGAATATTGATAAGTCTAAAGGACAACTAGCGGGAACTTTAATAGGAATTAAGTTTATAAGTGAAGATACGTATGAAATTAGAATTTCTTTTGAGAACCCAAACGCATCTGTAATTACTTATCTTGATAATTCATACAGTACTACAGCAGTAGCAACCGGAGATTTTGTAAAAAGATATAAGGTTGGCGAAAAAGTTTCTTTACCTTTTTTAAATTGGAAGTTGCAAATAAATGAAAACCCAGGCTTCTATAAAGGAAACGAATATTTTGTACAGTTTAGCGATTTTAATGGAACGGTTTCAGCATACAAAGGCATCAATGTAAGCTCAGACGATAAAGGAGGTTCTATAATTACCTTGGGTATGCAAGGAACTAATAAAGCAAGAATGGTTGAGTATTTGAACGCAACTGTAAAAATGCTTATCAAAAGGCAATTAGATAGTAAGAACCAGTTTGCGACCAATACAATTGCTTTTATAGACAGCACATTAGTTACCATGGAATCCCAGCTTAAGGAAACTGGCAACGAGCTAAAAACCTTTAGGAAAGGCAAAAACATATACGATATAGAGGAAGGCGGCGCTAAATTTTCAGAAAAGATTTTGGAATTTGATGTCAAAAAAGACGAGGTTAATCGTAAAATGGCGTATTATAATTCATTAAAAGCATACTTAAAAAACAGTGTAAACTACGCAAAACTTCCCGCACCATCGGTTGCAGGAATAGAAGATCCTAATATTGTAGTAAATGTTTCGAAGTTAATTGCATTGTCTACTCAACGATCAGAAATGGCTTATGCTGTAAAAAGTGATAAAATATTTAAGGATTTTGACAATCAAATGGAGGCTGTCAAAAATGTTTTGTTAGAAAATATAGCAACAGCCAAAGCTTCTCTTCAGTATGATTTAGCTATGGTGAGCAGTAAAATAAGTGAGACAGAAAGTACTATAAAGCAACTTCCGGAGGATCAACAAGAGCTAATCAAGATTAAAAGAAAATACGATTTAAGCGATAATATTTATAGTACTTTTCTTCAAAAAAGAAGCGAAGCCGATATTGTTAAAGCAGCAAACCTATCAGATGTTCATTTTATAGATCCCGCTAAGGATGTTGGCGGAGGGCTTATAGGACCAAAAACATCCGTTAATTATATCTTGGCTTTATTTCTGGGCCTACTTTTTCCGTTGGTTTTTGTATTTGCCGTTTTCTTTATCAATAATTCGATTCAGAACACAGAGGACATTAGTAAAATGACAAATATCCCTTTAATAGGGGTTGTTGGGGTTAATAAAGAGAATACCAATTTAGCTGTTTTTGACAAGCCAAAATCAGCTTTATCTGAATCCTTTAGAGCCATTCGTTCTTCTCTTCAGTTCCTTTATAAACAGCAAAATCTAGACGGAGCAAAGACACTTATGATCACCTCTTCTGTGAGTGGTGAGGGAAAAACATTTTGTTCCATAAACATCGCTACAGTATTTGCACTCAGTGAGAAAAAAACAGTAGTTATTGGGTTAGATTTAAGAAAACCAAAACTGTCGGCTGAATTTAATATATCGAATGAAGTTGGGGTAGTAAATTATCTAATAAAGCAAAAAACGATTGACGAAATCATAAATCATACACACATCCCTTTTCTAGATGTTATTTTGTCAGGACCAGTTCCGCCCAATCCTGCTGAAATGATAATGAGTGGAGGAATGGGAGAATTGATTGGAGAGTTAAAGAAAAAATACGATTATATTATTCTGGATACACCGCCAGTAGGCTTGGTATCAGATGCTTTGGAGTTAGCACAATATTGCGATGTTACTTTATATATCGTAAGACAAAATTTTACTAAAAAAGACATGATAACGCTGTTAAACAACAGAGTGAAACGCGGCGAGTTGAATAACACCAGTATTATTTTGAATGGTTTAGAGAATAAAGCTAAGTATGGTACTGGTTACGGGTATGGTTATGGCTACGGGTATGGCTATGGTACCTATGCAAATGGATACTATGAAGAGGGTACAACTAAGAGTATTTATCAAAGGATAGCACAGAAAATTTTGAATAAACAAACGAAGTAATTGATTGTTTTAAAATAAGAACAGATGATAATAGAAATGAAAAGTTCCGTTTTAATAACGGGAGGGGCAGGATTTATAGGCTCTAATCTTTGTGAATATTTTTTGTCTAAAGATTATAAGGTTGTTTGTTTTGATAATTTTGCAACCGGGTACAGACATAATTTAAAAGACTTTATAAATCATCCGAATTTTCGTTTGATAGAAGGGGATATTCGTAATGCAGCGGAATGTCAAAATGCAGTGCAAGGAGTAGATTATGTTTTGCATCAAGCGGCTTTAGGTTCTGTGCCAAGATCTATAAATGATCCTGTTACTACAAATGATGTCAATGTTTCCGGTTTTTTGAACATGTTAGTCGCTTCAAGAGATGCAAAAGTGAAGCGGTTTATCTATGCGGCAAGTTCTTCGACCTATGGTGACTCAGAAGCTTTACCTAAAGTGGAAACCGTTATTGGAAAACCGCTGTCTCCTTATGCAATTACTAAATATGTAAATGAACTGTATGCTGAAATCTTTAGCCGAACCTATGGTTTAGAGACTATCGGGTTGCGTTATTTTAATGTTTTTGGTCGAAAGCAAGATCCTAACGGAGCATATGCAGCGGTCATCCCCAAATTTGTAATGCAATTGATGCAATTAGAAAGTCCAAAAATAAATGGGGATGGAAACTATTCCCGTGATTTCACCTACATCGATAATGTAATTCAAATGAATGAGTTGGCCATGTTAGTGAAAAATCCAGAAGCGATAAATACGGTTTACAATACCGCCTATGGCGACAGGAATACGTTGAATAATTTAGTTGATTATTTAAAAGAATTCTTAGGTGTTTATGATGAAAGAATTGCTGCTGTCGAGATAGAATATGGGCCTAACAGAGCGGGTGACATTCCACATTCTCTGGCAAGTGTTGAGAAAGCTAAATTATTATTGGGTTATAATCCAAAATATTCCATGCAAGAAGGATTAAAAGAAGCAGTGGAATGGTATTGGGAGAACTTGCGTGAGAAATGAATAGTAAGCGGTGAATAGTTAGAAGGAATTAGAAATGGAAAATAATAAAAGAATGAAGATTACAAAAATTTGTTGCATTGGAGCGGGATATGTAGGAGGTCCGACGATGGCTGTCATTGCTCAGAAATGTCCACAAATACAAGTTACAGTAGTAGACTTAAATGAAGAGCGAATTGCGGCATGGAATGATCAAAATGTAGATAATATACCCATTTATGAACCAGGTTTAAGCGAAATTGTTGCTGAAGCCAGAGGGAAAAACTTGTTTTTTTCTACGGATGTGGAAAAAGCAATAGACGAAGCTCAAATTATTTTTATATCGGTTAATACCCCTACCAAAACCTATGGAAAAGGGAAAGGGATGGCGGCTGATTTGAAATATATTGAATTGTGTGCGAGACAAATTGCCAGAGTAGCCAAAGACAACAAAATTGTAGTTGAAAAATCGACGCTTCCGGTAAGAACAGCCGAAGCGATAAAAAGTATTTTAGATAATACGGGGAACGGCGTTCAGTTTCAAATTCTATCTAATCCAGAGTTTTTAGCAGAAGGAACTGCGGTTCAGGATTTGCTAAATCCTGATAGAATCTTAATAGGAGGAGATTCTTCAGAAGAAGGACAGTGTGCCATTCAATCTCTTGTTGCTGTATATTCGAATTGGGTTGCTTCCGATAAAATATTAACGACTAATGTTTGGTCATCAGAGCTGTCTAAGCTTACGGCAAATGCCTTTTTGGCACAACGAATTTCTTCGATAAATGCGATGTCTGAGCTATGTGAAAAAACAGGGGCAGATATAAATGAAGTAGCAAAAGCGATCGGAATGGATAGCAGAATAGGATCGAAATTCCTTAAAGCATCTGTGGGATTTGGTGGTTCTTGTTTCCAAAAGGACATATTAAATTTGGTGTACATCGCAAAATCGTATGGATTGCATGAAGTTGCTGATTATTGGGAGCAGGTAATTATAATGAATGACCATCAGAAAAGACGTTTTTCTAACAATATAGTGCAAACGCTTTACAATACGGTTTCGGATAAAAAAATAACCTTTCTAGGTTGGGCTTTCAAAAAAGACACGAATGATACCAGAGAGTCGGCTGCTATTTATGTTGCTGATGATTTGATTAATGAACATGCGAAAATTGCGGTTTATGACCCAAAGGTGTCCAAGAAAAAGATTATTGACGATTTAAATTATTTAGAAACCAGAAGTACGGAATTAAATAGCAATAGTGTCAGTTTTTTTGATAATCCTTACGAAGCGTGTCAGAACGCACATGCGATTGCGATACTTACGGAATGGGATGAATTCATAAATTACGATTGGCAAAAAATATACGATTCGATGCAAAAACCTGCTTTTGTTTTTGACGGGAGAAATTTATTGGATGCATCAGAATTAAAGGCTATTGGTTTTGTTTATCAGGCTATTGGGTCATAAAGACAGGGTGCGAAATAAAAAGAAAGCAACGTTAGAAAGCGGTAAAATAACAAAAAATAAGTTACAAGGTTACTTCAGAATGAGACGTGGAGGTATTGGTACGTCTACATGTTATACAGAACGGAGTGAAACTGAACACTAATTTTAGTACAATACAAAATACAATATGAATTGGTATGTAGTTTATACAAAGCCCAAGTGGGAGAAGAAAGTTGCAGAACAATTAAGAAACAGCGGAATTGAGTGCTATTGTCCTTTGATTACACAAGTACGACAATGGTCTGACAGGAAGAAAAAAGTGGAGGTGCCACTTTTTAATTCCTATGTTTTTGTCCAATTGCCAGATAATGAAAGGAATGCAGTATTCCAGTCAGTAGGAGTAGTACGTTATTTATTTTGGTTGGGAAAACCGGCTGTAGTTCGCGATGAAGAGATCAATATTATAAAAAAATGGATGGATCCGTCTGCAGGAAATGAAGTTTCAGTACTTTCATATAAAGTCGGTGATGCGGTACAATTGGATTCCGGACCATTTTCAACTCAAAAAGCAACTGTCCAAGAGGTGACTAATACCCATTATGTATTGGTTTTGGAATCATTGGGTTGTGTGTTGAAGATAAAAATTAAATAAGAACCATTATACCATTTTTGTGAATTGTATGTGCGATACAGTACTCAGTAGCCTTTAAATTTGGATTATTTTAAACAGCCTAACTCACTTAAGTTAGGCTGTCTCAGTTCATAAAATAGACGAGGTATGAGATCGCGGAATTTACTGAATTTCTGACAGTATTTTAAGTTATTTGTGGTTTCTACTTAAATTAAATGCGCTTAGTTTTTATTTGTTTCGGATATTTAACTAAAGGTGATTATTTGCTTAATAACCATATTCTCTATCTGACGATTAAATCAATATATTTTGTATCAAAATCACTTATAAACTTTCAGTCGCATAATTCATTAAGATTTTAGGCTTTAGAAGACTACTTTTAAGTCTTTTTTTGTATCACTAATTTAGGTGATTTTTTATTTGGTATTAAACCATTTTCATAAGCAGTTCTTATTGGCTCTCAGTTATTTATGTTTCTGTTTGGTTTCTTTAAAAGTAATGTATGATTTCGAGGGCTAAGTAATACTTAAAAAACCGGCATAATGTAGCTATATTTGCCCTCGTCAATTATTCTATTTTCAGTTTATTTCTGTGAGTATGAAGTGCGAAGCAGTACCATAATGTTAATGATAGCTAATTATAATTGTTCAAAAAAATGAATTCTAGTACAAAAATAGCAGTAATTGGTTTGGGTTATGTAGGATTGCCATTGGCAAGATTGTTTGCAACCAAACATGCTGTTGTAGGATTTGATATTAATCAATCCAGGGTTAGCTCCTTACAATCAGGAATCGATACCACTTTTGAAGTAGATGATGTTACTTTACAAAAAGTGCTGTTAAATCGACCAAGTAATGCTATTGGTTTATACTGCACCACTGATGTTGCAGCTATTGCGGATTGTAATTATTATATTGTAACAGTCCCTACTCCGGTAGATAAAAACAATCGCCCCGATTTAACGCCATTATACAAATCGAGTGAAATAGTGGGCGCGGCTTTAAAAAAAGGGGATATCGTTATTTATGAATCTACGGTATATCCTGGGGTAACTGAGGAAGAATGTGTTCCTGTTTTAGAACGCGTCTCCGGATTGAAATTTAACGTTGATTTTTTTGCGGGCTATTCTCCAGAACGGATTAACCCCGGAGATAAAGAACATACCGTAGAAAAAATTTTGAAAGTAACTTCGGGTTCCACACCAGCGATAGGAATTAAAGTAAATGAACTGTATCAATCCGTCATTACCGCAGGAACGCATCTGGCTCCTTCGATAAAAGTAGCGGAAGCGGCCAAAGTAATTGAAAACTCACAGCGCGATATCAATATTGCGTTTGTAAATGAATTAGCCAAAATATTTAATTTAATGAATATTGACACGCAAGCTGTTTTGGAAGCCGCAAGTACCAAATGGAATTTCCTGCCTTTTAAACCGGGATTAGTAGGAGGACATTGTATTGGCGTAGACCCTTATTATTTAGCTCAGCGCGCCCAAGAGTTTGGTTATCATCCTGAAATTATTTTGGCAGGAAGACGATTAAATGACAGTATGGGCGAATATGTTGCTTCTCAGGTGGTAAAGCTGATGATAAAAAAAGGAATATCGGTTAATGGCGCTACCGTTTTAATGCTAGGGATCACGTTTAAAGAAAACTGTCCAGATGTTCGGAATACAAAAATTGTGGATGTTATTGCTGCTTTAACGGATTACGGAATTACGGTAACAACCTACGACCCTATTGCTAATCCATTAGAAGTAAAAAATGAGTATAACTTAATTACGACAAATTTAATACCAAAGCAGAAATTTGATGCCGTGATTTTAGGGGTTGCCCACCATCAATTTTTGGATTTAGACTTAGCTGTGCTGCAAAATGCTAACAGTTTACTGTATGATGTAAAAGGGGTTTTGGGTGATGCAGCTGATGGAAGATTATAGAATAATAACTTACAGATTCAAACTATAATAGTGGAAAACATGAAAATAGGAATAACATTTAGTGCTTTTGATTTGTTACATGCAGGACATATCAAAATGTTAGAAGAGGCAAAAGGACAATGTGACTATTTAATTGTGGGACTACAAACGGATCCTACTATTGATCGCCCTGAAAAAAACAGGCCTACCCAATCTGTAGTAGAACGTTATATTCAACTTAAAGGCTGTAAGTATGTTGATGAAATAATTCCTTATGCGACAGAACAAGATTTGGAGGACATTTTACGTTCGTTTAAAATTGATGTGCGCATCGTAGGAGATGAATATAAAGATAAGAATTTTACCGGACGAAGCTATTGTGAGGAAAAAGGAATCGCACTTTTTTTCAATATTCGCGACCATCGCTTTTCAAGTAGTAGCCTGCGAAAGGAAGTTACGGAAAAAGAATTGCTGAAGGCGAAGTAGACTTTTGGTTCATGGTTTTAGAAGTTTGACAATAATTATAATCTGCTTTTAAAGTGTTGTAGAAAAAATAAAATAAAAAAATTAGGATTTAATTTGATTTCTGCTTTAATAAAAATATCATTTAAATACTCCAAAGTGCTGTTTCGTAAATTATAAATAGCCCTAACAAATCACTGCAAAGTACTAATTACAAAAAAAAGTATGGAAAATAAGCCTTCAATTACACATGTCATTCTTACTGGTGGAGTTGGCAGTAGATTATGGCCTTTATCTCGTAAAAGTCAACCTAAGCAATATTTAGAATTATTTGATGGTAAATCATTGTTTGAAATGACTGTAGAGCGCAATCGTAATGTTGCCAATCAAATTATGGTTGTGGGTAATATTGATAATTGTCACCTGAGCAGAAAAGTGATGGAAAAATCCAATACTCCTTATATAGACATCATTGAATCCACTCCAAGAAATACGGCTGCCGCAATAGCTTTTGCCGCATTTGCTTCGCATCCGGATGATATTTTAATTGTTACCCCATCCGATCATATTATTGATGCAATGGAAAATTATGAGGCAGCTATCAATGAGGCTGTTGCCAAAGCCTCAAAAGGATATATTGTCACTTTTGGAATTACACCAACCAAGCCGGAAATAGGGTATGGTTATATTGAACGCAAAGGAGATGACGTGATTTCTTTTCGAGAAAAGCCAAACCAAGTAACTGCAAAGGATTTCATAGCCAAAGGAAATTTTTTATGGAACAGTGGGATGTTTTGTTTTAAAGCGAGTGTGTTTTTGGAAGAATTACAATTATTCCAACCGGAAGTATATGAAAAATCTAAAATGGCCTGGGAGAGTAACAACAATGGTAGTTTAGATTTACAATTGTCTCTCGACATTCCTTCTATTAGCATTGATTATGCAGTTATGGAAAGAAGTAAAAAAATAAAAGTAGTATCCTCGACATTCATTTGGTCTGATTTGGGTTCTTTTGAGTCCGTTTATGACTATCTGGTTTCTACTGGTCATTCTGTTGATAAAAATGGAAATATGGTCATTGGGACGGGTAATTATACGGCTTTTGTGGGATTGAAAAACACAATTTTTGTCTATACGGAAACAGCTAATTTAATTTTGCATAAAGATAGTTCTCAAGATGTTAAGAATATATACAATCAGCTGGAAAGAGAAAATCCAGATTTGTTGAATTAGAAAAGGATATGAATAAAAACACTAAAATATATATAGCAGGGCATAACGGTATGGTGGGTAGTGCTATCTGGCGTACACTGACTGCTAAAGGCTATACGAATCTGATAGGAGCTTCCAGCAAGGAATTGGATCTGAGGAATCAGCAAGCAGTAAAGGATTTTTTTGCTACTGAAAAACCGGATGTGATTATTGATGCTGCCGCAAAAGTGGGCGGGATATTGGCCAACAATAATTTTCCGTACCAGTTCTTGATGGAAAACATGCAAATTCAGAATAATCTAATCAATACCGCATTACAGTCCGGTGTGGAGAAGTTTATTTTTCTGGGGAGTTCCTGCATTTATCCAAAACTGGCACCCCAACCGTTAAAAGAAGAATATCTGCTTACGGGGCCTTTGGAACCCACTAATGAATGGTACGCTATTGCAAAAATCACCGGGGTGAAAGCCTGTGAAGCTATCAGAAAACAATTTGGGAAGGATTACGTGAGTCTGATGCCGACGAATTTATACGGTACGCGTGATAATTTTGATTTAACTTCTTCGCACGTTTTACCGGCGATGATGCGAAAATTTCATGAGGCGAAGGAGGATAACCATGCTCCAGTAACTCTGTGGGGAAGCGGAATACCGATGCGTGAATTCCTATTTGTGGATGATATGGCTCAGGCGGTTGTTTTTGCTTTAGAAAATAAGTTACCAGACTATTTATACAATGTGGGAACCGGAGAGGATTTAACCATCAAGGAATTGGCGGAAACCATCCAGAAGATCACGGGACATCAGGGTGAAATTGTATGGGATAGTAGCAAGCCAGATGGAACTCCACGAAAATTAATGGATATATCTAAAATGCACGCTTTAGGATGGAAACATCAGGTGCAATTAGAAGAAGGAATACAAAAAACCTATGACTGGTTTGTGAACAATATACAAAACGTAAAAAAAATAACACTAATTAACAAATAGTTTCAGATACATGAATGCAGCTATTCCCCCTCTTGAGAGGGGTAGGGGTGTGTTTTTCTAGCGGACGATCAAGACAAAAATATGGACAGCACTTCACAAAAAACAGCCTTAGTAACAGGAATTACAGGTCAAGACGGATCTTATCTGGCAGAATTATTATTAGAAAAAGGATATATGGTTCATGGTGTGAAACGCCGCGCTTCTTCTTTTAATACGCAACGTATCGATCATATCTATCAAGACCAGCATGAAGTACATGTTAATTTTAAATTGCATTATGGCGATTTGACTGACTCCACTAACATTATACGAATCATTCAGGAAGTACAGCCGGATGAAATCTATAATTTAGGAGCGATGTCACATGTAAAGGTTTCTTTTGATTCACCAGAATATGTGGCTAACGTGGACGGAATAGGAACATTAAGAATCCTTGAGGCAGTGAGAATATTAGGTTTATGTAAAAAAACCAGAGTGTATCAAGCTTCCACTTCTGAATTGTATGGAGGATTAGCAGAGAATAAAAACGTAAAAGGTTTTTATGACGAAAATTCTCCTTTTTATCCGCGTTCTCCGTATGGGGCGGCTAAGATTTATGCTTTTTGGATTACTAAAAACTACCGTGAGGCTTATGATATGTTTGCTTGTAACGGAATTCTTTTTAATCATGAATCTCCAAGACGTGGTGAGACTTTTGTAACGCGTAAAATTACAATGGCAACTGCTGCTATTGCAAAAGGAAAGCAAGAGTGTCTTTTTCTAGGGAACTTAAATTCGCAAAGAGATTGGGGACATGCTAAAGATTACGTAGAAGCGATGTGGCGTATTTTACAGCAGGATGTAGCTGAAGACTATGTCATCGCAACGGGTGTTACAACTTATATCAGAGATTTTGTTCGTATGGCCTTTGCTGAGGTTGGTGTGGAACTAGGATTTGAAGGTGAAAATGAAAGTGAAATCGCTAAAGTAGTCGCTTGTAACAATCCTTTGTATCAGTTGGAAATAGGTACCGTGGTGGTACGTGTAGATCCGGAATATTACCGTCCAACAGAAGTAGATTTGTTAATTGGAGACCCAACCAAATCTAAAACACAATTGGGTTGGAAACCACAATATGATTTGGCTGCATTGGTGAAAGAGATGGTGGCGAGTGATTTGAAATTGTATTAGTTTAAGAACCGTATTTCAAAGACAGTGGATCAGCAACTTTAAATTTATTTTGAGTAGAATGCTGATAATTCTTGCAATTTTTAAAAAAGTAAATTAAAAAATATGTTACATAAGTTGTACGATAAAATGGGTGTTAAAAGTGATCGTACGAAAAACATCACTAAACATGTGTTAGTTTCTTTTATCTATAAAGGAGGAAGTATTTTGGCTTCATTTCTTTTAGTTCCTATAACCATGAATTATTTAGACACACAAAGTTATGGACTGTGGCTTATTTTAAGTTCTTTTGTATCTTGGTTTTATTTTTTTGATATTGGTTTAGGTAATGGTTTACGAAATAAGTTTGCTGAAGCCAAAGCTAAAGATGATATGACTCTTGCTAAAGGTTATGTTAGTACTGCGTATTTCACTATTGCTGCGGTAAGTACTGCTTTACTAATTGTTTTTTTAGGAGCTAACTTTTTTATTGATTGGTCTAAAGTATTTAATTCTAGTGCTAAATTAGCATCTGATTTGAACTATTTAATGCCGATAGTATTCGGTTTGTTTTGCGTACAGATGGTGGTAAAACTAATAACAACGATTTATACAGCAGACCAAAACCATTCTATGCAGGGAAAAATTAATTTCTATACCCAAGCAATCTCATTGTTAGTGATATGGTTATTGACATTTACAGAGAAAAATTCTTTGTTGGTTTTTGGTGTTGTTTTTTCAATATTACCGGTATTGATATTATTGGGAATGAATTTTTTTGCTTTCGGGAGCACTTATAAGCAGTTTTTACCTAGTGTTTTATTATGGAAAAAAGAATATTTGAAAGATATTTTTGGATTGGGATTTAAGTTTTTCATTATTCAAATGGCAATGATGGTTTTGTATTCAACAGATAATTTTATCATAGCACAATTATACGGGACAGAAGCCGTAGTACCTTATAACATAGTTTATAAATATTTTTCTGCTTCTAATATGATATTGACAATGATAATAGTTCCATATTGGTCCTCGATAACAGAGGCTTATGTAAAAGAAGATCTTGTTTGGTTAAGAAAATCTGTAAAATCATTGATTAAAATAGCTATGTTATCTATGTTATTATTGGTCGTTATGTTAGTACTATCCCCTTGGATTTATAAAATCTGGATTGGAGATAAAGTAAGTATACCTTTTTTTCTTTCCTTCTATACATCTTTATATTTTGCTATTAATATATTTTGTAATCCATTTAATGTAGTGTTAAATGGAACAGCAAAAATTAAGCTACAACTATACTGTTTTTTAGCTGCAGGAATACTTAATATTCCATTATCGATATTTTTAGCAAAAAACATGAATTTTGGAGTTTCTGGAGTTATCATTGCAACAACAATTTGTTTAATTCCTTTTGCAATTACTGCTCCAATCCAAGTACATAAAATTATTAATAAAAAAGCTGTAGGTATTTGGAATAAGTAGCAACTTTAAGTAGAAATATCCTTTTAAGGATTACTATTCATTAATAAGTATTATGATTACTATGAAAAAATATAGCTTCAAATAAACATGAGCTTTTAATGAATAAGAACTTAATAAACGTATAAATAATTTATGATTACATTAATAAACTTCGCTGACTTAAATTTTAAAAAAAAACAAAAATGGAATTGTTTTTCTGCAAAATGGCTGGGTAAAGTACACAAAATTATTGAGTTTTCTCCTAAAGATATTGATTCCGATTTTTATAATCAAAATAAAAAAATATTAGACACGAAGCGTGGAGGGGGACATTGGCTTTGGAAACCTTATTTTATTTTAAAAGCGTTAAAAGATATAAAAGAAAATGAATATTTAATTTATTGCGATTCGGGTGCCATTATATTAAGAGATTTGAAGATACTTACAAAGGCTTTAGAACAAAGTAATCAATCTATTATGTTGTTTGAACTACCTCTTTTAGAATGTCAATGGACACAAAAAACTGTTTTTGAACATTTTGATAATTTTACAAACGAGTTAGTTTTCTCCAATCAGATTATGGGAGGTTTTGTTGTTTTAAAAAAAAACAAAGTTAGTGTTGCATTTATTGAGAAATGGTTGTCTTTATGTTGTGACGAGAAATTATTAATTATCCAAAAAAATGAGGAGACCGCTTTTTTTAAAGCACATCGAGAAGATCAATCAATTCTTAGTGTCTTAGCTAAAACCGAGGGAATAAAACCATTTTCCGACCCAACAGATTATGGAAGATTTCCAAATCAATATTTAGTACAAGACCGGTTGTTTAATTTAAATACGAAAGAATCTGATTTAGTTATAGATAAGCCAATTTTCTTATTAGCTAGAAAAGTAAATTTTTTTTTATATCTGATCAATTTCTTTATTAAAAGTATATTAAAAGTATTGGGATTAAATAAAACTTCTTTTTAATGAAAAAACTTTTTTTTGATATTCAGATCACCGGACACCATTCGGAATATATAAATCATTTAGTAGATTATTTATTTGCAAATGATGATTTAACTGACGAATATTTTTTTGTTGTTCATCCTGATTTTTCAAAAGAATTTCCGGAAATAGTTTTTAAAGCGCAACAGTTATCAAATGTAACTTGGATCGAAATAACTTTCGAAGAATTTGATAAAAGCCAGCGTGGAGGACTTATTAGAAGTTCTTTTAGTTTACATAGATTAATGGATTCTTATGCGAACAAATACAAGGTCAACCATGTTTTTCTATTGTATTTTAACAGCTTTCAACTCCCGTGTATCTTTTATCGCCCGAATTATTCCATGAGCGGAATTTTGTTCTTGCAATTTTACAGAATGTCTAGGAGTAGTCTTAAAGATAAATTAAAATATTATCGTAAATATTATATAACAAAATTATATGCCTTAAATACTCAACTTAAGAGTGTTTCGCTACTGAATGATGTAAAAACGGCAGAATATTTAAATAGAGAGTTCAATACTACTATTTTTACTATGTTACCAGATCCCATACCAGTTTTAACCCCTTTAGAACATTTTGATATATATGAATATTATAATATTGAAAGAACCCGTGAAATTTTTTTGCATATTGGTTCATTAGGTGATAGGAAAGGTACTTTTGAAATAATAGAAGCAGCAAAATATATTTCGAATGATAAACAAAGTGAAATTGCAATTTTATTAGTTGGAAAAGCGAGCGACCGAGAATCAGAGTGTATATCCCAAAACGTTGAAAAAGCTGCGGAAGAATCACAAGTTACTGTGTTATGGGATAATCAATTTGTTTCTAGTAAAATGATGAAGAGCCTTTTTGACCAATGCACAGCGGTACTGATACCGTACAAAAATGCCGAGGCTTCAAGCGGGATTCTTGGACATGCAGTTGCAGCCAACAAATTGGTTATTGCTACAAGAAAAGGTCTTTTGAAAGAATTGGTAGAAAATAATAACCTTGGAATTACGATTTTAGAAGTTAACCCAAAAGATATTGCAAAGGCAATTATTAATCTCAAAGATTATTCTATAGATCAGACAAGATTCCAGTCTTTTAAAGAAAAACATAACACCAATGAGTTTGCAGAACAAATAATAATGAAAATATTTTTATAGTTGAATAGTATTAGAAATAAAAATAAAAAAAATTGGTTATTTCTTCTTTTAGCATTTTTTGCTTTAGGGGCATTTTATCCTTTTGTACATAACTATCTTTTTTTTGGAGATTTGAAAGTGTATATTTCACTTTTTTTTCTTGTAATATGGATAGCCTTAATGCTTATTTTTAACAAACAAATAATACTACCAGCAAGTGTTTTTAATAAAATAGTGTTTATTCAAGTTATATTCCTCTTTTTCGCCGGAATAATTTATGACTCTGAATCCATATTTATTCAAATGCTTAATTTGGGATTATCATGGGTGTTTTTATGGGTATTATTGAATACGATTACTATTAAGTTTTTTATCAAAAACTTTATTTTAGCTAATATTTTATCAGCAGTTCTAATTTTGATTGGTACAATCGCTTTTGCTATTGGAAAATTAAACATTGTTAGTGAGTTTAAATATCAAAATACTACAATTATTAATTTTGGCTACTTTTTTGTTAAAAAAGCATCAGAAATCGACAATCAATTCAGACCAGCAGGGTATTATGATGAAGCTGGTACATTTGCTTATGTAGTGATGTTTTTACTACTTTTAAATAGAAAGTACTTTCAAAATATGAAGTGGGAATACGCATTAATATTCTTACCATTATTTACAACATCGATGGCACATATTTTTACAATATTCATTTTTGGTGCCCTCTTTCATTTAAATAAAAATAATATCATAAAAATGATGATTTTCGTCGGAATTTTTGGGGTAATGATTTTGTTTTTTGCTAATACTTTTTCAGCAGAAAAGAGTGAAATTTTAAAAGAAAAAACAATTGGCCGCTTCACAGATTTTATTTCTGGAGGAGAGGATGCTGGAAGACAAGGTGGGTTGGATTTGGGTCTGAAAATATTTAATAAAAATTCCTTTGGTGTTTCCAAAGAGGATGTGAGTAGAGATTATCCCGAATTTGTGCATGAAACTTTTTGGGGTCCAATTATATATTTTGGAATTTTCGGTATAGGATTCTATCTTTTGCCTTTTTTATATATTGGACTTACTGCAATTAGGAAGAAAGATAAGTTCACTATTTTTATGTTATTAATAGTTTTTATTAATTTATTGCAAAGACCTTCTTATATAGCTCCTTTGTATATAATCCTTATCTATTCTCTATTTTTCAACGAAAATATAGCTCTCTCGAAAATTAGAAAAAATCAACTAATTTAAGGCAATAATAAATAATTTAAAATAGCAGAGTTATTTCAAGAACCAGAGGCTTTTTTGCGCTTATTTAATTGGCTAATAATTACAGTGAATATATTTAAAAAGAGAAGAAATTACAATGAATATTATTTTTTGGCAAAATTGTTTAAGTCCGCATCAAATACCTTATATAAAAGAACTTGTAAGGGATCAAAGAATTAATCGGATTATACTTATTGCACCTGTTCGAGTATTGTCAGAAAGAGAAAAGATGGGCTGGCATAATTATTCTACCCTAGATGGAATAGAAATTATCATTGCACCAACAGTAAGCGAAATTAAACGTATTTTTTTTGAGAATCAGGATAGTTCGATTCATTTATTCTCGGGGATTCGCGCAGATAGGTTGGTCTATGAGTATTTTAAAATTAGTTTGAAATACGATGTTAAGCGCGGGTTAATTACAGAGTCGCCATTCGTGTTTAAAGCACGAATGTTACTTCATAAAATTAGATTTTTACTTTACGATTATAAGTATGTTTCAAAGATTGATTACGTCTTTGCAATGGGAAATACGGCTGAAGATTATTATAATTTTTGGTCTAAAAAATGGAGGGTTTTTTTGTTTGGATATTGCGTAGATGTTATTCCCAATGATTTACCAGCTTTACAAAGTAATAAAATGCGTTTCGTGTATGTGGGTAGTTTAACTAAACGGAAAAATGTTTCGTTATTATTAAGCTCTATTGCCCATCTTAGTTCTAAATGCGATTATCACTTAGATATTATTGGGAATGGTGAAGAACATTGCAATTTATTAGATTTCGTTACTAAAAATAATCTTACTGAGCATGTCACTTTTCACGGTACTTTTTCAATGAGTGATATACATGCAAAATTAATTAACTATGATGTTCTGATATTGCCCTCAATTCATGATGGATGGGGCGCAGTTATTAATGAAGGCTTGCAAAATGGATTATATATTATTTCAAGTGATGCATGTGGGGCAATTACATTGATTGAAAACTCAGATAGAGGTGTAGTTTTTAAAAATAAAGACTTAAACTCACTCCTAGAAGCTTTAAATTACTATATTAAAAATAGTAAAGAGATTAAAAGTGGGAGAAATGCAAGACTTGAATGGTCGAAAAAGATTAATGGAGAAGCAATTTCGAAATATATGATAGATTGTTTGCACAACAATACTTTAGTTATGCCACCCTGGAAAAAGAATTCATAAAATTGTATTTTTAAATAATATAAATTCTTTGAATTTATGACCGCCTTTCGTAACACAAAATTATTTTTTTTAAATAATCAGTATTTTAATAACATACCACGAAATAAAATGATCGCTTTTTTGCAGCCCCATATTCCTAATTACAGACAAGCCTTTTTTGAGGGGATTAGAAATAAAATGGATACGGATATTTATTGTTACCAAAACCGAGAAAAAGTAAAAAATAGTGAATTTGTAAATTCCAATATCCCCAATCGGTCAATACTAGCTATAGAAAACAGAGGTTTTTTGGTTTACAATCCTTTTGCTTTTCTAAAAAATAAATATGAGGTACTTGTCTTAATGCTTCATATTGGTCATTTGACGACATGGCTATTATTACTCACTAAATTTATTCATAAAAAAAAAATAATTCTTTGGGGACATGGAATATCAATAAAAAGATATGAAAAAGAAGAAAGAAATCCCAGTATATTTTTAAAATGGATGATTGGACGCTCCGATGGGATTTGGTTGTATACTGAAAAAGAGGTTGAAATATGGAAAACTATTTTTCCAACTAAAAAAATTATTGCTATCAACAACACTATTTCAGGGATAGAACATATTGTAGAAACTAAATCATCGGAAAAAAGCCAAATTAAAAACAAATACAATATCGAACAAAGCACTATATTGATATTTTGTGCCCGTTTTAATTCGACACATCGCAGAATAGATGTTCTGCTAGAAACAATAAAAAAGTTAGATTCTTCTAAATTCGGATTTATAATAATAGGGCAGGGAAATCTAAAACCTGATTTCAGTAAGTATAGAAACGTCTATGATTTTGGAGCTGTTTATGATAGAGAACTTAAAAATAAACTTTTTGGTATTGCAGATATCTATTTCCAACCGGGTTGGGTGGGCCTTTCTGTAGTTGAGGCAATGGCTTATGGCAAACCCACTTTTACATTTAAAAGGAGTCAAGACATATTACAATGTGTAGAATATCATTATATTCAACAAAATGTAAATGGTTGTATATTCGATTCTTTTAATTCATTTTTAGAGACTGTCAATACGATTTCTGATGAGGAGCTAAACACTCTAGGTACTAATGGTAAAAATTATGCACACGAAGTGCTCAATATGGACAATATGATTAAATCAGCTGTAGATTTAATAAAAGCGGTTAGAAAATAAATATTTTATACTTTTTTGAAACGGTAGTTTATCTTTATAAATAATTAAACATGAAAATTTTAGTAATTGGTCCGATGCCAAATCCTATTAATGGTTGTTCTTATGCTAATTTTATTTTGTGCAGAAACCTTAATTTGCGGGGATATGATTATGATGTTATGAACACGAGTACAAAATCTATTTCGTCAAAACAAGGAAGTTCTTTTTCTCTAAAAAAAGGCTTTTCTTTTCTAGCTCTATATGGTTTTATTCACAAAATTTTTTCAGCTACACACATTTATTTCACGCCGGGGCAAACGTTTTATGGTATTGTCAAGTACTCTCCTTTTTTTTTAATTTGTATCCTTTTAGGGAAACCATATGTTATTCATGTGCATGGGAATCACCTAGGAACGGAGTTTAAGGAATTGAGAGGGATTAAAAGAAATATTTTTAAATATTTAATTTCTAATGCTTCAATAGGGATTGTTTTGTCAGAATCATTAAGATCGAATTTTGATGGATTACTTATATCTTCCAAAGTATTTGTTGTAGAAAACTTTGTAGAGAATGGAATTTACAGCTCTATGGATAACGTTGTAAAGCTCAACGATAAGCCTCGTATCGTTTATTTAAGTAATCTAATGAAAGAAAAAGGGATCCTCGAGTTGTTGGATGCGTTAATAATTTTAAAAAACAAAAACATTGATTTTGAAGCTTTTATAGCTGGTGCTATCGAATTAGATATTGAGAAGGAAGTACACGAGAAACTACTTGTACTTAACAATAATGTTAAATATTTAGGATCCGTTAGTGGAAGTAACAAGTATAAAATTTTAAAACAAAGTAACATATTTATACTTCCGACTTATTATAAAATGGAAGGACAGCCAATTTCAATTTTGGAGGCATTGGCAACGGGTAATATTGTTGTTACGACTGCTCACGGTGGTATTCCAGATGTTATTTCCATTAAAAATGGATTCTTTGTGGTTCCAAAATCGGCACTTTCAATTGCAGATTGCGTTGAAAAAATAGCAAAAGATCTAGCTGTGAATGTAGAAGAGTTTTCGACAACCAATATGGCTTATGCAAAAAAATGTTTTACAGAGAAAATATTTACAGATAAAATTTTAACGTTTTTTCATTAAGATATTTGTTAATAAAGTTTAATAATTCTAAAAATGAAATCAAAAGTAAATTTATCAAAGTTTGATGCCAATATTGGTTTAAATAGAGAAGTTCAAAAATCAACTGAAATAATATGGTATCTCGTCAAAATAATTTTCTTTCTTTCTTCAATTCCCTATCCTTCCAGTTTTAAAGTGATGTTATTACGTCTTTTTGGTGCTAAAATAGGTGCGGGTTTAGTTATAAAACCACGAGTAAATATTCACTTTCCTTGGAAATTAATGATAGGGGATGATGTATGGATCGGTGAGGAAGCATTTCTGTTGAATTTTGAGTTACTGTCTATTGGTAATAATGTGTGTATTAGTCAGCGAGCTTTTCTTTGCGGAGGTAATCATGATTATAAAATTTCTTCTATGCCATACCGCAACGGCCCAATAACTCTTAATGATGGAAGTTGGGTAGGAGCCAATACATTTATAGGACCTAATGTGATAATTGGAACAGATACAGTTGTGTCAGCCGGTTCTGTAATAAGCCAGTCATTAGAAGGAAATGGAATTTATCGCGGGAATCCCGCTCAGTTAATAAAAAATCGTTGGTAAAATTTATAAAATAATGCGCGTTTCCATAATTACCGTTTGTTACAACCGAAAAGACACTATTGCAAAAGCCATGGAAAGTGTTTTGAATCAGGATTATCCTAACATTGAATATATTGTTATTGACGGTAATTCTACTGATGGGACGAGGGAGATTATTCAATCCTATTCGGATAAAATTGCAATTTATATATCTGAGCCTGACAGCGGCATGTATGATGCTATCAATAAAGGTTTGTCTATGGCTACTGGGGATATTGTAGGACTTATGCACTCCGATGATGAGTTTTATGATCCTACTGTTGTTTCCAAAATCGTCGCTACTTTCCAAAATTCTCCTAATACAGATGGTGTTTATGGAGATGGGATTTATGTGTCCAATGATGCAGAAGAAAGAATCGTTCGAAACCGAATAGGAGGGGTATATGATTTCGAAAAATTAAAATCAGGATGGTTGCCATTGCATCCAACTGTTTATATAAAGAAATCAGTAATGGATAAATTAGGCTGTTATGATTTATCATTCAAGATAGCTTCAGATACCGAGTTTTTATTGCGGTATTTATTTAAACATAAAATTAACATGACCTACCTCAATGAATTTGTCGTAAAAATGAGGATGGGAGGATTAAGTACCAGTTATAAAAGAGCTTTTGAAGTGTTGTCTGAGGATTACAACATTTATAAATACCATCATCTTTCAGCTGTACGCACTGTTTTTCTTAAAAAATTACAAGCAATGGTTCAATATTTTAATAAATAGTTAAAAGCTACTGAACAGTCTATTACCTATTATTATTATTATTATTATTATAAAAATATAAGTAATTTTCTTATATAAATTATGTTTTCAATTAAATTTTAAATTAGTATTGGAATAAATACGTTAATTATTATATGTCACTTTTAAAAGAACTTGCCGCTTACCGTTTTTCGCGTTATTTTAAACTTTGTTTTCTTATGTGGGACATCGTTTTATTGAATGCAGCTATTATTCTGTCTTTTCTAAGCCGATATGATAATTTGGATCGGTTGGATTTAAAGGAAGTACGTACGATTTCCTTATTATCCAATCTTTTTTGGGTTGTTTTGTTGCTGTATAAGGATTCCTTCCGGATTATACGGATTGAGCGTATTGAGACTATACTGATGCGGACCATTCGCCTGATAGTGATTCATGGTGCTCTGATTGTTGGGTTTATAGTTCTTTTAAAATATTCTGAAATTTCCCGTTTGCGTTTGCTGTATTTTTATTTGTTATTTTTTGCATTTCTTTTTGTTTCACGGGTGCTTTTTATGAAAGTGTTGAAGTTTATTCGGCTTCATGGATACAATTTTAAGAATGTAATTATTGTAGGTGCAAATGATACTGGTGAGGGTATGCGTAAGATTTTATCGAAAGATCTTACTTATGGCTATCGTGTGTTAGGGTTTTTTGATGATAAAGTAGATCCATTTGCCTTTATATCCGCCCCATTATTAGGCGGATTCAATGCTATTCATGACTATATCAGCGCTGAAAATGTAGATGAAATGTATATTGCCTTGCATATTGATAATATAAAAATAATCAATCAGTTGACCGAGCTTTGTGAACGTTATATGGTGCGGATTAAATTTATTCCAGATTTTCAGTTGTACACTAAGTCGCGTAAGGTTGAAATTAGTTTTTACGAAAATACTCCTGTATTGATGCTCAGGAAAGAACCCTTAGAAATTACTTCTAATCTTCTTTTTAAAAAGGCATTTGATCTTGGTTTTTCCTTTCTCGTAATAGTATTGATTTTTCCTTGGCTTTTTCCTGTTTTAATGATATTAATTAAGCTGGATTCTCCCGGTCCTGTTTTTTTTAAACAAGAACGTTCCGGAAGAGACAATCGTGCATTTGGCTGTTTAAAATTCAGAACGATGCGTGTGAATGCTTCTGCTGATAAAAAGCAGGCCACATTAGGGGATAAGCGAATTACTAAATTAGGTGCTGTCATGCGTCGAACCAATATGGACGAATTGCCACAGTTTTTAAATGTATTTTGGGGTAATATGTCGGTTGTAGGTCCGCGTCCCCACATGCTAATGCATACCGAGCAATATTCGGAATTGATTAACAACTATCTAGTACGCCATTATGCCAAGCCTGGAATTACAGGTTGGGCCCAAGTGAATGGCTTTCGAGGTGAAACTAAAGAACTGATAGATATGAAAGACCGTGTTGATTATGATATTTGGTATATTGAAAACTGGAGTTTATTGTTGGATTTCAAAATTATTTATAAAACAGTTCTTAATGTATTTAAGGGAGAGGAGAAGGCTTATTAGTTTTAGTGTTCAGTGTTAATTGATCAGTTTTTAGTGAATATGCTGTCAAATGATAAACTTGCCTGGGATTTTCTTTATTTAATTATGAAATATGGAACGATCTTAATTACACCCAATCTGTAAATTATATAAAATTTAGTGTATTGATTTTTTTGTTTTCTAAAATTGATGCAATTTTTAATACCTATATTTGCAATTTTTGCAATTTAAAATAATTTAAAATAAGTTTACAAAGCAAAGCGTTATTTAGTTAAATGATGCTACTGATGTCTAATCGCAAAAGAATAATAATTATAAACATATGAAATATTTTTTTTTACTACATAAAACAATACCACTGTTTTTAACACTGCTTCTTTTTTCATGTGCTGCCCGAAAGGATTTGGTGTACTATCAAGATATTGATGGAGTAAATTCATCACAAAACTCACCTTCGTACGAAATCAAAATTCAACCGGATGATTTGCTGATGATTATTGTTTCTGCCGAAGATCCAGAAATTGCCATGCCTTTTAATTTAGCATCAATTTCAATTCCCAGTGCCAGTGCACCAGAATCTACTTCCGGTCAGCAGAGTATGCAATTGTATTTAGTGAATGCCGCTGGTACTATTGAGTTTCCAATTTTAGGTGAATTGAAAGTGAGCGGTTTAACCCGAACGCAAGTGCTTCAGTTGCTACAGGATAAAATTGCAACGTACATTAAAAAACCTATTATTAATCTTCGTGTCATGAACTTTAAAATTTCGGTACAAGGAGAGGTGAATGTGCCTGGCACCTTCCCGGTATCTTCCGATAGGGTCACTTTAATTGAAGCTTTAACTATGGCCAAGGATTTGACCATTTATGGTAAGAGAGACAACATTTTAATCATTCGTGAAATAGATGGTGTGAAATCGTATAACAGGGTGGATATTACAAAAGCAGGGTTTATCCACTCTCCTTTTTATTATTTAGCACAGAATGATGTAATATATGTAGAGCCTAATAAAACTAAAATTAATGGAGCTGCAATTGGTTCCAATACCGGAGTAATTATTTCGATCACTTCCATATTGATTACCTTGATTACCTTAATAATTACTACTACCAAATAAATATTGAATGGAAAACAATAATTTTGATGAAGATTTCGATACTGATTTTCAATTTAAAGAAATTTTAAATAAGTACTCCATACATTGGCACTGGTTTGCTTTTAGCGTCAGTTTATGCTTGCTTTTTGCTTTCTTGTATTTACGCTATACCATTCCGCAATACCAAGCTTCCACCACGATATTAGTAAAAGACGAACAAAAAGGAGGTATGCTTTCTGAGTTGTCCGCTTTTGCCGATATGGGAATAGGAGGGGGTATGAAAAGTAATTTAGACAATGAAATTGAAATTTTAAAGTCCAGAAAATTAGTGGGAAGTACTGTGAAAAAACTCAATCTGAACACTTCTTTAAGCATTGAAGGAAACGTAGTGGATAAAGAAATTTATCAAAACGTTCCAATCGAAGTGTATTTTGTAGATAAAAGTAATGAATTTTATGAAAATAAAATTGACTTACAGTTTACCGAAGTAACAGCTACTACTTTTAAACTTAAAAACGAGTCTAAAGATGATATTCCAAAGATACTCCTAAGTAATAAAACAGCCTATCGATATGGGGAAGAAATTTCAACTCAACACGGACGTTTGATTATTACTAAATCTAAGTTATATAATAATAAGGCAAAAGACAATCACAAATCAATTGATATTATCATAAATCCTCTGGAGAATGTTGTTGCGAGTTTTCAGGGACGACTAAAAGTAGAGCCTATCAGTAAAACAAGCAGTGTAGTGGCTGTTTCGATCACTGATCCTGTTGTTGAAAAATCGGAGGCTTTTCTGGATAATTTAATTCAAATTTATAATGAAGATGCAGCTGCCGATAAGAATTTTATTTCCGAAAACACTTCGAAATTTATTGCCGAGCGATTAACATTGATAACCCAAGAGTTAGATGGAGTCGAGCAAGATGTTGCGAGTTTTAAAAAGTCCAACAAACTAACCGATATCGAATCAGAAGCCAAGCTTTTCATTGAGGGTTCTAATGAATATGATAAAAAAGGGGTAGAAACAGAAATACAGCTGAATGTGGTTTCCTCGATGTTGAACTTTATAAAGAAAAGCACTACTTCTGATTTACTGCCCAGCAATATTATTGCAGGTGAAGGCGACGCGTCGGGTTTAATAAGTTCTTACAATCAATTAGTTTTAGACCGAAACCGAATCTTGAAATCAGCCACCGTTGAAAATCCATCTGTAGTTAAAATGGATCAGCAAATTGCATCTTTGAAATCTACTGTTACAACCAGTTTATTGCGTTTGCAATCCAGTTTAAATATTCAAAAACGAGATTTAAGTAGTAATGAAGATATTTTGAACGCTAAAATTGGGAAAATTCCCGTTCAGGAACGCCAGTTTAGAGTCATTGCCAGACAGCAGAAAGTGAAGGAAGAATTGTATTTGTATTTGTTGCAAAAAAGAGAAGAAACGGCCATTTCACTAGCAGCTACGGAACCCAATGCCAGAGTAATTGATGTAGCCAGAGCAAATAAAATTCCAGTTTCGCCAAAGAAAAATATTATTTATTTAGCCGGTTTATTATTCGGATTGCTGGTTCCTTTCGGAATTATATACACGTATGATTTGTTGGATACTAAAATTAAAAGCCGATTAGACTTGGACGGTAAAACATCGATTCCATTCATTGGAGATGTACCTACGTCAGATACTCCTACGGAAATTATAAAATCAGAAAGTCGCAGTAGTTCGGCAGAGGCGTTGCGAATCATCCGGACGAATTTGGAGTTTATGATCAGTAAGGTGCCCCATGGCCAAGCCAAAACTATATTTTTGACCTCTACTTTTCCTAAAGAGGGGAAAACATTTGTTTCCGCAAATCTTGCCGCTACATTTGCCTTATCCGGGAAAAAGGTATTGTTGATTGGGATGGATATAAGGAATCCAAGATTGGATGAGTATTTGACTTTACCCGATCGTGGTGTGACTAATTATTTGTCCTCTAGAGATTTAGTTTTGGATGATTTGATTGTTAAATATGATGGATTTGACGATTTTCATGTTCTTCCTGCCGGTATTATACCACCTAATCCTGCGGAGTTACTAATGAATAAGAAGGTAGACACTCTTTTTGAAATCGTAAAAAATCAATATGATTATATAATAGTAGATACCGCTCCGGTCAGTTTGGTTACTGATACATTATTAATTGCTAAACATGCCGATTGTTTTATTTACGTAGCTCGTGCTAATTTTTTAGAAAAACGAATGCTGGATATTGCTAATACTTTACATAAAGAACAGAAATTGCCAAACATGTGTTTGTTACTTAATGATACCGATTCAACAAAAGGCTATGGTTATGGCTATGGTTACGGTTCCAAAGCAGAAAGTGAGCCTTGGTATAAAAAATTATTGAAGGTATAGTTCTGCCAGTTTTTGACTTAAATAGAAAAAAGTTTATAAAGTATTTTTATTTTGTAAACTTTTTTCTATTTAATGCTACTATTCGTTGTGGAATTCACGGTTTTTTTGTTATTCTGAAACTATTGTTCTTACTTTCGCAAAAAAATAACAGCAAAATTTATTGTCTAGTACCTTCGTATAAATCAAACACATGACTTTTTTGATTTATATTTCCTACTGTAACCATAGATTTTCCTATAATTTTATTATAGATTTGTAGAAATTTTTTAAAAAAGTAGGACCGTTATGTGACTTACTTCTGCGAAGCTGTACATTGTATTTAATACTAACCCGATTGCATATAGCGTGTTTTTTAAATCAGAGACAGTTAACAGCTTGTGAATTTGATAAAATTAAATTTTAGATTAAATATGAAAAAAATAATTGTTACTCTAATCTTGTTGTTTGCTCTTTTTCAGACTTCCAATATATTTGCACAGGACTTGTTGAAAAGTACTGATTTAAGTACATTAAAAGTAGATTATTTATCAGATAGTGATATTGCGAAAATTAAAACGCAGCTGCTGACTAACAATGTAACCATTGAACAAGCGGAACCGATGGCCTTAGCTAAAGGCATGCCTGCTAGCGAATTTGCAAAATTGAAATTGCGTTTACAGGGGGATTCAGAATTGTTAAATCTTGATGAAAAAGAAGATTTAAATGATGAAATTGAAACAAAAGAACTTACCAGAAAACAAGAAAAAATAGTCAATATTAAAGTAAAAGACACCATCAATGCGTTAATTTTTGGTTCAGAATTGTTTGATAATCCCACTTTAAATTTTGAGCCTAATTTAAAATTGGCAACCCCGGTAAATTATGTGCTTGGACCAGGAGATGAATTGCAGATAAGTGTATATGGCATACAGGAATTTAATACCAGTATACCTGTCACCATGGAAGGGAAAGTGAACATTCAATATGTTGGTCAAATCCCAGTTTCTGGTATGACTATCGAAGCCGCTACGCAGAAAATAAAAAGTGCTATAGCTAAAGTGTATAGTACAGTTGCTTCAGGACAATCTCAAGTTGGGGTAAGTTTGAGTCGCATCAGAACAATAAGAGTGACTATAATCGGCAGTAAGCAACCGGGTAATTATTCGATTTCTTCTTTGGCAACCGTTTATAATGCTTTGTTTTTGGGCGGTGGTCCGGGTAAAAATGGGAGTTATAGAAATATAGAATTGCTAAGAGATAATAAAGTATACAGGAATATTGATATTTATCGTTTCCTTGTGAATGGAAACCAGTCGGATAATGTGGGTTTAAAGGATAATGATGTTATTAGAATTCCAGCATACGATCAACGCGTTACTGTTGAAGGACAGGTAAAACGTCCTGGAATCTTTGAGATGAGGCCAGGCGAGACATTTTCGGACTTATTATCTTTTGCTTCAGGGTTCAATGAATTTGCGTACACTGCTTCGGTAAATGTTTTACAAAAAACGGATAAAGAATTTAAAGTAATCGACATTATTGCATCCGAATTTAGTAGTTATAAACCGCTTTCTGGCGATGTGTTTCGAGTGACTAAAATTTTAAATCGATTTGAAAACCGGATCAAAATAGATGGCGCCGTTTTTAGACCGGATACCTATTCTTTCTATGAAGGCATGCGCATTTCAGATCTTATCGCAAAATCGGATGGCTTGAAAGAAGATGCTTATAGTAATAGAGCACGAATTATACGACTACAACCGGATTTAACTACGGAAATCGTCAATGTAGATTTGGGTAAAGCCTTATCAGGAGATTTGGAAGCTGATGTTCCGTTAAAGAAAGAAGACATCGTAACGGTCTATTCTATTTTAGATTTTGTAGAAGAATATAAAATAACTATTGACGGAGAGATCAAAAAACCTGGTATTTATGATTATTATGAGAATTTAACTTTGAATGATTTATTGGTACAAGCAGGTGGCTTAACCGGTTCCGCATCCAAAAGAGTTGAAGTAGCCAGAATGATTATGTCAGAAGAAATTGATGATGCCAATCCCAGTAAAGCGGAACTGTTTAATATTGAAATTACTGCGACTAACAATGAGCAGTTAAAAAACTTTGCCTTGCAGCCTTTTGATGTGATAAATATCCGCAAAATGGCGGTTTATGACAAACCGGAAATGGTCACAATAAGTGGAGCAATCCATTATGCTGGAAAATATGTTTTAGCCAACAAGAAAGATCGCGTTTATGATATTGTGGCACGAGCAGGCGGTTTGACATCAGTTGCCAATATAGAGGGAGTTAAGATCAAGAGGCCTATTCAAGACAAACAAATTGAAGATGTTGAAAATGTAAATGTGAACTTGGGTAAAAAAGACAGTATCCAAAATAAGCTTACCAAAAAATTAAAAGAAGAGTTGAAATTTGCCACCATACCAGTAGATTGGAAAACCATTGTTAAAAATCCGGAAAGTAACACCAATGTGACTTTATTTCCAGGAGATGAAATTGAAGTGGCGACTTACAATGAAGGTGTAAAAGTGGCGGGTAATGTATTGTTAACTTCTGAGATTCCTTATACAAAGGGAAAAGGATTTAATTATTATTTAGATGCTGTAGGTGGAATCGACGCTAAAGGCTGGAAGAAAAAGGCTTATATTATTTATCCCAATGGTAAAGCGGATGTAGCCAGTTCATTCTTATTCATAAAAACGTATCCTAAAGTAACTCCAGGTTCTCAAATTATAGTACCGGAAAAACCTGAAGTTAAGAAGATGAGTGCCGGGGAATGGGTAGGAATAGGAAGTGTGATATCGAGTTTAGCTTTGCTGTTTTTGACCGCTTTTAAGTAGGTATTTTTCAGTTTTTTTGCCCCAGTCCTATAGGGAACCGAAAATTCAGCACTTTTATTTTTTTGAACCAGATTCAAAAGAAGGGAAATGAAAAATCAATAATCTACTTCTCGATACAATTTTATGCAACTTCTATCGCTATTTTATAAAATCACTTGAAGTGGCGGTAGTAATAATATATAACGGATAATTTATGAACCAACAAATACCAAACGATGAAATATCGTTAAAAGAATTGCTGGACAAAGCCAAGGAATGGTATTCTTATTTGCTTTCACAATGGAAAATTATTGTTTTAGCAGGAGTTATAGGGGCAGCTTTAGGGTTGGCCTATTCTTTTAGTAAAAAACCGATTTATACCGCTACTTTATCTTTCGTTTTAGAAGGCGAACAATCAGGAGGTGGCGGACTTGGAAGCTTGGTTAGTTCTTTCGGTTTAGATTTAGGTAGTAGTGGAGGTGGAGGAATGTTTGCGGGTTCCAATTTGACGGAGTTGTTTAAATCTCGCTCTATGGTAGAGCAGACTTTATTGACACCTGTAACTTCAAATGGAAGAATAATTTCTTTGGCTGAAATGTACATTCAAAATCAAGGATGGCGAGACAATTGGGATAATAATCCAAAATTTAAGGCTATTCAGTTTTTGCCTAATACGAAACGGAAGTATTTCACTCGAGCACATGATAGTATCATAGGAGTAATGTATAACAATTTATCAAATGGCGGATTGGTTGTGGGCCAAAAAGATAAGAAAGTTGCCATTATTACTATTGACGTAATTTCTCCCGATGAATTGTTTTCCAAATTTTTTTGTGAAGCCTTAGCCAAAGAGGTATCCGATTTTTATATCGATGCCAAAAGTAAAAAAGCGCGTATAAATATGGCTATTTTGGAAAAACAGACCGATTCGATTCGTAGCGAACTCAATGGGGCAATTACCGGTGTTGCTGTTGCCAATGATATTACGTTTAATTTGAATCCAGCACTCAATGTGCGCCGTGCGCCATCTGCCAGGCGACAGGTGGATGTGCAGGCAAATACGACAATTTTAACCGAATTGGTCAAGCAAACTGAATTGGCTAAAGTAACGTTGCGAAAAGAAACCCCATTAATTCAAATTATTGACAAACCTATTTTGCCTTTGAAAAAACAAAATTTTGGAAAGTCCAAAGGAATTTTACTAGGGGGATTTTTAGCTGGTTTTTTAGCAGTAGTGTTTTTGTTGTTTAAAAAAAATTTAAAAGGAATTTAAACCCAATTTATAAAAATTTAAAAAAATTAATATAACATGTTAGAAAATAAAATCGTTTTAATAACGGGCGGTACAGGTTCTTTAGGAAAAGCGCTAACTTCACATATTTTTAAAAATTACCCCAATATAAAGAAACTTATCATTTTGTCAAGAGACGAACAAAAGCAGTTTCAAATGGCTCAGGAATTTCCAGAAAGTGAGTTTCCTCAAATACGTTTTTTATTGGGGGATGTTAGAGATGAGCAAAGGCTGTTAAGAGCTTTTCAAGGAGTGGATGTGGTGATTCATGCCGCTGCAATGAAGCACGTACATTTAGCTGAATACAACCCGGATGAATGTATAAAGACAAATATTGGTGGGGCTCAAAATGTTATTCATGCAGCTTTGCAAACTAGCGTCAGTAATGTAGTTGCTTTGTCAACCGATAAAGCATGTGCGCCAATCAATTTATATGGTGCAACTAAATTGACTTCCGATAAGTTATTTGTAGCTGCTAATAATATTAAAGGAGCTAACCCAATTAAATTCTCTGTTGTTAGATATGGTAATGTAATGGGATCTAATGGTTCTGTTATTCCTTTTTTTATGAAAAAGAAATTGGAAGGGAAATTACCGATTACTGATGCTTCAATGACTCGTTTTAATATATCATTGCAAGGAGGAGTTGATATGGTAATGCATGCTATAGAGCATGCTTGGGGAGGTGAAATATTTATACCAAAAATACCTTCTTATAATATTACAGATGTTGCAGAAGCAATTGCTCCTGAATGTACATTGGATATCATCGGGATAAGACCTGGAGAGAAAATCCACGAAGAAATGATAACCTCATCTGATTCTTATAATACTTACGATTTGGGCAGATATTATACTATATTACCTTCGGTTCCACATTTTAATCTTAAGAATTTTATGGTTACTTTTAGTGCTGTAAAAGTACCGGAAGGTTTTACTTATAATTCAGGAACCAATACCGAATGGGAAACGGTTGCAGGTTTAAGGGAATTGATTAAAGAACATGTAGATTCAAATTTTTAAGAATGACTGATAAATCCATACCCTACGGCCGTCAAAATATAACCCAAGATGATATTAATGTTGTCATTGCGGCATTACAATCCGATTATTTGACACAAGGCCCTAAAATTTTGGAGTTCGAAAAAGCTTTTGCGGCATATGTGGGAAGCACTTATGCTGTTGCTGTTTCAAACGGAACTGCTGCACTGCATTTATGTGCACTGGCATTAGATGTAAAAGAGGGAGATAAAGTGATTACCACACCGATTACTTTTGCAGCGTCGGCTAATTGCATTCGTTATTGTGGAGGAGAAGTTGTTTTTTCGGATATTGATCCTGAGACCTATCTTTTGGATATTGACAAAGTCAGAAAATTATTAGAAGCATCTCCCAAAGGTACTTATCAAGGAATTATTCCTGTAGATTTTGCCGGAAGAGCTGTCAATTTAGAATCCTACAGAAAACTAGCAAATGAATATGGTTTGTGGATTATTGAAGACGCTTGTCATGCTCCGGGTGGTTTCTTTAAGGATTCAAAAGATAAAGCTCAAAACTGCGGTAATAGTAATTTTGCTGATTTGGCCATTTTTTCTTTTCATCCAGTAAAACATATCGCTTGTGGCGAAGGCGGGATGGTTACCACCAACAATGAGGTTCTGTATAAAAAGCTTTTGGCATTACGTACTCATGGAATTACTAAAAATGAATCAGAGTATACTAATTCTGCAAATTTTGCTAATGGGTTGGATACAGGAAATGGTGTTTTTCCGGCTTGGTATATGGAAATGCAAACGCTGGGATTCAATTATAGACTGACCGATTTTCAAGCTGCTTTAGGAACAAGTCAATTGCAAAGAGCTGATGATGGATTGGTAAAAAGAAGAGAAATTGCATCGATTTATAATGAAGCCTTTAGAGGA
The DNA here is from genome assembly GCF_048286535.1 of Flavobacterium glucosi. NCBI lineage: Bacteria > Pseudomonadati > Bacteroidota > Flavobacteriia > Flavobacteriales > Flavobacteriaceae > Flavobacterium > Flavobacterium glucosi. The sequence goes on along the minus strand of NZ_JBLVPK010000004.1, from coordinate 338,892 downwards.
AAGTCTTTTATACAAGGACAGTCAGGTGTTGTTGCGGGTCATGCTTATCATCTTTATGTCATCGAAGCAGAAGATAGATTGGGCTTGTATAACTATTTGCGAGAAAATAATATTTTCGCTCAGATACATTATATTCCTTGTCATTTGATGCCTTATTATAAACAATTTGGTTGGAAAGAAGGAGATATGCCAAATGCAGAGAAGTATTATAAAAACTGTATCAGTTTGCCAATGTATCCTACATTAACAAATGAAGAACAGGAATTTGTTATCAATAAAATTGAAGATTTTTATAGTAACTAATAAGATATATGAATAAACTTATTCTAGGAACAGTTCAGATGGGTTTGGATTATGGAATTAACAACAGTTCAGGAAAAATTTCTTTGGAGGATAGTTGTCTGATTTTGTCCAAAGCCTTTGAGTTAGGTATTGATACCTTAGATACAGCTGAAACTTATGGTAATGCCCATCAAGTGATTGGAAACTTCCACTTATTTAATCCTGCAATTAAATTTAAAGTTATTACAAAAGTTCCGCATGATATTATAGCCGGAGAAATTGAACAAAAAATCAGAACTTACATAAATGATTTAAATGTTGACTGTTTAGAAGTTTTGATGTTTCATTCTTTTGATTCTTACGAAAATAATAGATCAATTATATGGGTTTTAAACGATTTAAAGAGTTTAGGGGTTATTAAGCACATTGGAGTTTCTATTTATACAAACAATCAAATAGAGGCTTTGTTGTCGGACGATGATGTAACTGTTATTCAAATGCCATTTAATTTATTGGATAATGAATCAATAAGAGGGGACTTAATGAACAAGATGAAAGCTAAGGGAAAATTCATTCATACGAGATCTGCTTTTTTACAAGGATTGTTTTTTAAAGAACAGTTTGAAAATAATAGTATATCTCAAAAATTGTCAAAAGAATTGATTGCTATAAAAAAAATTTCTAAAGAGGAAAACACAAGCATTTCTAATTTGGCATTAAGTTATTGTTTAAACCAAAAAGATATAGATCAAGTACTAATAGGTGTGGATTCAATTAATCAGCTTATTGCTAATTTAAAAGCAGTTGATTATAAAATGAATCATGTTGCATTACTAAAAATAAATACACTAAAAGTTGATAACTTAGATTTATTAAATCCATCACTATGGAAATAAAAACAATATTAATTACTCAGGCCAGAACGGGAAGCACCAGATTGCCGGGCAAAGTGTTGAAAGAAATTGGAGGGAAATCATTACTCGAAATTCATTTGAACAGGCTGGAAAAATGTAAAAATGTTTCCGAAATTATTGTTGCCACTACAATTAATGAGGAAGATAAGATAATTTATGAAAAAGCCATCGAGTGGGGTTTTACTGCTTCCAGAGGATCAGAATCGGACGTTTTAGATCGGTTTTATCAAGCGGTCAAAGACAAGAAAGCCGACTGGATCGTACGGGTTACCTCTGACTGTCCTCTTATAGATTCTAGTTTAGTGGATAAAGTAATATCTTATGTTCAAGATAATGATAAAGACTATGGGTCAAATGTTTTAATTGAAAATTTCCCTGACGGTCAAGATGTTGAAGTTTTTAAATTTTCGGCATTAGAAACAGCCTGGGAAAATTCCGAATTATTATCAGAACGCGAACATGTAACTCCTTACATAAGAAATAATTCAGATTACAAAGGTGGAGCTTTATTTACGGCTATTAATTATCCTTGTGAAAGTGATTTTTCCAAAATCAGAATGACTGTAGATGAATCCAGTGATTTTGAATTAATAGAAATTTTAGTAAATAAATTAGGAGTTGAAAAATCTTGGCTGGAGTATACTAATTACATTATAGAAAATAATTTGACTAAAATAAATAATCAAATTATTAGAAATGAAGGGTTTTTAAAGTCATTAAAAAACGATAAATAATGGGAACAGGGCAAGAATTATATAAAAAAGCTAAATCATTAATACCGGGAGGTACGATGTTACTTTCTAAAAGACCTGAAATGTTTTTACCGGATCATTGGCCTTCTTATTTTTCTAAAGCCAAAGGTTGTAAAATTTGGGATCTGGATGGTAAAGAATTATTGGATATGTCTATAATGGGCATTGGTACGAACACGCTAGGATATGGTAATGACGAAGTCGATGCAGCGGTGATGGAAACCGTAAAAAACGGCAATATGAGTACGCTAAGTTGTCCTGAAGAAGTTTATTTGGCTGAAAAATTGATTGAGATGAATCCTTGGGCTGATATGGTCCGATTTGCACGAAGTGGCGGAGAGGCTAATTCAATCGCCATTAGAATAGCACGCGCAGCATCAGGCAGGGATAAAGTAGCAATATGTGGGTACCATGGGTGGCACGATTGGTATTTGTCTGCCAATCACAATGATGGTGATGATTTGTCTGGACATTTGTTACCTGGTTTAAGTCCAAAAGGAGTTCCAAAGAATTTGAAAGATACCGTTTATCCTTTTAACTACAACAATTATGAAGAGTTATTGTCAATTGTTGAAAACAACGATATTGGTGTAATTAAAATGGAAGTGGTTCGCAATTATGGACCAGAAAACAATTTTTTGCAAAAAGTAAGAACATTAGCTACTCAGAAAAATATAGTTTTAATTTTTGATGAATGTACTTCTGGTTTTAGAGAAACCTTTGGTGGTATTTACAAAAAATATGGTGTAGAACCTGACATGGCTATGTATGGAAAGACTATTGGGAATGGGTATGCTTTAACAGCAGTTGTCGGAAAAAGATCTGTTATGGAAGCAGCTCAAACTACATTTATTAGTAGTACTTTTTGGACGGAAAGAATAGGTCCTACTGCAGCACTGGCTACTTTAAAGGTTATGGAGCGTGTTAAGTCATGGGAAACTATTACCGAAATGGGGAATAAAATGCGAAATGGTTGGCAAAAACTTGCTGATGCCTACCATCTAAGTATCACCATTTCAGGGATACCTGCTTTAAGTACATATAGTTTCAATAGCCCGGATGCAATGGCTTATAAAACTTTGATAACACAAGAGATGTTAAAAAAAGGCTTTTTGGCAAGTACCAATTTCTATGCTTCAACCGCTCATAATGATGAAAATCTTGATTTATATTTTAACGCATTGGAGGATGTATATAAAAGTATAGGCGAATGCAACAAAGGGGAATTAAAAATTGAGAACTTACTAGAAGGACCAATTTGTCATGGTGGATTTAAAAGATTAAATTAAAGTTTGAATACAGAAGTATTTTATATTTATTAAACAATTGCTGTAATAAGTTATTAAAATCGTTTTGATTTATAGGGATATTAATCTATTGATGGTCTGAAGTAAAATAATCTACATTTTTTATGATGATAATAAATAACCCAAATTGTTTTGAAGATTTATTTTATATTTAGTTAATTAAATTTATTTTAGTTAAATAGGAATGCTGGTCATGAAGGTGAAATAAGATTGAAAAAAAAGTGGAAGCAAAAAAAATTATTTTCAGAGTAGATGGATCAAGAAATATAGGGCTGGGTCATTTAATTCGTTGCATGGCTCTTGCTTTTATGTTGAAAGATAATTTCGAAATTATTTTCGTTTGCAAAGAAGCTCCTGAAAATATTGTTAAGGAATTAATCTCTTCAGGGTTTTTATTTATAAAAATCAATAGTGAAGTAGAATTTTTTAACATAATTAACAATAGATATATTGTAGTGCTGGATCACTATGGGCTGGATACAAATTACCAAAAAAAAATAAAAGAAATTGGCTGTATATTAGTTTGCATTGATGACTTACATGATAAGGAATTCCATGCTGATTTAATAATTAATCATGCACCTGGAGTTAAAGCGGATGATTATCATGCTAAGCCTTACACTCAATTTGCCTTAGGGTTTGAATATGCTTTATTAAGACCGGTATTCCTTCAAGCTGCCAAACAAGAGAAAATAATTAAAAAAATTGAAACCATTTTTATTTGTTTTGGAGGTTCAGATGTCAAAAATCTCACTGCACTATCTCTAAATATTTTGCAGCATATTGATCAATTTGAAAAAATAATTGTGGTTGTTGGAATTGTTTACGAAAATATAGAAGAATTAAAATTACTAATTGGAGAAAACCCAAAAATCCATTTATATCATGCAATAAATGAAAAGAATATGCTGGGACTTTTGACAATCTCAGATATAGCAATTGTACCTTCAAGCGGTATTCTCCTGGAAGCAATAAGTGCTGGCTGTGTAATAGTATCAGGAATGTATGTAGAAAATCAAAAGTTTATTTACCAAGCATACAAAAATGAAATGTGTTTTCATGATGCTGGTAATTTCGAGCCGTTGAATTTGCAAAAAGCGATAACTGAATCTTTTCAAAATTTCAAAAATGTGAAGAAGTTTTTTGACGGAAATTCTGGAGAAAGATTATTGAACATTATTAAATATTTATGACATGATCGACAATATTAAAATTCGCCTTGTTTCAATTGAAGATTCGAAAATATTATTTGAATGGGCTAATGATGCAGACGTCAGGAAAAATGCATTTAATCCGGAAAAAATAAAATGGAAAGATCATCAGGAATGGTTTCTAGGTAAGATAGGATGCTCTAAGACTCTTATGTTTATTTTAGAAATGGATAGTATAGCTGTTGGACAACTGCGATTTGATTATGATATTGTAAATAAATATTGGTTATTAGGTTATTCAATAGACAAAAGAAAAAGAGGTTTAGGATTAGGTTCATCACTAATTAATTATAGTGTTAAAAACGTGAAAGGGGACATTAGAGCCTTTGTGAAAGCTGAAAATATTTCTTCTTGTAAGGTATTTGAAAAGAATAATTTTTTTATCAATACCAACATTGATGGCGTAATTGAATATCGTTTTGAAAGCTAATAATTTAAATGTAAAACTAGTAATAGTTTTTATTAAGAAGAAAATTAAGCAATGAAAAATTATTTAGAAACATTTACTGTTGATGATACAATCTTCGGGGTTAAATTGATGGATAACAAAAATGAAGAGGAAGTCAAAATATTCTTCACTTTATTTAATGAATGTTTTGGAGAACGACCTTATTTAGATAAGGAATGGTATAATTGGTATTACTGCAGTAATCCCAAAGGGGAATGTAATAATTACTTATTATTTGATATTAATAATGCATTGTTAGTTGGGGCATATGGTTTTGCTAAAATTCAGTACACAATTAAGTCAAAATCAAATATAGGAGTTTTAGGGGTCAATGGTATGATAAGCAACAAATATGGAAGGAGAGGTCTTTTCTCTAAATTAATGACTATTGGTCTAAATTATGAGACGAATTCTAATCTAGCTTTTTCATTTCCACACGGTTTTAATCTAAGTTCAGTTAAGGGTCACGTTAACTGTGGATGGTCACTAAATGAAAATCTCCATTTTTATGAATTAACATCAAAAAAAACAAATACTAAAAACGAAAAAATTAAAATACTGACAATTGATGATTTATCTAAAATTGAATTTGGTTTGTTTAATAAGGAATCAGACTTTTATTTTAATAGAGATATAGATTTCATCAAATGGAGATTTTTCGGACGACCATCCAAACAATACATCGTTCTTGGAAACTTTGTTTCAGATCAAGTAATTAACGGCTATATAATTTTAGGAAAATATTTAAATAAAGATCAAAAAATTATAACCCAAATAGTTGATTATAGAGTAGAAAATAGTGAAGTTTTAGAGGATTTAATAAAGAAGACACTTGTTTATGGAGCTATTATTAATTTATTGATAAGTGAAGTTTCAGTGAATCTCCCAATTTTTAAAAAGACAGGTTTTAATAAAAAGGAAGAATGCTACAAATTAATGACTTACCCAGATCATAATGATACCTTAGATTTAGGTGGAGTATTAGGTGATTTTGATGTTGTATAGTCAAATGCTAAAACTATTATAAAATATTAATTATATATAAATTTTAAACTAATGTTAGAATCATTAAGAAATAAACGAATAATGATTGTAGTGGCCCATCCTGATGATGAATTATTGGGTCTAGGAGCAACATTTAATAAATTAATAAATGAATACAATGTGAAAACACATGTTGTGATTCTTGGGGAAGGAATTACTTCGCGTTCAGATAATAGGGATATTAGTCTGTGGGAACAGGAACTTGCAATTCACCGTGAGAACATTAAAAATGCGCAGTTAGCTATCGGATACCATGGTACAAGTATTTATGATTTCCCCGATAACCGATTTGATTCGGTTGCTTTATTAGATATTGTAAAGGTTATAGAAAAAGAAAAGAATGTATTTAATCCGGATGTTATTTTTACACATCATGGAGGTGATGTAAATATTGATCATCAAAGGACTTTCGAATCAATCATTACGGCTTGCAGACCGATGAATGATGATAAATTGAAAATGATTATAACATTTGAAACCCCTTCAGGTACAGAGTGGAGATCACCAACTGATCCACGTCATTTTTTACCTAATTTATTTTTTAGTGTATCGGAGAGTAATATTGAAGCTAAGATAAAAGGAATGGAGAGTTATGAGTTTGAACGCCGTAATTATCCTCATCCCCGCTCGCCTGAAGCACTAAAAATTCTAGCTCAAAGATGGGGTGTAGTAGTAGGTACTAATTTTGCAGAGGCTTTTTGCCTTGTCAGATCAATAAATTAAATTTAATTATGAGAATAGGAAATATAGAGATTAATAATAATTCACCCGTTTTTATTATTGCAGAATTATCTGCAAACCATAATGGTAGTATAGAAACGGCGATTGAAACCATACGGGGAGCCAAAAGAGCTGGTGCAGATTGCATCAAATTGCAAACATATACTGCCGAGACCATTACCATAGACTCAAGAAAGGATGATTTTTTAATCAAAGGAACCATTTGGGAAGGAAAAAATTTGTATGATTTATATAAAGAAGCCTATACTCCTTGGGAATGGCATGAGCACCTAATGAAAGTAGCCGCGGAAGAAGGCTTAGTGTGTTTTTCTTCCCCTTTTGATAAAACTGCGGTTGATTTTTTAGAAACACTTAACGTCCCAGCCTACAAAATTGCTTCGTTCGAGATTACTGATATTTCTTTGATTGAATACGTAGCTTCGAAAGGTAAACCAATAATATTTTCAACTGGTATTGCAGAACAAGCAGATATCGAATTAGCTTTAGCGGCCTGCAGAAGAATGGGTAATAATGATATAGCTTTGTTAAAATGCACCTCTAGCTATCCTGCTCCAGTAGAGGAAGCGAATATGTGTATGGTAAAAGATTTGGCCGAACGCTATAATGTTATTAGCGGTCTCTCAGATCACACGATGGGGGCGACAGTTCCTGTTGTAGCAACTTGTTTTGGAGCCAAAATTATAGAGAAACATTTTATTTTAGATCGTTCTATAGGTGGGCCAGATGCAACTTTCTCGATGAATGAAGAAGAGTTTACTGCTATGGTAAAAGCAGTTAGGGAAGCCGAAAGTGCTATTGGCGTCGTCGATTATACACTTACCGAAAAACAAGTGAAAGGAAAAGATTTTTCTCGTTCTCTATATGTAGTTGAAGATATGAAAGCTGGAGACGTGATTACGGAGAAAAATGTACGTTCTATCAGACCTGGGTTTGGGTTACATCCTAAATATTATAATGAAATATTGGGAAAAACGGTGAAAGAGGACTTGGAGATGGGAGAAAGATTTGAAATTACTTTTATAGGTTAATATTACAATGCAAAAACAAAAAAACAATGAATATTTTAATAATATCACTCAGGATTTAGATGATACTACTTATGATTTATTATTATACTCTGTAAATGATATTTTGTATGATTATAGCGATCATCATCTTTCTAATAAAAATAGACTGAATGAGGGTATTGTTAGTAGTTTAAAAAAAGAAATCGTAAAATATTTGAGATTTTTTGTTGCACTTAAAAATGTGTTACTTCACAGAGAAAGGAATGTAAATACAATTATGAGTAATGCTTATGTGAGTGTTGATTTATATAACGTTAATGTTGTTCTGCCTCCATGGTCGTTTTCTCCAAAATCTAATATTGCAAATTCAATAAAAATTTTTCGTGTTATTGAAAGGATTAAAAAAGAATTAGAGAAAAGAAGTATTAAAGTATTACTTTCTCAGGAATTCAAATCGTTACTTTCAGAATTTGAAAAAGAGCTATCAGAATTGTTTTCAAATTATAAAATTACAGCTTTAATTGTGCCAAATGATATGGCGTTTTTTGAGAATTTAACGATTAAAATTGCAAAAAAATGCAATATTCCATCTTTTGTTTATTTACATGGATTGCCTGCCAGATATAATGAAATTGATGATAATAGAGCAGAATATTTGGTAGTATGGGGTTGTGGATTGAAAAATGAATATGTTAAAGCAGGAGTGAATAAAAATAAAATTATCACTTTGAAACACCCTGTTTATTCTAAATTTGACCAAGCGGTTTTGAAATCAAATATGGATAATATTTTGGTTTTGACTAAAGCTGTAGCTGGTACTCCCAGCAGTTCTTCTGAATTGATTTTAGGGGACCGTGTTATATCTCTGATTTATTTAGAATGTTTAAAAAAACATTTAAAAAATTTGGGTATTGATAAGGTAAAGTTGCGTTTGCATCCTTCAGAAAGGAGAGCGTTCTATGAGGACAATTTACCCGATGATTTTTTTATTATTGATGAATCTTCTAAAGAAGAGGTTTTGCTGCAAACAAGTTTAGTTATTGGCCCTACTTCAACAATGGTTTTGGATACGATAAAAGCAGGTAAAAATTACATTTTATTTGATCCTGTTTTTGATGGGTTAACATTAGAGGGAATGCCACTTGTAGAGCCATTTACCGGTAAATCTTTTATAAAATTATCGAATTCTTTTGAAGAGATTAAAAATAATATAAATAATCCATTAGTAAATATTGATTTTGATAAATTGAATGCTTTTTTTGAAGTAGACGAAGAGGATGTTTTAAAGTTTTATGATATTACAAATGTGAAACCCAACTAACGAATAAAAATAAAAATTTTAAAAAAAAGAAATGATTTCAAAAATATAATGCAACAATCTTATACAAAAAATTATCTTAAAATCTATCTTTGGCAAGGCGTTTCGCTAGTTTTGAATTTCCTTTCTATGTTTGTGGTAATCCCTTATCTTACTTCAGATCCAACTACTTACGGGATTTATTCGGTGTGTATCTCTTTTTCAATTTTTCTTGCTTATGCCGATTTAGGCTTTATGGGTGCGGGACAGAAATATGCAGCTGAATATTTTGCAAAAGGAAATAAAGAAGAGGAAGTAAAAGTGATTGGGTTTACTAATTTTATTTTAGTGGTCTTTTTGTTGTTGTTTTCTGTTGGCTTTTTTGTGTTGAGCCAGCAACCAGAACTACTAGTCAAAGGTATTGAGACCATTAGTCAGCAACATGTAGCGTCTTCCTTATTATTGATATTGGCTATTTTTACCCCTACGACTTTATTGCAACGGTTGTTGCAAATGATATTCGGTATCCGAATGGAAGACTTTATTATTCAGAGAACTAATATCATTGGGAGCCTATTTAAGATTCTTTCTGTTTTGTGGTTTTTCAGAGCAGGAAAGTATGATATAGTAGGTTACTTTTTGTTTACTCAAATTGTGAATTTCATAGCAGCATTAATTACCTTGTTTATTGCCCGAAAAAGATACAATTATAATTTTAGAGATTTATTTCGTTTCATCCATTTCAATAGAGCGGTATTTGAAAAGACAAAAGGATTAGCTTTTGCCAGTTTATTTATAACTGTTTCATGGATATTTTATTATGAACTAGATTCGGTGGCGATAGGTAAATTTTTAGGAGCCAATCAGGTTGCGATTTATGCCATAGGTTTTACGGTGCTTACCTTTTTCAGAAGCATATTGGGAATTCTTTTTTCTCCTTTCAATGTTCGTTTTAATCATTTTGTAGGTACTGGAGATGAAATGGCGTTAAAATCATTCTATTTACAAATTGTTTGTATCTTAGCACCTGTCGTTGTTTTTCCTGTACTAACGATAGCTATTTTAGCGCGGCCGATAGTACTTACATGGGTAGGTACAGACTATTTTGCCTCGGTTTCAGTAATCCAGTTTTTGGTTTTCTGTAACATCTTTGCGTTTATTACTTATCCAACTAATTTTATGTTAGTAGCTAAAGAACAACAAAAAACATTGTATTTTGTCAATACGCTGCTACCTTTTATTTTTTGGACTGGAATAGCCTTTACCATCAATAGGTGGGGAGTAAATTCGTTTGCCGTTTTTAAATTGTTAGCTTTTTTGTTTTCTGCTATTGTCTTATTCAAGTTGATGATTGTTTATTTGAACTTAGCGATTTTAGATTCGGTAAGAAAGATTTTTTTTCCAATGCTATTCCCAATATTATTTTTAATTTCTACTTCATTTTTGGTAAGAGGTTATTTGCCACAGGAAAAATCTAAAATAAATTTATTGATAGTAGCTGCTGTGATGGGGGGATTGATACTCGTTTCTTTTGTGATACAATATTTTGTTTCAGAAAAATGGAGACAGCAAATGAGTAAAACTATGGGATTATTTAAAAATAAATAGTTTTAGAAGATCATTAGTTATATGGTGAAACAAAAAATACTAATCTTTAGTGATTGTTATATATATGGAGGAAGTGAGAAATTAATGGCTTTCTTACTGAAAAATGAAATTTTAAATAAGAATTTCATTTTTTCATATGGATACAGAAAGCATAAGGGGTATGAAATTGGACTTGAAAATGAAGGATTGTTGGGTAGAAACGGTAATTTCCCTTTGGTTTTGTTGTCAAACGAGACATTGTTTCATCAAATCAATAATTTTTCCATACCATTATTAATAAATAAAGGGATAAAAATTCCTTTTTTTATTTTCGAAAAATCACGAATATATTTTATATGGAATTTATTGGTTTTAATGTATTTGTTGCTAAAAGTAAAGCCTGACTTAATTCACATCAATAATGGTGGTTACCCTGCTGCAAAAAGTTGCAATATTTTGGTTGTTGCAAATTTTTTAACGATAAAATCCAAAATTATTTATCAGGTAAATAATCAGGCACGTGAGTGTACAGGCTATTTTGAAAGTCTTTATGATAAATTCATTCATAAGAATGTGAATTGTTTTATAAACGCCTCTCATAAAGCAAAACAACAGTTGGTAGAAAAAAGAAATTTTGATTCCAATAAAATAATTGTTGTCAATAATTGTGTTCCGTTGCCAAAAGTAAAATTCAGCAGAGAACAAATTTTCAAAGAGCTGAATATTCCTCACGATAGTTTCTTGATTGTTGAGGTTGCTTTTTTATCGGAAAGAAAAGGACAGAAGTATCTGATTGATGCTTTATCAGAATTGTTCAGAAAAGAATTGCTTTCAAAAGGAAAAGTTTACTGTGCTTTTGTTGGTAATGGGGAAGATGAAGAATTTTTGAAGAAGCATATTAATGAACTGGGAATGAATTCAAATGTTTTTTTATTAGGTTATCGCAATAATAGTGAAGATTTTATTTCAGCCAGCGATTTGTTTGTGTTGCCTTCAATACGAGACGAAGATATGCCATTAGTTTTATTATCGGCTTTAGGATATGGAAAGCCTATTATTGCAACTGATTTTGCAGGGATTTCTCAGGTAATAGAATCGAATGTAAATGGCGTTTTAATACAGAATAATTTAGAAACATTTACAGATAATTTAGCAAATGAAATTTCTCGTTTGTACAACAACGATAGTCTTAGAGCAGGATTGGGTACCAATGCCCAAAAAGCATATAAAAATTACAGTCCAGAAACGTATGGGCAGAAATTGAAAAAAATTTATGAGCAAATCTATGCTAGTTAAAGAAACTATTTTATTGCTCGGAGGTACCGGATTTATCGGAAGAAATATAATAGATTATGTTTTGACACATGATGATTTCTCCAATTTCAAAATTGTGGTTTTGTCACGTGATTTTCAAAGAGATATTGTTGCACCCATAGAGTATGTGACTGGAGATTATGCAGACAAGAACGTATTAATACGTTTGTTTTCAAAATGGAATTTCACCAAGGTGTTTCATTGTGCGACTTCAACTACTCCTCTATCGTCTGGCACTAACATACAGAGCGACATTAATGGTAACTTAATAGCAACTATCTGTTTATTGGATGTAATGAAAGAATACGGTTGTAACTATATTTTGTATTTATCATCCGGAGGAGCTGTTTACGGTGAAAAACATTTGGATAAAATTTCAGAGAATGAAATATGTGACCCTGTTAGTTCTTATGGCGTTGTAAAATTGACCATTGAAAATTATTTACGTCTCTACCAAAAGCAATACGGTATTAATTATTTGATTTTAAGAGTTTCAAATCCTTTTGGTAAATACCACACTTCTGAAAAGCAAGGGGTGATCAACATTGCCATCAGAAGAGCATTGAAAAAGGAAATAATAGAGGTTTGGGGTGACGGTACACAGTCTAAGGACTATCTATTTGTGGATGATTTGGTCAAAATTATTTTTAGGTTTTTAAAACAAGGAGTTGTTAATAAAACCGTCAATGTAGGGTCGGGAGAAATCCATCAATTGAATAGGATATTGCATACAATTAAAATACATTTGCCAACTTTAGAAGTTGATTATGTAGCTTCAAAAATAACCGATGTGAAAGATTTCTGTTTGGATATTTCGTTAATGCAATCGTTGCTTAATTTTGAACTTACAGAATTTGAAGAGGCGATAAGAAAAACAATATTGTTTGAAAAAAAACGATTGAACTAAATTAAAGCAGATTATTTTAAGAGTATAATTTAAATGGAAGAAGTAAAGTATAATAAAATTGCTTTGATATTAGTAGTGTTAATAGGCTTTTTTATATTGGTGCATCCTCCATTTGTAGCGTCAATATATGTACCGGTTCTTTTACGAGTGCCTCTGTTTTTATTTATAGTTTTCTTTTCACTTTTTACAATTGTACTCAAGAGATATTTTCTACGATTTTATTTGCCAATAATTCTTTTTTATATTGTTTCGGCTGTTTACTGGATTTCTATAGGGGCGATTTTATCTGACATTGTCTATTCTTTGTTGTATTTTTTTTTGGCTATTGTATTGTTGGTAAGTGTTAAAAGAAATAAAAGTCTTAAACAGTTACTAATAAATTTTTATTTTATTTTGGTTTTAATCCTTTCAGTTTTATCAATAATTTCATTTTTAGCATTCAATTTTGAATTAGTTCCCTATGAGTTAAAACCCGTTGGTGAAGGATTAGATGTTTATGTTTATTACCATAATTATTTTTTGGGATACATCAATCCAAAGCTTTTTGAATCAGGTGTCATCGGGAGGGTTTGTGGTTTTTTGTTTGAGCCCAGTTATCAAGGATGGTTTCTTTCAACTAATTTCTTTCTGGTTTCAAAATTTATTGAGAAAAAACAGTATTTAATTTTTTTTCAATTAATCGTTTTATTGGGCGCATTAGCTTCTGTTTCAACGATGAGTTGGGTTGTTTTTGTCATTGTCTTTGCTTCAATATTGGGCTTCAAAATAATGTCTATTTTAGGCTTAAAAGAAAAATCAGCAAATTTTTTTTACGGACTTACCTTGGTAGCAGGAATATTTGCAATGTTTACGGTTGTTAATCAAGATAAATTGTTAGAAATGTTAGGTCCTTCTTCCTCTGAAGACAGAACCGATAGAGCTGATATGTCATTTCTTTATTTGGCAACGGCTTCCCCTAAAGAATTAATTTTAGGAAGAGGACCTGGATTTATTGGCAAAAATAATGATAAAGGAGAGTCTAATCCCATAATTAAATCGTTAGTCGAAAATGGAATAGTATCCACTATTCTTGTTTTGATTTTTGTTGTCTATTGCACTTATCGGTCTAAATATTATATGATTGCCAATTTGTTGTGGCTGAATAGCGTTGTTGTTTTGTTTACTCCGTTATTTATTATCAATGTTTTGGTCTGTAGATGGATGGATGAAAGTACTTAAGAAACGTATGTTTCAAAAAGAAGGTCTTTTTAAAAGAGAGTCTTTATGGCTTTAAATTTAAATGTTTAATTTTTATAAAAAAATAAATATGAAAGTAGTACTATTATGTGGAGGATACGGAACACGAATTCGAGATGTCGCTGATGATATACCAAAACCGATGATTCCTATTGGTGGCAAACCTATAATCTGGCATATTATGAAAACCTATGCGAGTTATGGATATACCGATTTTGTGTTGTGTATGGGCTATAAGAGCGAGGTGATTAAAGATTTTTTTATAAACTATGAACTTCGAAGTGCTGATGTGACTATCAAATTAGGAAAAAAATCAGAACAAATTGTTTCTGAGACTAGTCACAATGAGGATGGTTGGGAGATAACCCTTGCTGAGACAGGTATCAAAGCCATGACAGGTGCTCGTGTGAGACGAATTAAAAAATATATTGGAGAAGATCCTATGTTTATGCTTACTTATGGAGACGGTGTAGGGGATATTGACATAGAAGCGTTAGTAGCTTTTCACAAGTCACACGGCAAAATGGTTACTTTAACAGGAGTTAGACCTCCAGGTAGATTTGGAGAATTAGGAATAGCTAAAGACGGATCAACCATTACCGGTTTTAATGAAAAACCTCAGGCTAGTGGAGGACGTATCAATGGAGGGTATTTTGTATGTAATAGTGCGTTTTTAGACATATTGAGTGATGTAGAAGATTTGGTTCTAGAACAGGAACCTATGAAGAAATTGGTTGAATTAGGGGAGTTGAAAGTTTTTGAACATGATGGCTTTTGGCAACCTATGGATACTTCCAGAGAGTATTCCTTATTGAATGAACTTTATAGTAACGATCAGGCACCTTGGGTAAAATGGTAAAAAAAATAATTTTCGGAGATGTATATCGTAATAAAAAAGTTTTAGTTACGGGTAATACAGGATTTAAAGGGTCATGGTTGTGTACTTGGTTGATTTCATTAGGAGCTGATGTATATGGAATTTCCAATGAAATCCCTACTACGCCTTCTATGTTTGTAGAGTTGGAATTAGCAGATAAAATGGAGCATTTTTTTGCAGATATTCGTGACTTGGATGCCATTCGAAAAATAATTAATGAGGTTCAACCTCATTTTGTATTTCATTTAGCGGCCCAGCCAATAGTTTCTTTATCCTATAGTGAACCTATTGATACTATTTCTACAAACGTAATGGGTACTGCTAATGTACTAGAGGTAATGCGTGCTTACAGCAAACCTTGTACGGCTATTATTATTACCAGTGATAAATGTTATGATAATGTGGAGTGGATTTATGGTTATAAAGAAAGTGATGCTGTAGGTGGAAAAGATATTTATAGCGGTAGCAAAGGGGCTGCAGAACTAATATTCAAATCGTATTACCATTCTTTCTTTAAAAAAGAAAGTGGTCTAGTACAAATAGCATCAGCTCGTGCAGGTAATGTTATAGGAGGTGGAGACTGGGCACTAGACCGAATCATACCAGATTGTATGAGATCATGGAGTGAAGGAAAAGTAGTGGAGATTAGAAGCCCAAAAGCAACCCGACCTTGGCAACATGTTTTAGAGCCATTGAGCGGATATCTACAATTGGGAGAGCGTTTGTATAAAGATCATTCTTTGAATGGAGAAAGCTTTAATTTTGGTCCAAAACCAGAATACAATCATACCGTTCAAGAAATTTTGGAAGATATGAGTGTGCGTTGGCATTTTGAACACTCAAAAGATGCCTATCAGGTAACAGGAGATATTAAGTTTTACGAAGCTGGTTTGTTAAAGTTGAATTGTGATAAGGCGTTGTTCCATTTTCAATGGAAAGCCACATTGGATTATCCGACTTTATTAGCGTTTACTAGCGATTGGTATTATGAGTTTTATAAAAATAGACCCAATATGTTTGCTTACACAAAATCTCAAATTGAAGATTATGAAAATTTAGCTACTCTTGAAAATATAGTATGGACAAGATAACAGTAGAGGGAGTTTTCTTGACCCCACTAAAAAGGATACATCATCCCAAGGGTGATGTTTTTCATGGTATGAAAAAATCAGATCCAGGTTTTTTTGGTTTTGGAGAAGCCTATTTTTCTACAATTCATTTTGAAGACACGAAACCATGGAAAAAGCACTTTGAAATGACTTTGAATTTTGTAGTGCCTTTGGGAGAAATACGTTTTGTTATTTTTGATGACAGGAAAAATAGTCCTACAGAAAACAATTTTTTTGATGTTACGTTAGGAGAAGGTAATTATCAAAGAATTACTATCCCCCCTGGAGTTTGGGTAGCGTTCAGTGGGGTGGGTGAAAACTATAATCTATTGTTAAATTTGGCCAATTTAGAACACGATCCAAATGAAATAGAAAGAAAAGAAAGTTTATCTGATATTGTATATACATGGTAAAGAAAAAAGTCCTCGTTACTGGTGGTAGTGGCTATTTAGGTGCTAGGCTGTCTCTGCATCTGGCAAATGAAGGTTATGCGGTCACATCGCTTTGTTATTCAAAAATACCTACTGACGAAAACTGGGTTTCAAAAATGGATAGAGTGCTTTTGGGAGATATACGAGACAAGGATTTCATGCAGGAAGTAGCAGATAATCAGTATGATGTTTTAGTACACTTGGTTTCTTTAGACCATCATCAATCAAATGGGAATCCATCATTCGTTAGTTCTGTTAACATAACACCTGTATGGTCTTTGTTGGATTTGTTTTCAAAACAAGGATTAGAGAAATTTATTTATTTCTCGACTGCCCAAGTTTACGGAATGTTAGAGAACGATGTGGTAACAGAAACTAAAACATTGAATGCGCAAAATGCTTATGGATTGACGCACCAAATAGGGGAGGTGATTTGTGAACATTATAATAGAACGACAGCAGTAGATTGTCGTATAGTTCGATTGTCCAACAGTTTTGGAGCACCACTATTTGATGAGAATAACTGTTGGTGGTTGGTGGTGAATGATTTGTGTCGAATGGCTTATACTCAAAAGGAGATTGTTTTACAATCAGACGGAACACCCTTGCGTGATTTTATACATGGGTGGGACGTATGCATTGGAGTTCAGACTATAATTGAAACCTCTGAAACACATATGACCTATAATTTAAGTTCCGGAACTACGCTTTCGATTATGGAAATTGCTGAAAAAATAAAAGCAGTTTTCATGAGTAGATACTGCATAGAATTACAGATATCAGCAGCTGAACGAAAAAATAAAACGGAAACAAAACGATACCGATTAGATAATAGTTTGATTCGCAGTATTGGTTTTGAACCAAAGTGGTCGCTTGAAGACGGAATTAATGACCTTTTTGATTATTTAGAACGCAATAATGGATAAAACAGCTCCTTTTTTTTCAATCGTAATACCTACATACAATCACGCTCATTTTATGAAACGCTGTTTGGATAGCTTAGTTAATCAAACCTACCAAAATTGGGAGGCAATAGTAGTTAATAATTTTTCAGAAGACAATACAATAGAAATTATTAAAGAATATATTGATCCTCGTATCCGTTTAATTAATAATGCAAATGGAGGTGTAATCGCTGTTTCCAGAAACAAAGGGATTTCTGAAGCCAAAGGGGATTGGATTTGTTTTTTAGATTCGGATGATGGGTGGTATCCAAATAAATTAGAAGAATCACTAAAATATGTAAAAGATTATGATTTAATTTATCATAATTTGGATAAACAATTTCCGGTGAAGAGTAATAAAGGAGTGGTCAATGGAAGGACTTTGAAGAAAAATATTGCTAAAGATTTATTGATTAATGGATTTTGTATTCCTAATTCTAGTGTTGTTGTTAGTAAAAAGATTGTAGATATAGTTGGTAAAATTAATGAAGATAAAAGGTTTGTTGCAATTGAAGATTCTGATTATTGGATGAGAATTTCTACAATTACAAATCGTTTCAAGTTCATTGATTTAAGTTTGGGGTCTTATTGGATAGGAGAGAATATGTCAATCTCTCCAAAACAAATAGATCGGGAAATTCATCTTTTCAATCAGTACAAAAAATTACTGAATTCAACAGAATTAAATCAGGCATTAAAGGCATTGTCAATAAGAAAAGCTAGGATATATCATCAATTAGGAAATTTTAAAGAGGCTAAGAATGAATATTTAATTTCTTTACATCATCCATCAGTAGGTGTAAAAATAAAATCAATTTTGGGTTATGTGCTGTGTTTGCTTAAAAAGAAAACTTAGTGGTAATTTACTAAATCTACATAAAGATTTTAAAATATTAGTTTTGCATTGTTTTATGAAAAGAATAAAATTATAAAAAAATGAAAATTGCCTTTATCTTACCTAAGTTAGTGAATGAAGCTCCTGTAATTGTTGTAAGAGACTTAATAAACCAAATAAAAGACCAAGTGGCTTTAATTGACATCTATTATTTTGATGATATAAGAGAAGTTGATTTTGTAAATAATTGTTATAAGATTTCTTTTTTTGATGAAATTGATTTTGATAAGTATGATATCATACATTCGCATATGCTAAGACCAGATTTATTCTTGTATTTTAATCGGCACAAAATAAAAAAAGCAAGATGTATTTCTACTTTACATAATGATATTTTTAAGGTGTTGAAAGATTCGCATAATCGATTTGTAGCTTTCCTTGTTGAGAAATTATGGATTAAGGCTTTAAACTCGTTTGATTCGATTGTTGTTTTATCAGAACACATGAAATCTCAATACACAAGATCGATTAAAAAAGTCAATATGTCTGTTATTTTTAATGGAAGAGATTTTCAAAATTCAGATAAAAGTGAAATTGATAAATTAGATTTTCAAAGCATTAGTTCATTAAAGTCTCAATATAAATTAATTGGAGCGTCTGCTCGATTAAAAAAAATAAAAGGGTTTTCGCAGTTAATTGAGGTCTTGCCTTTTTTGGATGAATATGCATTAGTTTTCATTGGCGATGGTGATGAAAAGCAAAATTTAATGGAATTAGCCAAGCAACTTAATGTTTTAGATAGGTGTCTTTTTTTGGGATACAGAATGGATGGGTATAGGTATTTAAATTTTTTTGATTTCTATGCTATGACTTCTTATTCGGAAGGATTTCCTTTAGGTATGCTGGAGGCCGCACAAAACAAATTACCTGTTTTTTGTTCTGATTTGCCTGTTTTTAGAGAATTATTTGACGAAAGGGAAGTTTCGTATTTTTTGTTAGATAATAGGGACTCTCTTAAGAATTCAATTTTAATATTAGAAAAAAACAAAGACGAGTTTGCTGATAATCTTAATAAGAAAGTGTTTGACAAGTATAGT
Organism: Flavobacterium glucosi; assembly: GCF_048286535.1. NCBI lineage: Bacteria > Pseudomonadati > Bacteroidota > Flavobacteriia > Flavobacteriales > Flavobacteriaceae > Flavobacterium > Flavobacterium glucosi. The sequence goes on along the minus strand of NZ_JBLVPK010000004.1, from coordinate 319,552 downwards.
TTAAAAAACATGGGTGATAATTATTTAAATTTATATAAAAATAATTTAGTTAGAAGTAAATAATTAGTTACAAGAGAGTCGAACTACTTATTTTGATAACTGAGGTATTCCCGTTATTCTTAAAAAAGTTTAATTTTGAGAGTCAAAGTAGAGAGGTTTTTTAATTTAGAAAAATAAAGTGAATATAAAAATAACTTCCTGTATCGTTTTGTATAGAAATGATCTTGTTATGTTGCAAAATGCAATTCAATCATTATTGAAAGCCAATAGTGTTGATATTTTTTTTTTGGTTGATAATTCTCCTACAGATGAATTGAAAATTTTAGTTACTGATTCAAGAATTAAATATATTCATAATCCCACTAATCCGGGCTTTGGAGCTTCACACAATGTTGCAATTCAAAAGGCTTTAGAGTTAGGTTCAGAATACCATTTTGTTGTAAATCCAGATATAAGTTTTGATGGAGATATAATAACTCCGATGGTGGAGTATATGAAAAATGATTGTACAATAGGAATGATGATGCCTCAGGTTTTGAATGATGACGGAACAATTCAGAACTTGCCAAAATTGTTACCTAGTCCATTCAATATTTTGTGGCGCAAAATCAAGAAACCAGCTAGAGCGTATCAGAAATTTGTAAATAAATATGAATTGAGAAATGTTTGTAAAGATGTTATTTATAATGCACCAATACTTTCAGGTTGTTTTACTTTACTAAATCTCGAAGCTGTGAAAAAAGTGGGGGTATATGATGATACTTTTTTTATGTATTTTGAGGATTGGGATTTATCCAGAAGAATGCATCAACATTATAAAACTATTTATTTTCCAAAGGTTTCGGTGGTGCATAAATATGAATCAGGAGCCAATAAAAGTAAAAAATTATTTAAAATTTTTGTCAATTCAGCAATTGTTTACTTTAATAAATGGGGATGGTTTTTTGATAATGAAAGAAAAAAAATAAATAGAGAAGCTTTGTCTCAATTCAAATAAATGAAAATAGTAATTACAGGAGCATCAGGATTTGTAGGCACAAATCTTCAACCTTATTTAAAGACAGCTCACGAAATAGAATCTATGAGCGTTCGTTATTTTCCCAATCAACAATTTGATTTAAACGCAAATGCTATTATTCATTTGGCTGGCAAAGCGCACGATTTAAAAAAAGTTTCTAATCCCATAGATTATTACGAAGCTAATTTTGAATTGACGAAACAATTGTTTGACTCTTTCTTACCATCTAAAGCTTCTGTTTTTATATTTATGAGTACGGTTAAAGCGGTAGCAGATACTGTGGGCGAAATATTAACTGAAAATGTTGTGCCTAATCCTAAAACTCATTATGGGATCGCTAAACAGAAAGCAGAAGAGTATATTTTATCTCAGGAATTACCAGTAGAAAAAAGAGTTTATATCTTAAGACCGTGTATGATACACGGCCCTGGAAATAAAGGGAATTTGAATTTATTGTACCAATTAGTTTCTAAAGGATTGCCTTGGCCACTAGGAGATTTCAAAAATGAGCGTTCCTTTTTAAGTATCGAAAATATTTGTTTTGTTATCAAAGAATTATTAGAAAACACGGCAATTCCTTCAGGTGTTTACCAAGTTTCGGATGATATGCCTTTGTCAACTAATGAATTAATACGTTTATTGGGTATAAGTCTGAATAGAAAAAATAGAATCTTAAATATTCCATGTTCTTGGATTAAAGGACTTGCTGCACTTGGGGATTATTTGCATTTGCCACTCAACTCAGAACGTTTGCAGAAATTGACGGAAAATTATGTGGTTAGTAATCGGAAAATTGTAACAGCAATGGGTAAACCTTTACCCATACAATCAAAAGAAGGTTTGTTAAAGACATTTCAATCATTTAAAAAATAATAATTATAATATGACCATTGAAAAAACATTTATTAAAGGCTTAGTAATCATTACCCCGACAGTTTTTGAAGACTCGAGAGGTTTTTTTTTCGAAGCCTATAACAAAGCTCAATTTCATGAAAATGTGATTTCATATCCCTTTATACAAGACAATCAGTCTTTCTCTAAACGTGGGGTGATTCGGGGATTGCATTTGCAGATTAATCCTTTTGCGCAAGCTAAATTAGTAAGGGCGCTTGAAGGAGAAATTCTTGACGTAGTAGTAGATTTACGCAAAAATTCGGCTACTTATGGGCAACATGTAAGTGTGATTTTAAGTGCTGACAATAAAAAACAATTGATGGTTCCCCACGGATTTGCTCATGGTTTTTCGGTTTTGAGTGAAACCGCTTCGGTACTATACAAAGTAGATCAATTGTATCATAAGGAAAGCGAAAGAGGGATTCGATATGATGATCCTACTTTAGCCATTGATTGGCAGGTGAGTCCTGAAGAAGTGATTGTTTCTGAAAAGGATTTGGTATTGCCTAGTTTTAACGAAATAGATTGGCAGTTTTAAGAAAAGAGAAAAGCAGTGAAAAGATTTTAGATTTAAATCATTTATAAGAAATATTCATCATTGCCCCATCTTACTCAGTTCACTATTTATTAGGTAAAAAATAGAAATGAAAAAAATTTTAGTCACAGGAGCAACCGGGCAATTGGGTTTGGAATTAAAGGTGTTGTCCAATAACTACCCTCAGTTTGAATGGATTTTTGCAGATAGAAATCAAGTTTCATTGGATAATTTGGATGTTTTGCGAAGTCAATTAGAAACAATTCATCCAAGTTTTATATTAAATTGTGGCGCCTATACTGCAGTAGATAAAGCAGAAAGAGAACAAGAATCAGCGGATATTGTCAATCATTTAGCGGTCGCTATTATTGCCCAATATGCAAAAGATAATTCAGCGAAATTTATTCATATTTCTACCGATTATGTTTTTGATGGGACATCATCGATTGCCTTAACCGAGGAGGCGATGGCGCAACCTGTTAATGTGTATGGGGCAACCAAGAGAGCAGGAGAGTTGGCTTGTTTGAAATTAAATTCTGACGCTATTATCATTAGAACTTCATGGGTTTACAGTAGATATGGAAACAACTTTGTGAAAACCATGCAACGATTGTTACATGAACGCGATACTATTAGTGTTGTCAAGGATCAAATAGGATCTCCAACTTATGCTGCCGATTTAGCTCAGGTAATGATGGACATCGTTACTGCAAAAAACTGGATTCAAGGGGTCTATAATTATTCGAATGAAGGGGAAATCAGTTGGTTTGAATTTGTTTTGGCTATCCAGGAAATTGGAGGTTATACTTGTAAAGTGAATGGTATTCCTTCATCAGCTTATCCTACACCTGCAAAGCGTCCTGCTTTTTCTTTATTGGATAAAACCAAGATCAAGCAAGTTTATGGTATTGTTGTTCCGGATTATAGAGATAGTTTAGCTGTTTGTTTAAAGTCTAAAGTTGTTTAACCGTTTCGAAATTATTTTTAATTAAAAAAAATGCTATTTTGTAAAAATAGTTGAAGAAAAAATATAAAATACAAATGAAAAAAATATTAATCACTGGAGGTGCTGGTTTTATAGGATCTCATGTAGTACGCCTTTTTGTAAAGAAGTATCCACAGTATCAAATTTTTAATTTGGATGCGCTAACGTATGCCGGAAATTTGGAAAATATTGTTGATATTGAAAAAGCTTCTAACTATACTTTTATTAAGGGAGATATCGTTGATGCACCATTCATTGATCAATTGTTTGCGGAGCATCAATTTGATGGAGTTTTGCATTTAGCTGCCGAATCTCATGTGGATCGTTCCATTACGGATCCGTTGTCTTTTGTGAAAACAAATGTTATCGGAACCATGAATTTATTGAATGCGGCAAAGGCTACTTGGCAAGGCAATTATGAAGGGAAGCGTTTTTACCATATCAGTACTGATGAGGTTTATGGTAGTTTAGGTGCTGAAGGATTGTTCACCGAAACCACCGCTTACGATCCTAATTCCCCGTACTCGGCTTCAAAAGCCAGTTCAGATCATTTTGTTCGTGCTTATGGAGAAACGTATGGTTTGCCTTATGTGTTGACCAATTGTTCCAATAACTACGGGCCATTTCATTTTCCTGAAAAATTAATTCCCTTATTCATCAATAATATTATTCAAAACAAACCCTTACCCGTTTATGGCGACGGAAAATATACGCGCGATTGGCTTTTTGTAGAAGATCATGCGGTCGCCATTGATTTGGTTTTTCATGAAGGCGTCAACCATGATACGTATAATATTGGTGGTTTTAATGAATGGCAAAATATTGATTTGGTTAAATTGCTTTGCAAAATAATGGATGAGAAGTTAGGTCGTCCCGCAGGCACCTCGGAACAATTGATTTCGTATGTGAAAGACCGTCCTGGACATGATTTGCGCTATGCTATCGATGCCAGTAAGATCAATACAGAATTGGGATGGAAACCCTCGGTTACTTTTGAGCAAGGATTGGAACAGACCGTGAATTGGTATTTGGAGAACCAGAGTTGGTTAAATAATATTACTTCTGGGGAGTATGCGAGTTATTACGAGAAGCAATACGCAAATTAACTCGAAAGTCATAAAGTCAAAAGGCATAACGGCGAAAGACAGAGGACGAAAAATAGTGATCAGTGTTCATCGTCAGTGATCAGTGTTCGGTGGTCCGTTTTTTCTAAATGACGTAGATTACACCATAAAAAACTCTTCATTTGTAAGGTGTTAGCTAAAGAAATAAATTGTTTTAGATCGAAAAATCATACCTCAGAAATTTAGTGCCTTTTTGGCAAAAAAATAAAAAAATTATGAAAGGAATTATATTAGCAGGAGGTTCTGGAACCCGTTTGCATCCGTTAACGCTGGCCATGAGCAAACAAATGATGCCGGTTTATGACAAACCCATGATTTATTATCCGTTGTCTACTTTGATGATGGCTGGAATCAATGAAATATTAATTATTTCCACGCCACATGATTTACCTAATTTCAAAAAATTATTGGGCGATGGGTCTTCAATTGGTTGTCAATTTAGTTATGCGGAGCAAGCTGTTCCTAACGGTTTAGCTCAAGCTTTTGTTATTGGAGAAGAATTTATAGGGAAAGACAATGTGGCTTTGGTTTTAGGGGATAATATTTTCTTTGGTTCCAATATGGATGAATTGTTACAATCCAATACCAATCCTGAAGGTGGGGTCGTGTTTGCCTACCATGTTTCTGATCCGGAACGCTATGGTGTAGTTGAATTTGATGCTGATTTTAAAGCGCTTTCTATTGAAGAAAAACCTTTGGAACCCAAATCAAATTATGCAGTACCCGGTCTGTATTTTTATGATAATTCAGTGGTGGAAATTGCCAAAAATATCAAGCCCAGTGCTCGTGGAGAATATGAAATCACTGATGTGAACAAAGTATATCTAGAAAAAGGAGCTTTGAAAGTAGGTATTCTAAGCAGAGGAACCGCTTGGTTGGACACCGGAACTTTTAATAGCTTAATGCAGGCGGGACAATTTGTTCAGGTGATTGAAGAGCGTCAAGGATTAAAAGTAGGTTGTATCGAGGAAATTGCCTGGAGACAAGGTTTCATTAGTGAACAACAATTGAAAGATCTGGCCGAGCCTTTGAAAAAATCAGGTTATGGAGAATATCTTTTGGGATTGCTGAAGCATAAGTTGTAAGTGAGTAGTGTTCAGTGTTCAGTTTTTTTTAGTGGTCAGTGGTCAAGTGGTCAGTGGTCAGTGTTCAATATTTATTAGTATTCAGATAACAGCATAGACGTAGTTTAAAACATGACATATATTGCATTAATTATTTTATTAGTTGGTATTGAACTTATTTATTTTAAAATAGCGGATAAATACAATATCATTGATAAACCCAATAGTAGATCGTCACATACTTCGATTACATTAAGAGGTGGCGGCATTATTTTTCCAATAGCCATAGGTATTGCTTTTTTGCTGGGATATGTTTCTTGGGCTGTTGCACTTGCAGTAGTATTAGTGGCTATAGTAAGTTTTATTGATGATATCAAACCGTTGTCTCAGTTGCCTCGTTTTATTTCACATGTCATAGCTGTGGGGTTGGTCTTTTATGAGTTGCATTTGTTTTATGAACCTTTGTGGCTGCTTCCTGTTGTGTTTGTATTACTGATAGGTTGGGTCAACGCCTTTAATTTTATGGATGGTATTAATGGGATAACCGTCTTGTACGCGGTAACAGCAATAGTGACTTTTTCTTTTTTACCAGTCAACAAATCCAGTTTACCCTTACTGATTACCATGGGATTGTCTTGTTTGGCTTTTGGCCTATTTAATGTTCGAAAAAATGCAAAAACCTTTGCAGGTGACGTTGGCAGTATCAGTATGGCACTTTTTTTAGGGTATTTTATGATAAAAACTATTATAGATTCTGGACAACTTGGATATATTCTTTTCTTTTCGGTTTATGGAATTGATGCGATTATTACCATTATCAATAGATTGCTTAAAAAAGAAAATATATTTCAGCCGCACCGCTCCCATTTGTATCAATATTTGGCTAATGAAATGGGATATTCCCATATTTTAGTAGCTTTTATTTACGCAGGATTTCAATTAGTTATAAATGGATTGGTTCTTTATATGGATGCCAATGGGTATTTGACCCTGTTTTTTATGGGCGGATTTTTACTGTTGCTGACCTTTATTTATTTACTTGTTCGAAATTTTGTTATTCGCAAAATGGTTCCCGGGAATTCTTAATCCGTTTTTTGCTTGTGTTTTTATCCCGAATAAAATACTTCGAAAGCTATGATAAAACGTTTTTTTGATATTGTTTTCTCCCTCTTCACCCTTCTCTTATTTTTTTGGGTGGTATTAATTTCTTGGTTGCTTGCCATTATCGATACGCAAACTAATGGAATCTTTATCCAAGAGCGTATTGGTCAATATGGTAAGAAATTTAAAATATATAAACTTCGTACCCTACAAATCCCATCATCTTCAGAAGAGGTTCTTATTTCTAAAATCGGTCAGTTACTTCGCCACTATAAACTGGATGAACTGCCTCAGCTTTTTAACGTTTTAAAAGGGGATATGAGTTTCGTAGGTCCAAGACCCGATGTGCCTGGTTATTATGATTTGCTTAAAGGAGAGAGCCGTAAAATATTAGAATTAAAGCCAGGATTGACCAGTTTAGCGTCCCTAAAATATGCTAAAGAAGAGCTCTTGTTGGAGAAGCAGGAGTCACCTTTAGTTTATAATGAAACTATTATTTTTCCGGATAAAGTGCGACTGAATCTAGAATATTACTACAACCAAAGTTTTGGTGGAGATATCTTAATTATTTTAAAAACTGTGTGGTTTACTTTTTTTAAAAAATAGCACAACTCATACTAAAAGAATATAGCATAGCAATCCGAATCGTGGCGGTGTTTTTTATTACTTTAGCAAAATTAAGTAACAACCATTGGTATAATGTCGTGCTTAAAATTAGACAAAATCACGCAATAGATTGATTTTAAACTACTCTTTACAATATTGCTCCTTTTGACTTTATGACGTTTAAACTTTTGAGGAACTTAATTCCCATAGATTTTATTTCTAGAAGATGCAAACAAACAAAATTTGGCTTTTGGCTCCTCACATGGGGGGAAGCGAACAAAAATACATCCAAGAAGCATTTGATTCGAATTGGATTGCCTCCGTAGGATTTAATATTGATAATTTTGAACAAGATTTAGAAAAATATTTGGGTTCTGGTCATGTTGCTGTTTTAAATTCAGGAACTGCCGCTATTCACTTAGGGTTAATACTACTTGGAGTTCATACCGGCGATACTGTAATTTGTCAGAGCATGACTTTTTCAGCATCAGCGAATCCTATTTTATATCAAGGTGCCACCCCCATTTTTATTGATAGTGAGCCTGAAACTTGGAATTTATGTCCCATTGCACTTGAAGAAGCGATTGTGGACAGCATTTCTAAAGGTGTTATGCCAAAAGTAATTATTGCTGTTCATTTATATGGCGTTCCGTATCAAATAGAAGCCATAAGAGCAGTTGCTGATACCTATTCTATTCCCATTCTTGAAGACAGTGCTGAAGCTTTGGGAAGCAGTTATAAAGGTCAAAAATGCGGTACTTTTGGTGATATAGCCGTTCTCTCTTTTAATGGGAGTAAGATTATAACTACTTCTGGAGGTGGAGCTATTGTAACTAATTCAGCAGCGCTAAAAAACAGGGCTATTTTTTTGGCGACACAAGCCAAAGATGCTGAGCCTCATTACCAGCACAGTGAAATAGGATATAATTACAGAATGAGTACTATTAGTGCCGGTATTGGTCGCGGTCAAATGGAAGTGTTGGACCATCATATTGGTTTAAAGAGAGCGATGCATCATTTTTATGTGGAATTATTCAAGAATATAAAAGGAGTTACGGTTTTTGAAGTGCCTAACACCAATTATGAAGCTACTTATTGGTTGAATACGATACTGGTAAATCCAATAGAAACAAATGGAATTACGCGGGAAACTCTGAGACTGGCACTAGCAGAGGAAGATATTGAATCCCGACCTTTATGGAAACCAATGCACCTGCAGCCTGTTTTTTGCAACTATCCTTATTATGGAAACAGTATTGCAGAAACACTTTTCGACAGCGGACTTTGTTTGCCTTCAGGTTGTAATCTGACTGAAGCGGATTGTGATAGAATAAAATTTGTTGTTTTGAAACTATTTGTAAAATAGAAAGTAACTAATTTGTAAATAAGACTATTACGTTGTAGTTTGTCTTTTTTGACTAATAAATTTTCAAATTGAATTGATTTGTTCGCTTTTATCCATTTATTAATTGTTATTTTTGCTTTAGTAAAACAAGTAATGTTAAAAATTTATTTATTTTGAGTACTACTAAAAACACGGGCTCAACATCAGCTAACCTAAATTTTTTTTCAAGAGAAAATTTGAAATTCAACATTCATAATTTGCGCTATCTGCCCAGATGGATTATTGTTATGATGGATTTTTCGGTTTTGGTACTAGCGTTTTTTTTTACCATCCTTATCTTCAAGGGAACTGGTTTAGACTATGTTATTACACCCTATAGCTTTAGGTTTATAACCGCTTTGTTTGGTGTAAATATTTTCTTTTTTTGGTTATTTAGAACCTATTCGGGCATTATTAGGCACTCTTCCTATATTGATGCAGTTAAGCTTCTATTTTCACAAATGGCAGTTTTAGTACTGTTTCTTTTTTTTAATTTTGCTTACGAATTGTTGCATGGAGAGAAAGCATTTTTAAATACTGCTTTTTTCATAAACATCGTGCTTTCTTTTTGCGGATTGTTTTTATACCGCGTAATAATCAAACAAACTTTTGAGATCTATTTTTCTGAACAAGGAACAAATAAATTAATAAGAACCATTATTTACGGTACTGATGCCAATGCTATATCGGTAGCCAATGCTTTAAAATTTGAAACCCCTTCCCGATTTAAAATTGTTGGCTTTGTGGATAAAAATAATCAAAATGCAACTAAGCGAATGTTAGATTTGCCCATTTTGATTAAAAAGAAAAAGTTACCTCCATTAATGCGTACCGTAAATGCTCAGGCAGTTATTATTGCAGACAAAAGTTTGTCCAAAGAAGAGCAATTAATTATCGTTGACCAATGTTTGGAGTTCAATTATAATGTGTTTACGGTGCCCTTAATTTCCGACTGGGAAAATCAAAAAGAGATTTCCCAAAAAGTACAAAATATTCAAATTGAAGATTTACTGGAACGAAAACCGATCGTATTAGATAACAAATCGATATCCAAACAATTAAAAGATAAAACTGTTTTAATTACAGGAGCTGCGGGTTCCATAGGTAGCGAAATTGTGCGTCAGGTATTAGGATTTAGTCCTAAGGTTGTTGTCATTTTAGACCAGGCCGAAACACCATTGCATCACATGTGTTTAGAAATGAATGATTTAGATACGGGTTCAAAAATGCATGCCGTAATTGCAGATGTGAGGAATAAAGACGCTATGAATAGTGTCTTCAAAAAATATGAGCCTCAAGTTGTTTTTCACGCGGCTGCTTACAAGCATGTTCCCTTGATGGAAGAAAATCCTTCTCAAGCCATTCTTACCAATATAGAAGGAACTAAAATACTTGCCGATCTGTCCTGTTTTTACAAAGTCAAAAAATTTGTGATGGTATCTACTGATAAAGCAGTAAATCCAAGCAATGTGATGGGAGCCAGTAAAAGAATTGCAGAAAAATATGTGCAATCCTTACAACTGAAAAACAATACAGAAGGGAAAGATAATGCTACAAAATTCATTACCACTCGTTTTGGAAATGTTTTAGGGTCTAATGGTTCGGTAGTTCCATTGTTTACCAAACAAATTGCAAATGGCGGGCCTATTACGATAACACATCCTGAGATTATTAGGTACTTTATGACCATACCAGAAGCGTGTCAATTGGTTTTAGAAGCAGGTGCTATGGGTAATGGAGGAGAGATTTATATTTTTGACATGGGAAAACCAGTTAAAATTATCGATTTGGCCAGAAAAATGATCAAGTTAGCCGGTTTTATCCCAGAAAAGGATATCAAAATACAAATCGTCGGATTACGACCTGGAGAGAAATTATATGAAGAATTACTGAATGACACTTCAAAAACACTTCCTACGTATCATGAAAAAATTATGATTTCGGAAGAGATTTCAGATGAATTTGCCGTTTTAAATACCGATATTGAAGAACTTATACAAATTGCTAATCACTTTGACAATGACCAAATTGTACTGAAAATGAAACATATTGTACCGGAGTTCAAAAGTATGAATTCGACTTTTGAATTGTTGGACAAGTAGTAACAGCATTTAATAGATTGAAAAAGGGCCCAAAGTAACACTACTTTGGGCCCTTTTTTGTTATAAAAACAATCGGATCAACCTAATTTAAAAAACTGATTGTTGGCTATTGCTTCTTTGAGAGGCATTACATCTTTGACGTTTACTTTTTGTTCAAATGCAGCTATATGATTGTCATGATGTACATCAGACCCTACATAGTCGTACATTCCTTTTTGTAATAACTGCTCTGCAATTTTAGTAATTCCTGTGCCGTAATACCCAACTACCGATAATAAATTCAGCTGGAATAAACAGCCCGCTCTTTTTAGTTTAAGGTATTCGTTGAAATTGTTATGGTAAAATAAGTACCGTTCCGGATGCGCCAATACCGGAATGTATCCTGCTACCTGTAAATCAAATAGTATCGAATACAACTGGATTGGTGGATTCATATATGACATTTCGACCAAAACGTAGTTGTCTTTTAGAGTCAATAAATCATGCGATTCAAAAACTCGTACAAACTGATCGTCCATAAGGTATTCAGCTGCGGCAGTAAAGGGAACTGTAATGTTGTTCTTTTCCAATTCTAAAACAGTTGTCGCTTTTTTATTCTGAATTTGTTCGTGTGTATTTTCCCAAACATGTTGAATAATGTGAGGTGTTGTAATAAACTCTGAAACTCCAATCTTCTGCAGCGCTTTTGTTAGTCGTAGCGTATCTTCAAAAGTTCTTGCACCATCATCTATACCCGACAATAAATGAGAGTGGATGTCAATGTGGTGCTCTGGAATTAGATCTTTAAGTATGGGTTTTGATCTGAATAATGTAAACATACTGCAAAGTTAATAAAAAGTGATTGGTTTTTAGTAATTAGTATTCCGTTTTGAGGGTTAAATCGTTTGTCCCGTTCTGAAATAACGATACATATTATTAAATAAATCCTATTATGATTTTGCACCTTGTAATTTATTTATTGAAGCATTTTTAAAATAAAATATGTAACTTTAGAAGACAAAAATTATCCGCAAGATTACATTATGTTATTATCCCCTTATATTTTTTAAGAACGGAATCACTACCAGCATCCTCTCCTTTAAAAAGATAAAAAATGCTACAGAAAATATTAATAGAACGAAAGATTTATGCCTCCCCAGAGCATAAAATGATGCATGAGATGATTCAAGAATTCATTTCAAATGATATTATGGATCATTTAGATGAATGGGAGAAAAACGGCATGGTGTCCCGTGAAATATGGAAACGAGCAGGGGAATTAGGATTGTTGTGTTTGGATATGCCAGAAATTTATGGAGGCGGAGGATTGGATTTTACTTTTAATGCCTTGCTAATTGAAGCGTTTGCCAAAAAGGGAATAACCGGTCCTGGGTTTTCGTTGCATTCGGATATTGTAGCGCCTTATTTACTGTATTATGGAACTGAAGCACAAAAACAAAAATATTTACCACTAATGGCCAAAGGGGAAATCATTACTGCTATAGGAATGACAGAGCCTAACTGCGGGAGTGATTTGAAAGCCCTTCGAACAACGGCCGAAGATAAAGGGGATCATTATCTGGTAAATGGTCAAAAGACCTTTATAACTAACGGTTTTATGTGTGATATGGCTATAGTGGCGGTAAAAACCAATCATGCTACTGAGGACGAAGGCGTAACCCTGCTTATTTTAGAATCAACAATGGAAGGTTTTAATAAAGGGGTTCCCTTCAAAAAAATAGGAATGAAATCTCAGGATACGGCCGAGTTGTTTTTTGATAATGTAAAAGTTCCAAAGGAGAACAGGCTTGGAGACGAAAAAGCAGGTTTTAAAATTATGATGCAGGAATTGGCTCGGGAGAGATTGACCGTTGGGATTATGGCGGTAGCCACTGCTGAAGGCGCTATCGAAAATACCATCGCTTACACCAAGCAACGAACTGCTTTTGAGACCCCTATTTCCGGATTTCAAAATACCCAATTCAAACTGGCAGAATGCAGTACCCAAATGCAAATACATCAGGCTTTTTTAGACCGATGTATCGAATTATTAGTAGACCATAAATTAACAACTGAAAGTGCTTCGATGATTAAATATTCGGCAACTGACATGTGCGGAAACGTCGTTGATGAATGTTTGCAATTATTTGGCGGTTATGGGTATATGTGGGACTATCCCATAGCACGGATGTACGCCGATAATCGTGTGGCCCGTATTTATGCCGGAACGAATGAAATTATGAAAATAGTGATTGCACGAGGATTGTTTAAAGATTTTTGATCGTTGTTGAGAATTTTTAACGGATCAGCGTTATCGTTCTTCCTGCGTATGAAGAAACTATAAATAACTATTGTGTTAGAGCAGCATTGTTTAGTCCGTTGGTTGTCATTAGGTTTTACTTATAATTTTCTTTCCGAGGTTTGGGGAGAAAATCACGTGAACTGACGAAAATTAGCATCAAAAAATAATTACACCCAACTCGTACTTATTTAGTATTTAAATTTAACTAAAGTAGGACTATTATGCGTAAATTAGCAATTGGTAGGATCACCTTTATTAACTAAATAATTACTATTATGAAAACTCCAGTTCTTTTTTGTTTGCTGTTTGCTTGTATAGGATTTCAAAGTTGTAAAAAAAATCAAGAAGAAAAAGCAGTTGAGGGTACTCCAGTTCAGGCTGAAATACCGATACGTGTCCAATGCTATAAATCAATGTATGAAAAGGATACTATTGATTTAAAAATAAACACTTTAAAAAACGGAAAAATAACCGGCGATATGGCGATGAGATTTTTTAATATGCCAAAAAAAGTGGGGAAAATTGCCGGAGAATTCAGCGGAGATACCTTATTTGTCAGCTACACCTTTATTCAGGGCGCTAATGAAAAAATAACATATAAAAATCCAATGGCGTTTCTAAAGCGAGGGAATGCGCTTGTTTTAGGCAATGGAAAAATACAAACCACTATGGGAGCCTCCTATTTTGTTAAAGGCTCACCTATCGATTTTGAACGGGTAAAATTTAAATTTACAGCGGTAGACTGCGTTGTTAAATGATAAATGCATAAGAGGAAAGAGCATCACTGATAGCCACGGAATACAATTCCGTGCCATCGGGAATACTTGTGGGCAGCAGTGCATTATTTTTTCTTTTCTTCGTCAACAATTAGTTTCAAAGAATTGATATAATCGGTGTCAAATTCTATAACTCTTATTTTGTTTTGCTTAAAATTCATTTCGCCCTCAAACTCCCCTTCGGTTCCTAAGAAATCCATGACCAGTTCGTCCTCATTTATTTCTATGAGTTTGCCGAGATACACCGCTTTATCTGATTTTTTTGCAATCTGAAAAATCTCATATTTATTCGCTAGAAAATTCATAATGGAGTACAAATCTTTAAGGGGGATTATTTTCTCTGCGCTTGTTTTTAACCCTTTAAGTTTGATTACTCTTTCTGTAAATTCATGATCCTTGTCTTGAATAATTGACTTTATATTTTTGTTTTTTAATATCGTATAGCCATCAATTATAAAATCTACAGGATTGTTTTTCAGTAAAATCCAATCTTCGGTCCAATCAATAAGAAAACCACTAAAGACATCCTTTTTGTCTTCAAATTCTATTGAAATTAATTGTCGTAAGTATTTTTCCATTATGTATTTTAAGTTTCGATATCAGTTAACCACTACCATTAGTTGTCCCGAAGTGTCGGGATAATGCCTTTAAATAAACTTTATTTTAGTTTAATTATTACGTAAATATATTGGATTTAAACTACAATTAAAATTCTTTCTGTAAAAAACACTTTACTGGTTCTCACGAGAAAATAATTTGTAAAAAGCGCTAAAAAGCGCTTTTAGAACCCCAAAATTCTAAGATATGATTCAGAGACAATCGTACAGTATTTGCGACAATTGTCGATACCAATAACAAGTAGTTTATTTAACTAAACTCAAATGATGATAATGAAAAAGTAAAGATTAAAAGTTTTATTTCAGAATTCGAGCTTCAAGTTTCGTGAGGTAATTTTCGTTTAACTCCAATCTGTTGCGGTGGGAGTCTAAAATCTAAATTTTTCTTTTAAAAGGACTTTTAAAGCCATTCGTTTTCGATACAATTTTTAAAGCCATTCATGTTGTTTAATTAGAGCTTTTTTATTAGCTAAACTACTAGAAATTACGGATACTATAGTTTTGAGTTGGTTATCTGTCGATAGGTTAATAATTTTTGTGGTTATTTGTAAAGGAATAGTATATTCGCTAAAAACTACTCTTATTAACAAATAGGATTTGCCTCCATACTGTTAGTTAGAGTAGCGAAGCGTGTCAGGAAGTTCTTTTTTTTAGAGATTATCATTCAATTTATTAACTTAAAAAAATAGAATACCTCAAAATAAATGCGACCCATTTTTTATGAAAAACTAAATGCAAATTATTTATATTTGCTTTGTAATGATGCTGTTTGGTTGATAAAATAAAATATCTCTGGTCTCTGGTCTCTGGTCTCTGGTCTCTGGTCTCTCGACTGCGCTCGAGATGACACGCACGAGAGGACACGCTCGAAATGATAAAAATAACGTTAGTATTTTAACATCAATCCATGAACCACACCGAACATACCAATACCAGATGGCTGTTTGAAATAACGCCCAAAAATAAATTCTTCTCCCTTAATCTTAAGGAAGTTTGGCAATACCGTGATTTGCTTATGCTTTTTGTAAAAAGAGATGTGGTTACCGTATATAAACAAACGGTTTTAGGGCCACTTTGGTACTTGATTCAGCCGTTGTTTACCTCAATTACTTTTACTATTATTTTTAATAGTGTGGCTGGAATTAGTACGGGTAGTGTTCCTCCTTTTTTGTTTAATTTGGCAGGAATTACCGTTTGGAATTATTTCACGGCTTGTCTCAACGGCACTTCTGATACCTTTAGAAGTAATGCAGGAATTTTTGGTAAAGTCTATTTCCCACGGATTATTGTACCGCTGTCTATTGTGGTTTCTAATTTGTTGAAATTTGGGATTCAGTTTTTTATCTTCATTTGTTTTTATCTTTATTATTATAGTCAAGGTGCGTCAATTGAAATCAATGGTGCTGCTTTGTTTTTTCCATTACTGATTGTTGTAATGGGTATTTTAGGGCTGGGATTGGGCATGTTAATCTCTTCGTTGGTTACGAAGTACCGGGATTTCAGTAATCTGATTGGCTTTGGCGTGCAACTGTTGATGTATATGTCAGCGGTGATGTATCCTATGGCTTTGATTACAGCCAAATTGCCTACTTATGGATGGCTAGTAGAGTACAATCCTTTGGCATATGTGATAGAAACGACTCGTTATATGTTGCTAAATGTTGGGCAGATTTCCTTTTGGGGATTAGGCTATACAATAGTGGTAACCGTTGTGGTGTTTTTTATAGGGGTGCTCGTATTTAATAAGACGGAGAAGAGTTTTATAGATACTGTTTAGTAGTCAGTGTGAACGTTTTTTTAAATTTATATTTCGTTTTGAAATAGATTTTAAATTATTAACTAAAGATTTAATAAATAGATTAATGAAAGAATATATTCATAAAGTATTGAAAAAACTGGGTTACAAAATTTCAAACATATCCCAAAAAGAACAAGATTTAAAAAACTTTGTAGCAGGTTTTGGTGTTCAAAATGACAGGAATGATTTAGTTTTAATGTCAGCTTCCTATTTGTTTGAAATTAAGAAATATTTTCCAAAGCTTTCATTGCAAGGCCATAAAGAAGGTGTTTTGGCTCGTTTTAATGACTTGAAATTATACATAGAAAGCTCTGAAGAATTTTTTATAATTAAAGAAGTTTTTATTGAAAAAGATTATAATTTATTGTCTAATGAAAATTTTGTGGTCTTTGATATAGGAATGAATATTGGTATTAGTTCCTTGTTTTTTGCCTTAAACAAAAATGTGGATAAGATATATTCCTTTGAACCTGTCTTGAGCACTTACAATCAAGCATCCTATAATTTGGAATTAAATCGAACTTATTCTAATAAAATAGAGGCTTTCAATTATGGTTTGGGCGGTTCCTCCCGAGTGGAGAAAGTGCTGTACAATTCACAAGCAAAAGGCAATTGTGGCATACGATTGGAGTCAAGTCTTGTCATAGACAAGAAAGATGCAATAGAAATTGAAATAGCCATCAAGAACATTGGTGATGTACTTCCTGATTTGTTAGCAAAACATCCAGCGCAGAAAAAGGTATTGAAAGTAGATTGTGAAGGGGCAGAATATGAAATAATTCAAAAATTGAGTGATACAAATTTACTGGCAGACATTGACATATTGTTAATTGAATGGCATGATAAAGGAGCTAAAATGCTGGATGATATATTGATAGAAAATAATTTCAGGATTATATCCAGACATTTGACTTCCATTACCGGGATGATTTATGCCTTTAAAAAGTAAAAAAAAGTTGTAAACAGATGTCAATATCTAAAGTCTCCATAATAGTTCCCTGCTACAACCAAGCTCAATACCTGGATGAAGCCTTGCAATCGTTGTTTGACCAAACTCATACTAATTGGGAATGTACTATAGTTAATGATGGCAGTACTGATAATTCGGAGGAAGTAGCTCGAAAATGGGAAACCAAGGACTCTCGCTTTGCCTATGTCTATAAGGAAAATGGCGGAGTTAGCAGCGCCAGAAATTTAGGAATTATAGAGGCAAAAGGAGAATTTATTCTTACTCTGGATGCTGATGACAAGTACGAAGCCACTTTTCTTGAAAAAGCGGTAGCAATATTAATCAATAATCCGGAAATAGGGATAGTGAGCAGTTGGGGAAGGTATTTCACAAATGACAAGAAACTACAGGTGTATAGACCAATAGGAAAGACAACCCTTGATTTTTTGTTTCATAATGCTGCAATTGGAACATCACTATTCCGAAAACAATGTTGGGCGCAAGTGGGCGGATACGATGAAAAGCCGGAAAACGGCTATGAAGATTGGGAGTTTTATTTAAGAGTGTGTGCATTGGGATGGAAAGTACATGTCATCGAAGAAGTTTTGTTTTTTTACAGGCAAAGCATCGTTTCCAGAAGTGCAGGAATGAATCGGAAACACAACGAAATCCAAAAATACATTTACATCAAGAACAAAGAAACTTATTGCACGCATTATGAAACCTTGATAGACCAGTTTTTAAAGACTTCTGATTTGGAAAAAGCGGAAATCAATAAATTCAGAAACACGATAGATTACAAATTAGGGTTTGCAATTTTGAAACCTTTGCGAAGCGTAAAATGGTTTTTTTTGAATCTTTTAACTATTAAAAATTTTAAAAGTAAATAACTAAAAATTTATGTTACCTTAAGTGCTTAGAAAAATTAAACTATATTAGACATATAAGATTCATGTAAGAAAAAATAAAATAACTTTGTGCCTTAGCCTTTGTAGTAAAATAGTTTAACCCAATAACCTCCTTTGAAAGAAATTATCCTTAAAGCCGAAAACATCTCCAAGCAATACCGCCTAGGACAGGTAGGTACGGGTACGCTCAGTCATGACTTGAACCGATGGTGGCATCAAATAAGGGGTAAGGAGAATCCATATTTGAAAATTGGCGATGTTAATGACCGAAGCACAAAAGGAACCAGTGATTATGTTTGGGCTCTCCAAGACATTAACTTTGAAGTGGAAAGAGGTGAAGTTTTAGGGATTATTGGTAAAAACGGCGCAGGAAAATCTACCTTATTAAAAATATTATCCCGCGTTACTGCGCCCACTGCAGGTAATATTAAGTTTGGAGGTCGCGTAGCTTCTTTATTAGAAGTAGGTACTGGTTTTAATGGGGAAATGACCGGTCGAGAAAACGTATATTTGAATGGTGCCATTCTGGGCATGACCAAAAAAGAAATTACATCTAAAATAGATGAAATTATAGCATTTTCAGGTTGCGAGCGTTATATAGATACTCCTGTAAAACGCTACAGCAGCGGGATGACCGTGCGACTGGCTTTTGCAGTAGCTGCTTTTTTGGAACCGGAAATCTTAATTATAGATGAGGTTTTAGCGGTGGGCGATGCGGAGTTCCAGAAAAAAGCGATTGGTAAGATGCAGGATATTTCCCGTGAAGGAGGTAGGACGGTTTTGTTTGTAAGTCATAATATGGCAACTATTCTGGAATTGTGTAATAGAAGTATTTTAATGGATAAGGGTTTTATTAAAAGTTATGGAAAAACAGAAGAAATATTGAAAGAATATCAAACTGCAATTAACGTTGTTCAAAAAGACGATAGAATTGAATTGAAGATTGATTTTGAAAAGGATAATAATATTTGGGGAATTGATGAATATTTGATAATAACATTAAACAATATTACTATTGAAAAAAGCTTGTTTATAGATTTTTCATTTAATGATTTATTTGGGAAAAAATATTTTTCAATTGAAGGAAGTAAATTAACTAACAAATTAAATTTTGATAATACACTACAATTGAAAATTTTGAATCCCGGAATTTCCGATACAATTTTGTCAATGGATATTGGTTTTAAAAAACATCAATTGCATAATTATGAGGCTATTCTTTCGAATTTGTGCCAAATAGCAACACCTGAAATTTCTTTAATTAATCCCATAAGAGGCTTTATAATACCAAAAATATTTATAAAAGATGAAGAATTTAGCGAGTTTAGATTATTGGACTAAAGCACACGGAAAAATAAATATTGAATTAAATCCAAATGATATAATAAAAAAATGGATTTCAAATAATATTGATTTTACTAATATTAAAACTGTTTTTGAAATTGGATGTTATCCAGGAAGATATTTGACTATTTTTGGAGATCAAGGAGTAGAATTAAACGGAGTTGATTATATAAAAGATGTTATTAAACTTCCCCAAATTTTTGCATTAAAAAAATATAAAGTTGGACAATTCTATAATTCTGATTTTTTTAAGTTTGAACCTAATGTTAAATATGATTGTGTTATGTCATTAGGGTTTATTGAGCATTTTGATAATTGGGAAAAGACTATGATTAATCATTTTGATTTTATTAATGATAAAGGATATTTGATTATTGAAGTTCCTAATTTCAAAGGAGTGTTCCAAAGAATTCCTAGAATTTTATTTGATTATGAAAATTATAAAAGGCATAATTTAAATTCAATGTGTTTAAAAGAATGGAATAGAATATTAATTCAAAATGATTTTGAGATTATTTATAGTGGGTATTTTGGAGGATATAAGCTTTGGTTTGAAATAGAACAAAAAAAAAGAATTAATAAGCTTTTTAAAATATATATAATTAAAACTCTAGTATTATTTAGAAGTGTTTTTTTTAAAAATAAAGTTGAAAGCCGATATTTTTCTTGTGCAATTGGAATTATTGCTAGAAAAAAATAACCTATTTCTGTATAGAAAAAATAAAACAATATGTTGTGAAACAAAAAAAATATAGATTGATTGTTTTCTTTATTCCATACCACCATATTGGCGGCGCAGAGCGTGTACATGTTAATATAATTAAGGCATTAAAAAAGAAACCAATTGTTTTTTTTGATTACTCGAATTCTGATAAAATATCTGAAGAGTTTTCTGAAAATGCCCATTGTTTTTTAATTAACAGTAACAAGAGAAGAAAATTTGCAATTCGTTTTCTTCAAATAATTTCTTGTTTTTTGCCGGTTATCCTTTTTGGATGTAACAGTGGTCTTTTTTATGTTTTTGTTTCTAAATTAAAAGGTAAAATTAAAGCTGTTGATTTGACCCATGCCTTTTCTTCTCCAGAGCATGGTATGGAAATTTCCTCTTTACCATACGTAAATATGCTTGATAAAAGAATAGTAATAAATAATAAAACTTTTAATGATTATAAAGTATTATATCAAAAAAACGCAATTGAAGAATCATTATTGGATAGATTTAAAATTATTTCGAATGGTATTGCAATCAAGGATTTTGATGATTGTCAAATAGATTCTCGCTTTTCTAACTTTACCATTGGTTTTGTAGGGAGAAATTCTCCCGAAAAACGCCCCGAGTTATTTTTTGAAGTTGTGCAACAAACCAAGATTAAAGCTTTAGCAATTGGAGATAATTTTAAAAATTTTAAAATTGATTTCCCTGAAGTTGATTATTTTGAAAACTGTAATGACTTAGAGATAATTAGAAAGCAATTTTCAGGAATTTCGCTATTGATTGTACCTTCAAGTAGAGAAGGATTTCCCCTAGTGATTATGGAAGCAATGGAATTAGGTATTCCTGTTATAGCTACTGATGTTGGTAGTATCAGAGAACATGTAAACAATGATGAAAATGGGTATTTGAGTGCAGTAGATAAAGAAGTGTTTTTAAGTTTTACCATTGCAAAAATTAAGACAATTATTGAAGATAAAAAACTATATCGTAATTTGTCACTAAAAGCGAGAGAACACGCGGAACAAAATTTTGATATTAAAAATTTTAACAAGCAATATCATGAATTATTTTATGAATAATTCTTTAGTTTCCATAATAGTTCCCTGCTATAATCAAGCCCAATACCTTGGCGAGGCTTTGCAATCGGTGTTGAATCAAACCTATGTGAATTGGGAGTGTATCATTGTCAATGACGGCAGTACGGATAATACAGCAGAAGTAGCAGAGCAATGGTGTGGCAAAGATTTGAGGTTCAATTATTTTTTTAAAGAAAATGGGGGTTTGAGTAGTGCTAGAAATCTAGGATTGGAAAATGCCAAAGGAGATTATATCCAGTTTTTGGATTCGGATGATTATTTAATTAAAACAAAATTAGAATTGTCGTTGCAGCAATTGAATTCAGTTAAAAACAAAAATGTAAAAGTAGCGATTTCTAATTTTAGGATGTTTGTTGACAATCCCCAGAAGACCTTCGTTCCTTACTGTAATTTGAATAATCAATTGTTTAATTTTAATAGTTTACTCTATCATTGGGAAGAATCGTTTACCATCCCAATTCATTGTGGTTTCTTTGATACTATGTTATTCAAGAGTTTTAGATTTCCTGAAGACTTAAGGGCCAAAGAAGATTGGGTTATGTGGGTAAGTTTTTTCTACATGGATTGCAAAATAATTTTCATAGATGAGCCTTTGGCTTTTTATAGAAGAAATCCAGACAGTATGCAAAGTACCAGTGATATGCTCCCTGATTTTATAAAAGCTTGTGACTATTTTAAATACTATTTATCTGGAGAGGAATACCGTAAGTTTTCTTTAGTATTAATAGCAAGATATTATAAATCAAATGAAGATTATAAAAATAGATGGATAGATATTAAAAACTCAAACACCTTTCAAACTGGTTTGATGATAAAAAAAATTTTAAAAAAGATTGGTGTTTTAAAATTATTCAAGCGTTTCTTTCCGATGTTTTTAAAATTCAAAGATAAGGAATTGTAATATTTGTAACCAATCACATTCCCTTAACTCGCATTTGTAGTATGAATTAGATAAGTTTTTATATGAAAGAAATAAAAATAAATTTTGTGGATTTTTGGTCAGGTTTTGATAAAACAAATAATTATTTTTATAATTTGTTGGTTCAAAAATACAATGTACTCATTGATGAAAACCCGGATTTGTTATTTTATTCTTGTTACAGTAATCATTATTTAAACTATAAATGTACCCGAATATTTTTTACGGGAGAAAACGTAAGGCCTGATTTTTTGGCATGTGATTTTGCTTTTTCTTTTGATTATAATAAAAGAGAAAACCATTTTAGATTGCCATTGTATTCTTTGTATATAGACCATCACAATATGTTGGGTAAGTTGCAAACCATAGGTACTAGGGAAGAAGCCCGCACAATTTGGAGAGCCAAAACCAAGTTTTGTTGCATGGTGGTTTCCAATTCCAATAGTCCCAAAAGGTTGGTGTTTTTCAAGAATCTTTCGAAAGTAAAACTTGTTGATTCAGGTGGTTCGGTTTTGAACAACGTGGGTGGAAGAGTGCCTAACAAGGCAGAATTTATTAGGGATTACAAGTTTGTTATTTCTTTTGAAAACAGCCAGTACAACGGCTATACCACCGAAAAAATAATGGAACCCATTCGAGAGGATTGCATTCCGATTTATTGGGGGAATCCACTTGTGGACAAGGATTTTAATGCCAAAAGATTTTTAAATTACAACACCTTTCAATCCGAAGCGGAATTAATTAATCGATTGCTGGAAATTGAGCAAAATGAAGAATTAGCCATCGATATGCTGTTGCAACCCACTTTTAATGTAGTTAAATTGACCCATGAAGACGAACATCAACGAGTACTTGAAATTTTAACTACTTTTATAGAAAATCCAAAGAAACCAATTGCAAGACAATTATGGAGCTATCTTCATAAGTTTAAATTGGATTGTAAAAAAATAAAAAGGAATTTAAAAAAGAAATTTTAAATGCTTGCTATAGTAATCCCGTTTTATAAACTCACTTTCTTTGAAGAAACCTTGGATTCCATATCCAGGCAAACCAATAAACAATTCAAGGTCTATATCGGCGATGATGCCAGTCCCGAAAACCCCACAAATCTATTAAACAAGTATCAAGGTAAATTTGAGTTTAGCTACGATCGGTTTGAAAACAATTTGGGTGGGATTTCGTTAACTCGACAATGGGAGCGATGTATTGCTTTGACTGTTGATGAAGAATGGCTCATGATTTTGGGTGACGATGATTATCTGGGAGATAATGTGGTGCAGCAATTTTATGCCCATTTGCCAGAGTTTGTTACTAAAGCCAATGTTGTACGGTTTGCCTCCCAATTGGTTTATGAACCAGAACAAACAAAATCCAAAATTTATACCCATCCCGTTTTGGAAAGTGCAACGGAATCTTTTTACAGGAAATTTAAACGCATTGCCATGAGTTCGCTCTCGGAATATGTTTTTTCCAGAAAGGCCTTTGAAAAATATGGATTTTATGATTATCCTTTGGCTTGGAACAGTGATGATAGGGCTTGGTTGGATTTCTCACAAGACCAACCCATTTATTCCATTAATGAGAGCGTAGTTTATCCTAGAATGTCCCATTTGAACATTACTGGAAAAAGGAATAATTTGGAGTTGAAAAACCATTCTACTACTGCCTTTTTTCATTATATAATTCAAAGAAAATTAAACGATTTCAATAAATACGAACGAATAAAAATCGTCCGAAAATACTATTTTGAATTGAAAAAAGTGAAATCTTTGGGCATAAGGGATTGGATATTCATCATCAAGCATTATACAAGAAACTTAAATGTTTTGGCGATAAAAGATTTTCTGAAAAAGTATATTTAGCTAGAAAACAAATGGGTTTTTCGCAATAAAAAAAACATAAAGAATTATCAAATAAATGAAACCAAAAGTAACCATTATTATTGCAACCTTTAATAGGGAAAAATATTTCTTGGAAACACTTTTGTCCATCCTAAACCAAACTTTCGCAGATTGGGAATGTTTGATTGTTGATGACGGATCAACTGATAAAACTGTTGAAATTATAAGGCCGCTTTTGGAACAAGAGTCCCGATTTCATTATTATCTGCGTCCAGAAAGTTATAAAAAAGGCACTTCGGGATGTCGTAATTATGGTTTGGATTTGGCCAAAGGAGAATATGTCATATTTTTTGACGACGATGACATCGTACATCCTCAAAATTTGGAAGTATGTGTAGCTGAATTATCTAAAAAAGACATTTCTTTTTGCAGGTACATTCGCAAAGTTTTTGTTGGTGATTTTGACTACGTACTTGATTATTCCAAAACATACACTTTTTTTTACATTGATAAAAAAGACATTGAGAACATGTTGAAAAACGAGCTCCAGTTTAATTCTTGTGCCGTGATGTGGAAGAAAGAATGTTTTCTTAACTCGAGATTCAATGACAGAATATCATATGGTGATGAATGGGAATTGTACTCGAGGATTTTATCGACTGGGATTAAAGGGATTTCTATAGGGAAATGTTTGTTCTTTGGAAGGAAACACCCTGATTCAATAACTGGTGAATATGACAGGAAAAATTCTACAAGGAGAGCCTCTTATGCTGAAGCTGTTTTGTTGGTGGTGCAAAATCTGAAGGAAAAACAGTTGTTGACTTATTCTTTAAAACGGTATTTTATTGCTTTTTCAATAGATTTCGAGGAGTATAATTTGTTTGAAAATATTTTAAACACACTGGATTTTCCTATATTTGAAAAAATAAAATGGCATTTTTTTTACTCGTTCTTGCCTTTGAGGTTGGTGATTTACAAAAAAAAAAAAGTTATAAAAAAGAAGTTTCAATCTCTAATGATTGAATTTAAGTATTTAAAATAGCAAAGGGAAATAAAGGTTTCAGGGATATAAAAAATACAAACAAAAATAATGAAACAAAAGTTATTTAAATTATTGAAAGCAATATTTAAAAAGTTCAACATAGGTGTAACGGGATATTCCCATTTTTTGTTATATGAGGAATACGAGAAAAATATTAAATACTTAAATGAGATTCCAGAAGGTAAATTAGTTAAGTTGGCTTCTTTAATAGAAAAATCGAAATCTCAGATGAAACAAGATTTATTTGTTTTAGCGGAACTAGATTTTAAGAGAGATGGTTTTTTTGTGGAGTTTGGCGCAACCAACGGGATTGACTTAAGTAATTCTTTTCTTTTGGAAAATGAATTTGGATGGAATGGAATACTTGCTGAACCCGCAAAATGTTGGCACGAAGAGTTGAAGTCCAATCGAAATTGTAATATTGAAACCAATTGTGTTTGGAGTGATTCAAAATCGGTATTAAACTTTAATCAAGTTGATTCTGCTGCGGAATTGTCAACTGTAAGTACTTATAATAAAACAGACTGTCACTCTATATTGAGAGAAGTTGGGCAAAATTACAGTGTAAATACTATTTCATTGAATGATTTGTTGGACAAATATAATGCACCTAAAAAAATAGATTATCTTTCCATTGACACTGAAGGTAGTGAATACGAAATATTAAGCAATTTTGATTTTTCAAAATATGAATTTAGTATCATTACTTGTGAGCATAATTACACTCCAATAAGAGAAAAAATATATAATCTTTTGATGGAACAAGGTTATACTAGGAAATATATTGGCTTGTCAAAATGGGACGATTGGTATGTTAAATCAAAATTAATAGCGCAATAGTTTGTTATTTATCTATATTTAAAAAATGAAATAATGGATTTTCAATATTATTTTCTTTTGAGATTGATGATTCACAGAAAAAAGGAGCCCTAAAAAGAAGATTTAATCTCTAATGTCAAATTAGACCTTTGCGGGAGAATCAAGATTATCTTGTTCTCAATCAAGTAATATGTAAATAATGAAATTTTTAATAATAGAACAAGATTTAAGAGTTTGGGGAACCAGTCAAGGAATTATATCCCGTTCTTTTTTGGCAAAATTAAGATCGTCCTACCCAGATTCAGTTATAGATGTAGTGTATATTAAGCAGGATGGCAGCGAAGATCGACTTGATTTATTGCCGATTGATTCCATTGAAACGCATATTTTAAAACCCAAAACTCCATTTTTCACTAAATGGTTCAATAAAATCTATTGGCGGTTGTTCCATATTTCATTAGCCAGAAATCATGTTAACAAAGTGTATAGATCATGTATTGCCCAAGTGGACTACCACAATTACGACCATATTTTTATTCGAAGTGCTGGAATACACCATGAAACGATTTTGGGTTGCAAAGATTTGCCCATTTTAAAAAAAGCCATCGTTAATTTCCACGATCCTTATCCCTTGTTTTGGTATCCCGGTTCCAATATTTCATTGACTAATTTGGAACTTTTTCAACTAAAGGAAATGTTCGAAGTGGTTACTCAAGCCAAAAGTTGCATGAGTTCGGCCAGCTTAATGTCGGAAGACTTGCAAACTTTATATGGGAGCAGAAAAAAATTTTACAACTTGCCTCATCATTACGATGAAAGTGTATTTGACTTGTCTGATGTCAGTGCTGTTTTAAAAAAGAATAAAAAAATAATGATTTCTTATCACGGTGCCATCCAGTTTGGCAGGGATGTCCATATTCTTTTGGATGCCTATCAAGATTTGATCGAAAATAATCCCGTGTACAAGGAAAATACGGAGTTTGTTTTGCGATTAAAAGGAGTAGATTTAAAGAAATTGGTAGTTAAATATGCAAATACTCCCAATATCGTAATCTTGGATATGTCCACTTTTTCCAATTCCTGCTACGAGCAAATATATGAAGCCGACATCAACATTATTCTGGAAAACGGTCCTCTGTATTGCAATATTTTGGTGGGAAAAGCCCCATTTTTGGCGGCAACCGAGAAACCTGTTCTTTCGATTTCTCCAGAAAGAAGTGAAATGCGAAGGATAATAAAAGACAATCAGTATATTGCCAGCAGTACCGACCTAGAAGAAATCAAGCAAAAACTGGAAAACCTGATTGTCAATAGGATGAATTCTAATGAAGCGGTGTACCCATTCGGGGATTATTTTTCGGATGAAAATTTTAAAACAATGTTGGATAAAGTATTGTTCGAAACGAAATCATAAAGGATATATACCTACTTAAAATGGCAACCTCACAACCCACTTTTTCCATCCTCATTACCACCAAGAATCGGTTAACCGATTTGGCTTTTACCTTGGAGAAAATCAAGAACTTCTTACAAGAGGATCGTGTGGAATGCGTGATTTTTGACGACGGTTCCACTGATGGTACTCAGGCATACCTAAAAGAAAACTTTCCCAACATTCGACTAGAAAGCAATCCTGTTTCCAAGGGGTATATTTATTGCAGGAACAAGATGCTGAACGAAACCCAAGCCGATTATGCCATTTCGCTTGACGATGACGCCCATTTTGTTACTGAAAAGCCATTGGACTCAATTCAAGAGTATTTTGAAGAAAATGCCAATTGTGGCTTAGTTGCCTTGCGTATTTTTTGGGGATTAAAAGAGCCAAATTCAGCAAGTTCCATTGAAAAAGCACAACAAGTACAAAGTTTTGTGGGTTGCGCCCACGTCTGGCGAATGAAAGCTTGGCGTGCTATTCCCCATTATCCCGAATGGTTTGTGTTTTATGGCGAAGAGAATTTTGCTTCTTTTCAATTGTTTAAAAAGAACTGGACAGTAAATTATTTGCCGGAAGTTTTAGTCAATCACAGGGTGGATGTGAAATCTCGAAGAAACAATTCAGATTATGGAATCAGGCTACGCAGATCTTTGCGTTCAGGTTGGTATTTGTATTTTTTGTTTTATCCTCTTGGCAGCATTCCAAGTAAAATGGTGTATTCGCTGTGGATACAGTTCAAACTGAAAGTGTTCAAGGGCGATTTCAAGGCCTTGCAAGCGATTGTTTTAGCTTTGCTGGATTTGATTTGGAATATTCCGAGAATTCTAAAAAATAGCAACCGCTTGGCGGAAAAAGAATATAAGGATTATAACCAATTGCCAGAAGCAAAAATCTATTGGCAGCCGGTAAAGAGCTAAAAAATAGGGGCCAAAATTGCAAAGTGTTTTTTTTAGTAGTCAATCAAAAAAATATAAAATGAAAAAAATATTAAAAAAAATATTAAAAGTTATTGGGTATAAAATTTCTAAAACAAGTAAGATTTTGCTTCTTGATGAAGATGTATTTGTGGCAATCAAAAAAGAGTTAATAGGGAATAAGTTAGTTTTCTTTGATATAGGTGCTAATTGGGGACAAACCATAAAAAAGATGAGCAGTAATTATCCCGATGCAAAAATCCATGCTTTTGAGCCCAGTAAAAAATGTTTTAAATCTTTAAAGGACAATTTTAAGAATAATACTGTAAGTCTTCATAATTTGGCCGTTGGTTCAAGCTCTAGTCAATTAGAATTTAATGAGTACTCCTGGAGTGCCTTAAATTCCCTCTTGAAAAGAGCTTATGGTACTGCTGAAATTTTGGAAACCTATATAGTTGATGTTGTTACCATTGATGAGTTTTGTAAAAACATTGCTGTATCACATATCAATTTATTGAAAACGGATACTGAGGGTTATGAGCTTAATGTTTTGAAAGGGGCTTCTGAAATGATGGGGCGAAATAAAATCCAGTTTGTCTATGTTGAAATATTTTTTAATGAAAATTATGTTGGACAATCCTCCTTTGGTGATATCTATAATTTTCTTTTGGAAAATGGATTTGAATTAGTTCAGTTTTATGATGTTCTCTATACTAATGATGGGTTGGCTTCCAAGACAGATGCATTATTCATTAATAAAAATTTTATGAATTAGAATATTTATACTAGGTTGCTTCGTAAGACTAAAGTATATTGGCAACCAGAATAATACCTATTTTTGTATCATATCAAGCCAATAATTAAATTATGTCATCAAAAAAATCATCCCCTTATATCATTGCAGAAATCGGACAGGCTCATGAAGGCAGTTTAGGAATATTATATTCTTATATCGATGCTATTGCACAAACTGGTGTTGATGCGGTTAAGTTTCAAATGCATATCGCTGAAGCCGAAAGTAGCATCCACGAACCTTTTCGGGTTAAATTCTCCTTAGAGGACAAAACGAGATTTGATTATTGGAAACGAATGAGTTTTTCGTTGGAGCAATGGAGAGGAATCAAGCAACATTGTGAGCGTTTGGGTCTTGATTTTATTTGCTCCCCTTTCAGTAATTTAGCAGTTGATTGGCTGGAAGAAATAGGTCTACAACAATACAAAATAGGTTCGGGTGAAGTCAACAACTTTTTGATTTTAGAAAAAATTGCCCAAACCGGGAAGCCTGTAATTTTATCTTCGGGAATGAGTTCTTATGAAGAATTGGACAATGCTGTAGCTTTTTTAAAAGAAAGGAACGTCGATTTTTCCATTCTACAATGTACTACAGCCTATCCTACTATGCCAGAACAATATGGATTGAATGTGTTTCAAGAATTGAAAAATAGATATGGTGTGGCGGTTGGTTTTTCGGATCATTCGGCCAGAATGGAAACGTGTATTGCAGCAACCGTTTTAGGAGCCAGTATATTGGAATTTCATGTTGTTTTTGATCGGCAGCTTTTTGGGCCTGATGTAAAAGCTTCATTGACCATTTCAGAAACTAAGGATTTGGTATTTGCTGTTCGAAATATAGCCACTGCCTTGTCAAATCCAATTGATAAAAATGACATTACTTATTTAGCCCCATTAAAGCAAATTTTTGAAAAATCATTAGCTGTAAACAAGGATTTGCCTAAAAATCATATTCTTACTTTCGAGGATTTGGAAGCTAAAAAACCAAAAGGATTTGGTGTTTTAGCCAGTAAATACCATGAAGTTATTGGTAGAACACTTACGTCCGATATGAAGCAATGGAATTTTTTAAATGAAGATGATTTAGTATGAATCAAAAACGAAAAATAGCTGTAGTTGTTACAGCACGTCCTTCTTACAGCCGTGTTAAAACGGTTTTGTCTGCCATTCAACAACATCCAGATTTGGATTTGCAATTGGTAGTCGCCGCCTCAGCCTTATTAGATCGATATGGTTCGGCTATTAATTATATTGAAAAAGATGGTTTTACCATCGCTGCCAAAGTATTTAATGTGTTGGAAGGAGAGAATTTGACTGCCGCAGCCAAAACTACTGGAATAGGTATTTTGGAATTATCCACTGTTTTTGATAATTTAAAACCAGACATAGTAGTCACTGTTGCCGATCGATTTGAAACGATGGCTACTGCTATTGCAGCGTCTTATATGAACATTCCATTAGCACATATCCAAGGAGGTGAAGTGACCGGAAATATTGATGAAAAAGTGCGTCACGCTATTACCAAATTAGCTGATTATCATTTTGTAGCCTCTGAAAATGCAAAAGAACGCGTCATTAAATTAGGAGAAGAGCCTAATGTAGTTTTTAATACTGGATGCCCCTCCATTGATTTAGCAACAACCGTATTGCAAAGTACCTCGCTTCCTTTTGATCCTTATGAGAAGTATGGTGGCGTGGGGGCAAAACCAGATTTGTCTGAAGGGTATTTAGTTGTCATGCAGCATCCAGTTACCACAGAATATCAAGACTCCCGTAAGCATATTGAAGCCACACTTGAAGCGATTCATTCCTTAAAAAAACCTACGTTATGGTTTTGGCCTAATGTTGATGCTGGAGCAGATGGTACTTCAACTGGAATTCGTGCCTTTAGAGAACAACATCAGTTACCAAATGTTCACTTTTTTAAAAATATGGAAGGAAAAGATTTCTTGCAGTTGCTCCAGCACAGCTCTTGTTTGATTGGGAATTCCAGCGTTGGGATTCGTGAATGTGCTTTCTTGGGCATCCCTGTTGTCAATATCGGTTCCCGACAAAATAGAAGAGACAGAGGCGGTAACAGTATTGATGTTGATTATTCTCAGGAGAAAATTGAAGTGGCAATTTTATTTGCTATAACAAGAGGGAAGTCCCTTTCGTCTCCTATTTATGGAAACGGGAATGCAGGGGTGTATATTGCTGATTTATTATTGCAATTACCGTTGCAGTTTCATAAAACGATTACCTACTAATGCGAATTTTAGGCTTAATACCAGCTCGTGGTGGCTCGAAAGGAGTACCAGAAAAAAATATTAAAAACCTAGGAGGTAAGCCATTATTGACCTATACTTCAGAAGTAGCCTTGCAATCGCATTATCTTTCAGAAGTCATATTGTCCAGTGATAATCCACAAATTATAACAATAGCCAAGGAATTGGGAGTTGCAGTTCCATTCATTAGACCTAGTGTATTAGCGTTAGATACAACTCCTACTATTGATGTTATTATTCATGCTTTGGAATGGTATCAAGCTCAAAATATTTTCTTTGATGCGGTGTGCCTGCTTCAGGTGACAAGTCCATTTAGGACTGTTAGTTTCCTTGATGCCGCCATTGAAAAATTTATAGCAAGTGGTTGTGATTCTTTGGTTTCGGTACAACAGGTACCCCATGAATACAACCCTCATTGGACGTTTGAGGTGAATTCTAGAGGGAATTTAAAAATTGCTACAGGCGAAGAACAGATTATCAGTAGGCGGCAGGAGCTTC
Organism: Flavobacterium glucosi; assembly: GCF_048286535.1. Taxonomy (NCBI): domain Bacteria; kingdom Pseudomonadati; phylum Bacteroidota; class Flavobacteriia; order Flavobacteriales; family Flavobacteriaceae; genus Flavobacterium; species Flavobacterium glucosi. Next base: position 287,727 of record NZ_JBLVPK010000004.1, on the reverse strand, counting down.
CAACTGCCTATCATAGGGATGGCAGTATTTATATTACTACAACTGAAGTGCTTTTAAGAGACCGTTCTTTGTATGGAAAATCAACTGCTTTTATTGAATCGGACCCCGAATTGTATGTCAATATTGATACCTTGGCGGATTGGGATAAAGCAGAGGAAATGATTAAAAAACAACAAAAATAATGTGCGGTATTGCAGGGATAATAGGCGATTACAAAAGTGTTCAATTGGATGCTATGTTGACTAGTCAGCATCATCGTGGTCCAGATAGTACGGGACATTTTTTTGATGAAGGTTTTGCAGCTTTAGGGCACAACCGATTGGCCATTATTGATTTGTCTCCTCAGTCCAACCAACCTTTTTTAGATTCTTCAGGACGGTATAGTTTGGTTTTTAATGGAGAAATTTATAATTATATAGAGCTGAAAGCCCAGTTGCAGGAACAGTATACTTTTAAAACGGAATCGGATACCGAGGTTTTATTAGCTGCTTATCTTGTTTATGGTACAGCCTGTTTGCAAAAATGCAATGGTATGTTTGCTTTTGCGATTTGGGATGCTCAAGAAAAAAAACTATTTGCGGCCAGAGACCGATTTGGTGTAAAACCCTTTTTTTATGCTTTAAAAGACAATTCTCTTTATTTTTCCTCTGAAATAAAAGCCATTCATGCGGCTGGAATTTCAAAAATCCCCAATGAGAACGTATGGGCTTCTTATTTTGCCTATGGTTCCTATGGCAATCCCGAGGAAACTTTTTGGGAAGGTATTTCACAATTGTCTGGCGGGCATTTTTTAGAATACGAAAATCAAGAGTTACATGTAAAAAAATGGTATTCCTTTGAAGATGAGGTTGCTAAACAACCCCAAAACTTAACTTTTGAGCAAGCCAAAGCACACTATGTTACTCTTTTAAAAGACAGCATTAATTTGCGTTTTCGGGCAGATGTCCCAGTCGGATTTACTATTAGTGGTGGATTAGATAGTTCTGTATTGTTAGCCTTAGTCAATTTACAAAAGGAAGGTAGTGGCAATATCAATGCTACTATAAAAAGCCGAAAATCGGCAACTGTTACTCAGCAATCAAGAATCAATTCCTATACTTTCTATTCTGATAATCCAGATTATGACGAATTACCTTGGGTGGAACAAATGATAGCCAAAACTAATAACCCGTTGACTACAGTGCTTCTTCAAGCCGATGAGGTTCCTGATTTATCCGAAAAAATGGCGTGGCAACAAGATGAGCCTTATGGAGGAATTCCTACTTTGGCATACGCTAAAATTTTCGAACAAGCCCGAAAAGACAAGGTATTAGTTCTGCTCGATGGTCAAGGTATGGACGAGCAATGGGCGGGTTATGATTATTATACCCAAGAAAATGATATAATCATTCAAGGGATTACGGATTCACCATTCAAAACGAATATACTTGCCAATTCTTTTTTGAATAAAGCACAAAAACCAGTGTATCCAAAACCTTTTGAGGATGTGATTTTAAATAAACAATACCGAGATTTGTTCTACACAAAAATCCCACGAGCCTTGCGGTTTAATGATCGAATTTCAATGCTATATTCTACAGAATTGCGAGAGCCTTTTTTGGATTATAGATTGGTGGAGTTTGCCTTTTCGTTACCATTAGACTTTAAAATAAAAAGTGGTATCACTAAATTTATGTTGCGAGAAATAGCTTCCGAATATTTGGATGATAACTTGGTTTTTGCACCCAAACGCCCTTTGCAAACTCCACAAAGAGAATGGTTAGCGGAAGATTTGAAAGAGTGGGTTACGCATTGTTTTGCTACAATCAAAACCTCTTCGTTTTCTGCTTGGTTTGATTTAAAGGAATTGCGAACGGAGTTGGATCTTTATTTTGAGGGGAACCAAAATTCGAGTTTTCATCTTTGGCAGTGTATTAGTTTATATTGGATGATTCAAAAATAGATTGAATTAAAGGCAAATAAAAATAGATAATTGAAGAATAATAGCTGATTTAGCAGGATATATAATGAAAAAAATAGGAATAGTTATTACTGACGGTGTAGGCTATCGCAATTTTATATTAAGCGATTTTATGACTGAAGCAAAGCTACAATTTGATTCTGTTGTTCTTTTTTCCTGTTTGCCAAAAAACGTTTATGACTCTTTAGATTTGAATTGTACTATTGTAGAACTAGAGGTTTTTAACGAACATTTTTTTACTTGGTTTTTTCGAAAAGCAAAAGAGGTTTCCCATTTACAAATACATACTAAAGGAAATTTTGGGATAAACGATAATTTAAAAGCCTCAAAAACCAAAGCAAGAAATCCAAGAGGATTTGCGACACGTCTTATTCATGTTTGGTCAAGAATCATTCATTCCGAAAAATGGATACAAAGGTATAATCACTATCAACAAAAGACATTTAGTTCTCATCAGATAACAAAAAAATATACTGCCCTTCTACAAGAACACGGTGTTTCTAATTTGTTTTTCACTCATCAACGTCCTCCTTTTATTGCTCCTCTTATTTATGCAGCTGCCCAATTGCAAATCAAGACCGGTTCTTTTATTTTTAGTTGGGATAATTTGGCTTCCAAAGGAAGAATGGCTGGTGATTTTGACTATTATTTAGTTTGGAGTGAATTAATGAAAAAAGAGCTGTTGCAATTTTATTTGGCAGTACAGGCTGAAAATGTCATAGTGGTTGGTACTCCGCAATTTGAACCTTATGTTTTAGATCGATATGCTTCTGACAAAGAGCAATTTTATGCTGCATTTAATTTAGATATTCGTAAGAAAACAATTTGCTTTAGTTGTGGTGATATTGCTACCAGTAAAAATGATGAATTGTATATTGAAACGATATGCAAGGCTGTACTAGAAAAAAAGATTCCAGATGTTAACCTGATAGTTCGTACTTCTCCTGCAGAAGACCCTATTCGTTTTAAAAGTATAGTCGAGAAATATCCCTTTATAAAATGGAATTATCCTAAGTGGATCCAAAGCAGAGAGAATCATCAGGAAGCTTGGTCTCAGCGTATTCCAACAATAGCTGACATTAAGGATTTGAGGAGTTTATTGGAATTTGCAGATATTAATATCAATATGTTGTCTACGATGAGTTTGGATTTCATGCAGTTTGATAAACCCGTTATTAATCCTGTTTTTGGGAATCGTCAGAACGGTTTGTATGATGATCAACGTTTTTTGTATTATGCACATATTGTGAATGTAGTAAAGAGTGGTGCGACGAGAATTGCAAAGAATGAACAAGCACTTATTGATGCTATTAATTTGTACTATTTGTATCCGGAAGCGGATCAATTAAACAGAGAAAAATTAATGCAACTTCAGGTAAGTAAACCTCTTGAGGGTACCAGTAAAAGAATTGTAGCTGCCTTATTCGAATGGACATGAATCCAATAAAAATAGCCCTTATCTGTAATTATGAACTGCTACCCGAAAGAGTAGGCGGAATGGATTATTTTTTCTGGATGTTTGATGCAAAATGTAAAAAAAATGGGATTCAGGTTGATTGGTTTTTTCCTAATCAATCCCAACATGGAGACTATTCTAAGCTCACTATTTTTAATAGTAACTATCAAAACGTAGAGAATTATTTTCTTGATTTTTGTATTCAAAACCAAACCCCTTATTCTTTTATTATTACGCATTTTATAGAATTGTGTACTCCTTTTTTTAAAAAAATAAAACAAGTCAGTAAAGCTAAAGTAGTTGCCATTGATCACAATCCGCGTCCGATAGATGGCTATCCTTTTAAGAAGAAAATGGAAAAGAAAATCAAAGGTTTTTTGTTTTCTAAATATATTGACCAGTTTATTGGAGTATCCAATTATACAGTGAAAGAAATTATAAGTGATTTTGGAACTCAGGTGCGATCTAAAACAAGGACTATTTATAATGGAGTTGTTATTAAAGATATTAAAGTAAGAACTCAAAGGAACGTTATTCATCCCAATTTTTTAGTTGTTTCTCATTTACGGGAATCTAAAGGTATTCAAGATTTGATAGTTGCTGTTTCCAAATTGCCTTCCCCGATTTTATCAGGAATCCGGATCGATTTGTTTGGCGATGGGCCCCTTAAAGATTTTTTAATTAAAAGTGTGCACCAACATAAATTAGATTCTAATTTTAGATTTATGGGTAGTCAGCCCAATTTAAATGCTCTTTATTGTCAGTATGATTATATGTTGCAACCTACCCACATGGAATGTTTTAGTTTGTCTATACTCGAAAGTTTAGCTGCTAATGTACCTGTTATAACGACTGATGTTGGCGGAAATGAAGAAGCTGTATTGGATAGTGAAAATGGATATATTTTCAAGGCGAAGGATGTTAATGCCTTGACCACACTCCTAGAACAAGTGTATTTAGGAAAAAAGAAAATTGAATTGAATACCAGGGCTGTTATCGAAAATCATTTTTCATTGGATCACATGGTTGAAAATCATTTAGCATTGTTATTTAATAATAAATTTTAATTTTGCATCATCAATTAGTTACACTAGTCTATGTTTTTTAATTCGTTCTCCTTTGCTCTTTTTCTGCCTATCGTATTCTTACTGTATTGGTTTGTTTTTAACAAAAATAAAAGTACCCAAAACGCAGTCTTAATTATAGCGAGTTATTATTTCTATTCCTGTTGGGATTGGCGTTTCTTGTTCTTATTGGTTTTCTCTACTTTTTTGGACTATTATACCGGTATTCGAATCGAAAAAGCGAAGACTGAAACTGGTCGTAAAATTTGGTTTTGGTTGAGCATCAGTATCAATCTGGGCTTTTTAGGTGTCTTTAAATATTATAATTTTTTTGCCAGTTCTTTCTCAGAAATGTTGAATGGTGTTGGTTTACAAACCAGTCCGCTTTTGCTGGATGTAGTACTTCCTGTAGGGATTTCTTTTTATACTTTTCATGGTTTGTCGTATGTAATTGATATTTATTTAAAAAGAATTAAGGCAGAATATAACTTTGTGGATTATTCTTTGTTTGTCAGTTATTTTCCTTTATTGGTAGCAGGTCCTATTGAAAGAGCGACACATTTATTGCCACAAGTTAAAGTAAAACGCAGCTTTGATTTTGAGAAAGCCAAAGAAGGTATTTACCAATTTATCTGGGGCTTGGTTAAAAAAGTTGTCATTGCGGATACCTGCGCTACCTATGCGAATGCGATTTTTGATAATTATGAATCGATGAATTCGCTGTCATTAGTATTGGGTGCGGTTTATTTTGCGTTTCAAATTTATGGTGATTTTTCAGGTTATTCGGATATGGCTTTGGGTATGTCTAAATTGTTTGGTATTGATTTGTTGCGTAATTTTAATTATCCGTATTTTTCCCGCGATATAGCCGAGTTCTGGCGTCGTTGGCATATCTCCCTTTCCTCTTGGTTTCGAGACTATTTATACATTCCTTTAGGGGGCAGCAGTGGTGGAATGACCATGAAAGTTCGGAATACTTTTATTATTTTTCTAGTGAGTGGGTTTTGGCATGGAGCCAATTGGACTTTTATAGCTTGGGGATTTATTAATGCGCTGTATTTTTTACCTTTATTGCTTTTAAATAAGAACCGATCCAATATGGAAACGGTAACTTTAAATTGGGACTTGACCTCTTTTAAGGTATTGGGAAGCATGCTGAGTACTTTTGCCTTAACCTGTTTGGCTTGGGTATTTTTTAGGGCTAAATCTATCGGTGACGCAGTGGAATATATAAGTCGTGTTTTTACTAATAAGAGTTTTGCAGTACAATATTTGGAGCATGAGCGGTACAATTACGAGAACCTTTTATTGGTACTTGTTTTTATTTTAGTTGAATGGAACAGTCGTAGACAAATAGAACCTATTTCGGGCAAGTATAGTATGGTGAAATTAGCGCTATGTCTATTTGCTATTATCGCTTTGGGCACGTATTCAGATTATAAAGAATTTATCTATTTTCAATTTTAATGAGAGCATTTTTAAAATATATTGTTTTTATTTTTTTGCTTGTTATTTCGATTTTGTCTTTTTTAGATTATTCTTTTACAAAAGTCTATGAAAATGCTAAACCGAGAACGAAATTTCAGTATTTTAGAAGTTTCAAAAATAAAAAAATAGACTATATTTTTTTAGGTTCTTCTCGAGTAGATAATACCATTATGCCTGCTATAATTGAGGGACAGACAGGAAAAACAGCTGTCAATTTAGGTTTTCAAGCTACAAAATTAGGGGATGTGTACACTATGCTTCAGCTTATCAAAGAATATAATATTCAAACCGAAAAAATTTTTATACAAGTGGATTATATTTTTAATCTCGAAAACGGTTATTCTAATGTTATGCAACATGAGCTCATGCCATTTGTACGAGAAAATAAAATAACGAAAGACTATTTTTACAGGCATTTTAGTAATGAAAAGCAATTGTATTATGTTCCATTTTTCAGGTACAGTTATTTTGATGTAAAGATTGGATTACGAGAGTTACTGTTGAATGTTGCTAATAAAGAAACCAATATTTTAAAAAATAAAGGATTTACTGCCTTACAAGGAAATTCATTTCAACATGGAAATGCTTTGCCTCAAGAGATAAATGCTGAAAATAAATATTATAATCAAATAGTTGCATTTGCCCGTATTCATAAAATATCACTCGTCTTTTTTTGTGCTCCATTTTGTAAGCATACTAAAAATTTAGACTTTATGGAGAAATTAAAAGAGAAAATCCCTGGATTATATGACTTTTCGACTGCAGTGGCTGATGATAAAATGTTTCAAAATTGTACTCATTTAAATGCCGAGGGAGCAGCATATTTTTCAATATATACCATTCAAAAAATGTTAACCGATAAAAAACCATGAAATCTTTTTTCTTGTTTATTTCTAAAATTTTAATACTGACATTGATTTTGTTAGTGATTTTAGATTTTACATATACCAGTATTTATTCCCATTCTTCGAAAAGAAGTAAAGTAGAGCAGGTCTATACTTCTAAAAATAAGGATTATGATGTCATTATTTTGGGTTCCTCCCGTGCTAATAATCATTTTGTAGCCCCTTTGTTTGAACAAAAAGGTTTGAAAGCTTTCAATTACGGGATGAGCGGAGGACATTTGTTTGAAGCTTCTTTGTTACTCAAGTTGATGGTGGAGCGGAATTATAAAATAAAGACTGTTCTGCTGGAGGCTGACTTGAATTTATCTAATGAACAAAGAGCTGAAGGCATTTCAGCGCGATTTTTACCTTATATCCATCAATCCAAAACCATTCGCGATCATTTTTCGAAAGAGAACGATTTTAGAGCCTTGTATTATATTCCTTTTTACCGCTATGTTGTATTTGATGCCCGTATTGGGTTTCGAGAGGCGTATAAAACCGCTATAGCAGCAACCACAAATAGTTTAAATCATTTAGGTTATTATCCATTAGGAAATAAAAAAGGCAATATGAAAAATAATATCGCTAATTTAAAGCCTTTACATAACAAGTATTACGAAGAAATTAAGCAAATTTGTACAACGAACCAGATTAATCTGATTGTGGTTACAACCCCAATGTGCAGTACTGTAATAGGTATGGATTATTTTGAAAAAGTCATTAAAATGTATCCTGAAATTCATAATTATGAAGGTGTAGTGCAGGGTGATGGATACTTTTCTTCTTGCGGCCATCTGAATGATGCTGGTGCCAAGAAATTTACCAGTATCGTTATCAGTGATTTTTTTACTAAATAAATTTGTGGTCCTTACTTTAGACGAAAATTTAGTAGGGTCCCATTTTGGAAAAATAACCATCCTTAAAAATAATGTATGAAAATAGCTTTCCTGACTCCTGAATATCCACATTTGAAGACCGGGAGCTCTGGGGGGATTGGTACCAGCATCAGGAATTTAGCTATTGGGCTTCTGGCGGAAGGTTGTTCTGTTCGTGTTTTGGTTTATGGCCAAAAACAAGAGGCTATTTTTGATGATACTGGTATCGTAGTGCAACAAATACAAAATGTGAAATTGAAAGGATTGTCGTGGTACCTTACCCGAAAAAAACTTCAGAAAATAATTGATGGTTTGTATGAGAGCAAAGAAATTGATGTGGTAGAAGCACCTGATTGGACCGGGATTACTTCTTTTATAAGTCCTAAAAAATGCCCCATCGTGATTCGATTGAACGGCTCTGATACTTATTTTTGTCATTTGGACCAACGACCCGTAAAATGGAAGAATAAATTTCATGAAAAACGCGCTTTACAGCAAGCAGATGGTTTGCTCTCTGTAAGTCAGTTTACAGCCGATGTGACTAATGAGGTATTTTGCTTCAATAAGAAATTTACCATTATTCCCAATAGTATTAATTGTGCTACTTTTGAAGTTGAACATCAAAAAACGACTCTTTTGCCTATTGTTCTTTATTTTGGGACCTTAATTCGAAAAAAAGGATTGTTAGAATTGCCTTTGATTTTTAACGAAGTGATTAAAAAAAATCCTAATGCAAAATTAGTATTGGTTGGGCGGGATGCGTCCGATGTTATTTCAGGAGCTCCATCAACTTGGCAGCTAATGCAAGCACTATTTTCATTAGAAGCCATTCCTAATGTAACTTATTTAGGGAGTGTTCCCTACAGTCAAATAAAAAAGGAAATAGAACAAGCAAGTGTGTGCGTATTTCCTACATTTGCAGAAGCGTTGCCTGTTTCTTGGCTTGAAGCGATGGCGCTTCAGAAACCTATTGTAGCCTCTACTATTGGATGGGCGACAGAGGTTCTTGATGATGGAATTAATGGTTTTTTGGAACATCCGACCCATCATAAGGCGTATGCGGAGAAAATCTTACTGTTGCTAGATCAAGAATACTTGAGAACGGAATTTGGTTTAGCAGCAAGGAAATCAGTAGTAGCAAAATTTTCTATTGAAGTGGTTGCCCAACAGAGTTTGTTGTTTTATAAAAATGTTATCGCATCAAAATGAAGAAAAAGATAAAAAAAATTATTAGTGCCATTTTTCCTAATGGGGGTATAAAAGAGAAAATCAAATGGGGTTATTACAGCATCAATAAACCGAAAGATACTTTTTATGAATTAGTGCAAAGAGCCGGCACTTCGCTTACGTATAAGACTACTTTTCATGATTTAGCGATGGTAACCAATGAAGCTTTATATTTTATAGCACCAGATTTTAATTATTACCAGCATTTTTATAAAGTTAAAGAAAATGATGTTGTTCTCGATGCGGGAGCCAATTGTGGGCATTTGTCAATTTTATTTTCTAAGTTGATCGGTAAAGGAGGGATTGTTTATGCTTTTGAACCAGACATTTATAATGTTGAGCGGATTAACCGTAATATAGATTTAAACAATGATCTTCAAGGTAATATTAAAATTGAAAAATTGTTGCTTTGGGATGAAAATAAGTGGATTGATTTTTATGAAGCAGGTACCGTTGGATCTTCTGCCATTTGGATTCCAGACAGTGATAAATGTGTTAAAAAAGAAGCCGTACGAATTGATGATTGGGTTGCAAATAATAACATTAACAAATTAGATTTCATAAAAATGGATATTGAAGGGGCCGAAATAGAAGCTTTGGCCGGTTGTGAGGAAACGATACGAAATCTAAAGCCTAATTTTGCCATAGCATCTTATCATATCGTTGATGGAGCAGCTACTTATATTAAAGTGGAGGCCTTTTTCGAAAAAATGAATTATCCTTATCAAACGGTCCGATTCAGAAAAAATGAAATTATAACGTTTGCAGGGCCTTCCTTAAAAAATTAGTGCTATGATAATTATTTATCATAATGAAACTAAAGTTGTCGCGCTAAGGAATGCTGATTCTTTTGAAATTAAGAAGAATGACCATTTAACTATAGCCAAGTTTGTTGCTTTATTGGCAAATGATTTTCCAGATGAGATTTTAGTTTGGTGTCATTTGAGTCTAAAAGAGCAATTGAATATTTTTGAAATTGAAAAATTATTCCACCATAAAAAACTTTTATTTTCCTATAATCCTTTTTGCAGTTCTTATTTAGATACGAATGTTGGTTACATAGATGAATCTCTTTTTGCGAGGGTCAATAGTACTGTAACTTTCCCAACATGGCAAATGAGCAGTTGGGTTGGGGGTATTCAGTCGGCTGTTTTTTTAGCTTTAAAAGATGAAATTCCCTTCGATAAAAATTTTGACTATTTTTTGTGCTCTTTAGCAAAACTAGCTATGCCAAAAGGGTTGTTGTGTTATTCAGAACCTAAACTTTTGAAACAACATCTTGCAACTGTTAACCCCGCTAAAAAGAATCCGTTGGTTCTTTTTCGTTTTGTAAAACAGCACTATAAAACACGATGGGTGTTTTTGTTGCTGTTAAACTTTCTGTTGTACGAAAGAAAATTTCCTGTGTTTCCAATGATTATTTCTCTTTTTTATAAGAATAGAAATACCAATACAATAAACTTAGATGGGATTATTGTTCAGTCCTCAAGAGTTGTTATTGCTAAGGGAACTATTGATGTCATTATTCCGACCATTGGAAGAAGCGACTATTTATATGACGTATTAAAAGATTTTGCTGCGCAAGTGAAATTGCCTCGTAAAATCATTATCGTAGAACAAAATCCATCTGAAGGGAGCAAGACGGAATTGGATTATGTTACCAAAGAAAAATGGCCTTTCGATATTCAGCATGTTTTTATACATCAATCCGGTGCTTGCCATGCCAGAAATTTAGCTTTGAATCAAACCCAAAGTGAATGGGTATTTTTAGCGGATGATGATAATCGTTTTACCCCTAATTTATTGGTTGACATTTTTAAACTAATACAACAATTTGGAAGCCCAGTTGTGACGGTTTCTTATCCTCAAAAGAATGAAATAAAGAGGTATACTAAAGTAATTCAATGGCCTACTTTTGGTGCTGGTAATAGTATCGTGAGAAGAGACCTTTTGGAAAAAGTCAAATTTAATATGGCATTAGAATTTGGGTACGGAGAGGATGGTGATTTTGGGATGCAATTGCGAAATATCGGTACTGATGTTTTGTATCTACCGGAGCCGGAAATATTACATTTAAAAGCTCCATTTGGTGGTTTTAGAACAAAGCCTGTTTTACAATGGCAAAATGATGCTATTCAGCCCAAACCTTCCCCCACAATTATGTTGTATAAAATTTTGCATACTACAGTAGAGCAGCGATTGGGTTATAAAACTATTTTATTTTTCAAGTACTATCAATATCAGAAAATTAAAAATCCACTTCGTTATTATAACCAGTTTCAAAAACAATGGCAGCAAAGCATTTTTTGGGCAAATGAATTAAAAAAAGAAGCATGAAGTATTCTCTAATTATTTGCACTTACATGCGCCCTCAATCTCTACTGCAACTTTTGCGGTCGGTAGAAGGTCAGACGGTATATCCGGATGAAATCCTAATCATTGATGGATCAACTAACCGTGAAACTGAACAGTTGTTGCAGGAAAATCAATTTGCGAATATTTGCTATTTTTTAGTTCCAGAGAACTTTCGTGGTTTAACAAAACAAAGAAATTACGGATTGGACAGAGTAGCTTCTACAAGTGATGTGATTGCTTTTCTGGATGATGATACTGAATTATTACCGGACTATTTTCAGGAATTGATTGCGACATTTGCTTCTGACGAGTCAATTACCGGGGTTGGTGGTGTAGCCATAAATGAGAATAATTGGAGTTTAATAAGACCTAATATAACCTATCATAGGCATAAGTATGTTCAATTTGAAGGGTATGTGTACAAAGAAGGGCAACGCAATGTAGTTCGTAATTATTTGGGTTTACACTCTAATCTCGGTGCTGGAAAAATGCCGGACTATTCTCATGGCAAAAATTGTGGTTTTCCTTTAAATGGTAAAAGCTACGAAGTCGATTTGCTGATAGGCATGTCTTTTGCCTTTCGAAAAAAAGTATTTGACTCTTTGCGATTTTCAATTTATTTTGAAGGATATGGTTTGTATGAAGATGCTGATTTTTGCATTAGAGCTCTGCAGTTTGGTAAGAATGTGGTCAATACAAAAGTGCAGTTACATCACTTTCATCACCCTTCTGGCAGACCCAACCAATATCAGTATGGAAAAATGGTTGTTCGAAACGGATGGTATGTTTGGCGCACTAAAAATCCTAAACCGTCTTTAGATGCAAAAATAAAATGGCATTCCATAACGATACTTTTGACATTGATTCGATTTAGCAATATATTTACAACTAGTAAACGAAAGGAAGCTTTGACCGAGGCTATTGGCAGAACAGTGGGTTGGTGGAGTTTATTTCTCCATAGGCCCCAATAAATATTTTTACAAACTAATTGAATCAACTTTTCTTAATTTTTTTGAGACTTGATCGTAAAGGATAATAGGTATGCATGAAATGTAGCTTAACTGCATGTCTATTTTTTATTTCCATATCCACACATCATGAATCGAAGAAGCAAAAAGATTCTTTTAATTTTACCTATAAATGAAATTTGCTATCATCACCCATGTTCCTCATATAGTAAAAGAAGATAATTACTATGCTTATGCCCCGTATGTTCGTGAAATGAATGTCTGGTCCAAGTATGTATCTGAATTAATTATTGTAGCTCCTCAGGTTGCGGAATCCATTTCTTCGATAGCTGATTGTTATGAACACGATCGCATTCAATTTATACCGATTGATTCTTTTGATGTATTGGATTTAAAAAATATCTTTCTTTCTGTTTTAAAAATACCCAGTATCTCTTGGCGTATTTTTTTAGCGATGCGAAGCGCGGATCACATTCATTTACGATGTCCAGGTAATGTAGGGTTATTGGGATGTTTTATCCAGATTTTGTTTCCTAATACTCCTAAAACTGCCAAATATGCCGGGAATTGGGATTCCAAATCCAAACAACCCTGGACGTATCAATTGCAGCGATGGATTTTGAATACTACTTTTTTAACCCGAAAGATGCAGGTGATGGTCTATGGAGAATGGGAAGACCGTTCTGAAAATATAAAACCTTTTTTTACTGCTACCTATAGTGAATCAGATAAAGTTCCCTTGTTGCGCTTGGATCGTCTTACTACTATTCATTTTGTATTTGCTGGAGCCTTAGTTTTGGGTAAAAATCCCTTGTATGCCATTCAGTTAGTAGCGCGTTTACACGAACAAGGTGTTGCCGTTAGTTTGCATTTGTACGGAGATGGGAGTGAGAAATTAGTCTTGGAGACTTATATTAAACACAATCAATTGGAATCGTATGTTCATTTGAAAGGAAATCAGCCTCTCGAAACTATAAAAACAGCGTATAAAAACAGTCATTTTGTAGTTCTGCCTTCGGCAAGTGAAGGTTGGCCCAAAGTGGTCGCTGAAGGGATGTTTTGGGGATGTATTCCAGTCGCTACTGCTGTTTCTTGTGTTCCATTTATGTTAGATTATGGACAACGCGGGGTTTTGCTTACATTGAATTTGGAGGAGGATGTTGCTCAAATACTCACTGTTATCAGGAGTGAAGCCGGTTTTGAGAATATGCGTACCAAAGCTTCGGATTGGTCCAGAAACTATACTTTGGATGTTTTTGAGGAAGGAATAAAGGAGTTGTTGTTTTTAGATGCAAGATAGAAGAAGCAAGATGGAAGAAGCAAGAGGTAAGATGGAAGAAGCGAGATGAAAGTAAGAAGGACAAATTAAGAAGATAATAAAAGTAAAAAATGCGAATCATTCAAATTATAGATTCTCTTGAGGCAGGTGGAGCAGAGCGAATGGCTGTAAGCTATGCTAACGCTTTGACAACTAAAATTTCTTTTTCAGGCTTGGTAGCTACTCGAAAAGAAGGTAGGTTGAAAGGACAATTGAAGGAAGAAGTTTCTTATTTGTTTTTAAATAAGAAACGCTCGTTGGATTTTAAGGCTGTATTTCGATTGCGAAGTTATGTAGTACAGCATAAAGTTACCGTCGTTCATGCGCACAGCACTTCTTTTTTTCTGGTTTTTCTTTTGAAATTAATATGCCCTTCCCTTCGCTTAATCTGGCATGATCATTATGGGGACAGTGAATTCTTATCCAAAAGACCCTTCCGTGTTTTGCAAATAACCCTTCCTTTTTTTAGTGGTATTATAGCCGTCAATCAAAAACTAAAACTATGGGCAGAACAACAATTAAAATTTAAAAAAGTGCTTTATCTTCCTAATTTCCCCTCTGAAGATACTATGGTTTTAGAGCAGACTTTCTTGCATGGAATCGAAGGGAAGCGCATCCTGTCTTTAGCTAATTTGAGAGTCCAAAAAGATCATTTTTTATTGTTGGAAGTTGCCAAAAAGCTACAAAAATCGCATCCTGATTGGACTTTTCATTTGGTTGGAAAAGATTTTCAGGATGGATATTCCCAACAAATTAAGGATTTGATTGCAACATATCATTTAGAAAAAAATGTGTTTCTTTACGGCAGTAAAGAAGATGTGAAAAATATATTGCATCAATCGACAATTGCCGTTTTAACCTCTCAGTCTGAAGGGTTGCCCGTGGCACTGTTAGAGTATGGCTGGAATAAAAAACCTGTTGTAGTGACGCATGTAGGTGAAATGGCTTCTTTGGTTCAAAACGGTAAAAATGGCCTTCTAGTTCCTTCTAAACAAGAACAAATGTTTTATGAAGCACTAGTTCAATTGATAGAAAATGATGCGCTACAGGTGGAGTTAGGGATTGCTCTTTATAACAAGATACAGGATGCTCATTCAGAAGAAGTCATTATTAAACAGTATTTAAATTGGTTGCAAAATAGTCACAAATGAAAAAAGAGGATCAATTTTATCTCTATTTAATTCTTCTCCATGTATTCATAGGTGCATTGGGATTTCTTTTGCCATTTACTACTAAAATTTATGGGTATTCTATTTTTATTTTTGGGTTGTATTACATCATTAAAAGTCAAAACCGCAATAATGAAGCACTTATTGTAGCCGCTTATGTGGTGGGTAGCGAAGTTTTTTTACGAATGACCGGAGGAAATCCTTTGTATGAAATTTCGAAGTATGGTGTAATGGTTTTCATTCTGTCAGGAATGTACTATAGCGGTTTTTCTAAAGGAGCTGCGCCGTATTGGATTTTCTTACTCTTATTGGTGCCCAGTGTTGTCCTTTCGACTTTTGCTTTGAATTTTGACACTAATATTCGGAAAGCGATTGCTTTCAATATTTCGGGTCCGGTTTGTTTGGGGCTGGCTTCTTTGTATACGTTTAGGCGTAAGATTTCATTAGCAGATATGAATCAAATCTTGTTTAGTCTGGGGTTGCCTATTCTAAGTTGTATGGTGTATTTAACTTTGTATACGCCAAATGTACGGGATGTTGTCACAAGTACACAATCTAATTTTGAGACTTCCGGTGGTTATGGCCCTAATCAAGTGGCAACCGTTTTAGGATTGGGCATGTTTATTTTTTTTTCCCGAATCATATTGGATTCTAAAACAAAATTTCAAATGGCGATTAATCTTATTATTGCTTTGAATATTACGTATCGCGGTATGCTTACTTTTTCCCGAGGCGGAATGATTACTGGATTTTTGATGATTGTCTTATTGTTGGTTTTTTTATATTTTAAATCGAATTTTAGCGGGAGGGTAAAATTGAATTATATTATAGTATTATTGGTATTGGCTATTTTTGCCACTTGGACGTATACTTCGTTCCAGACGGGAGGTCTTATCAATAAAAGGTATGCGAATCAAGATGCTGCTGGAAGACTCAAAGAGAGTCAATTTACGGGGAGAGAGGACGTGGCTCAAGATGAGATTAATACCTTCTTGAAGAATCCGATTTTTGGAGTAGGTGTTGGTAAAGGGGCTGAAATTAGAGAAGACGAAACTGGGATCAAAGTTTTATCCCATGATGAGATTACCAGAATGCTTGCCGAGCATGGGTCTCTCGGGATATTGGCTTTGCTGATTCTGTTTTTTACGCCTTTGATTTTGTATTTAGAAAACAAGTTCAATATGTTTTTATTGTGCTTTGTTGCTTTTTGGTTTTTAACCATTAATCATGCCGCTATGCGTATTGCGGCACCGGCCTTTGTGTACTCTTTGTCTTTATTGAATATTCAATTGGGTTTACCCCCAAAAAAGAATGAGGACTAATTGGTTATTATTATTATTATTATTGAAGTATATCCCTAATCTATTTTAGTTCATGAAAAAACACTACTGTCGCTTTATTTATGAGCCTTATTTGAAATAGTCTTGTATTAACTTGTTCTCTATTGAAATTTTGTTAAAAAAATTAACATTTCTTAAATTTACTTCGAAGCAAAAGTACTAAATTGCACTCCTAAACATAAATGCAACTCATGTTTTCAGTTGATAAAATACATTTTGAAATATCAGAACGAAAGATGATTCTTCGTGTTTTTGATGTGTTTTTTGTTTGTGGTTCTTTATTTTTTATAGGCAATATATTTGATTTTGACTATTTTATAATGTCTGCCAATAACTTGTATTGGATGCTAATTTTGGGTGCTTATATCAATATTTTCGGAACTATTTTCGAAATGTACAATCTTCAGGTTGCCAGCAATCAATTTCAGGTGCTAAAAAGTTCTATTCTCACCGTTTCAACGACCGTTTTAGTCTATTTGTTAACGCCGTTTTATTCTCCAGAACTTCCTTCAAAAAGAATTCAGATTGTATTGTTTTATTTGGTGGTGTTTCTGGCTTTGTTTTTATGGCGAATGTTTTATGTTGCGTTTCTAGCTTCTAATCGATTTTTGCAAAATGCCGTTTTAATCTGTGATAATGAGCAAGTAGTCGAGTTAATATCCGGATTAGAACATATTGATCCCCATTATAAAATAATTGCATTTGTCAATGCGGCCGCCACTGAAGATGAGATAGTCGAATATCCGTACATTAAAAATATAAAGAGAGCGGCGTTGTTTTCTTTTGTAAAACAAAACGGGATATCCGAAATCGTGATTGCTTCCCATAAAACAGAAGGAATTACAGCCGAGTTGTATCAGCAATTACTTCAATTACTAGAGTCAGGAGCGATAATCCGAGAATACACGCAGGTGTATGAAAGTAAAACGCAACGTATTCCGGTGCATTATATGTCCAGGGATTTTTATCGATTTTTCCCTTTTAGCAGAAGCAATCACAATAAGCTGTATTTGATTGGTGTCCGGATTTTTGAAATCAGTACTTCGGTGCTTGGATTGTCCATTGGTCTGGTGGTTTCCCCGTTAATACTAGTAGGAAATGCGATAGGAAACAGAGGAAAATTGTTTTATACCCAAGAACGTGTCGGTAAGGATGGTGTGGTATTTGAGATTTTAAAATTTAGAACCATGGTCAGTAATGCGGAGTCTAATGGGGCTGTTTTTACCACGACAAATGATTCCCGGGTGACTGTTTTTGGTAAATTCTTGAGAAAAACCAGAATTGATGAATTTCCACAATTTATAAATATCTTAAAAGGGGATATGGCCGTTATTGGCCCTCGTCCGGAACGCCCTTTTTTCGTAAAGGAAATTGCTGAAGTCATGCCATTTTATGAAACACGACATGTTATCAAACCGGGTCTTACGGGATGGGCACAAGTGAACTACGCTTATGGAGCCACTATTGATGACAGTTTGATAAAACTGCAATACGACTTGTATTACATCAAACACAGAAGTATTTTTCTGGATTTAAATATTGCTTTTAAAACAATTACCACCGTTTTGTTTTATAGAGGACAATAATAATATTATTATTATTATTAAAAATATTTTTAAATGATAATTGAAATGCGTTTTTTATTTTGAATTGCAAGTCTTACCAAAACAATTCCGGTAGTA
This sequence comes from Flavobacterium glucosi, assembly GCF_048286535.1. NCBI lineage: Bacteria > Pseudomonadati > Bacteroidota > Flavobacteriia > Flavobacteriales > Flavobacteriaceae > Flavobacterium > Flavobacterium glucosi. The sequence continues at coordinate 269,938 of NZ_JBLVPK010000004.1, read as the reverse complement.
AGTATTAATGGCAACACCAGTAAAAGATGAACTTTGTTGATTACTACAAAGAAATAGATTCCTAATGACAGCAAATTAAATAACGCCAGATTGTAAATTCCTTTTTTGTTTTTTGCCCAATACAAGTAAAGCAGTCCTGCTAAAGTTGGATTAAACAGCAAAATATTATAGTTGTATCCTAATTCGAGATGCGACGAATAAAATCCGATAAACGTAAAGAATAGGCCCATTACCGCTATCAGGATGAGGTAAAATAAATCGATACTTTTCTTATTTATCAGCGCAATAAACCCAAGAAGAAAAATATAAGTATAGATGTTATTCCACCAAGATCCAGGAATTTCATTCTCGAATTCTAGCAGTGTCTTGTTTTCCTGTGCCAACGGGTGGTTCTGAAAAGTAACTTTCTTCAGGCTTTTTTGCAGTTCAAAAGGTAAAAATAGTTGGGTCCCTAAACCATCTACTTTTTTACCAAAGATGATGCTCGTACCTAATTTCTCGTAAAAGTGATTGTCAAAATAAGGATAAAGGATTGTTCTGTACGTGATGTCAGTATCCGTGTTTTTTACAATTGCGGTAGAATCTATTGTTTTATTGATGATGTCAACCACCATCGATGTGCAGTTTTTATCAATAAACTTATAGGTATAATGACTTTCGCCTGAGGCCAATGAAGTGTTCATGTTGTCAAATAGTTTTTGTTTCAGGGGCGAGGGGATGTTTAATTCCTGCTCATAAACGGATCTTTTTTCATATTGGTATTGATTAATAAAGTCAGGATAGGAGTGCGCTACGGCAAAATATTGTAAGTCCCCTTTTATGAATTTCATGACAAAATTTGGGGTATTAAAATCAAAAGCACCATAATTGTAGACCACATCAATTGCGTTGACTGTATCACGTACCCGAATGGCAGTGTGACCAAAAAGAGAATAGGATTCGTTACCCGTTCCGCAAGTAAGTACGCTGACTTGTGTATCTTTTGATAATTCAATACTTTGGCTAAAGCTATGCAGGTATGAAAATAGTAATGCAAAAAGAACTATTTTTTTTAAAGAAGCTATATTCATTTGTTGTCCTATTGTTGTTAAATTAATTTCTAAACATTCCCAAATCTACTTTAACCGAAAAAATATTGGAATATAAAGCGGTACTTTGGTTGCCCAAATCAGTGAGTGCATAATCAATCTGGATGCCTTTGTATTTGAATCCCAAACCGATATTAGGCTGAAAGCCCACTTTTTCAGAGTTGTCCAGTTGTTGTACATTTTGAAAATTACCCACACCCGCCCGAACAAATACCAAATCGGTGTAACCAAATTCAAGACCCAAAGCCGGATCGATGCTGACAAAATCGGTCGAGATAAGATCATTCGTTTTGGCAAATCGCATGTTCATATTGGCGGCAGCCAAAATACTATAATCGTATCGTAGGAGGAACTTTTTAGCGATGCCTACTTGTACTTTTGGAGCCGTAATCTCAGTACTTTCCGGTAATTCCTGATTTTCTCCGGGAATGGAATTGGCAATTTTCTGATATTCGACTTCATCAATATTCCATACATTATAGGTGGTGGTTATATCCCGAAGCATTAATCCAAATTGCCAGTTGTTTTTTTCGAATTGTAATCCGACATCAAAACCAAATCCCCAAGAATTGGCAAATTTTCCAATAATTCGTCGGATAACTTTTGCGTTTACGCCATATTGAAATCCGGGGACAGGTAGTTTTCGAGCATAAGAAAAAGTGAAACCATAATCGGCCGTCGAGAAAAGACTGATTCTGTTGTAATCAATATTGCCTTGGCTGTCGATAAGTTCCGTAGTATTTAGAATATCATCGACACCAAAACGAATTAATGAAATTCCCCAGGCACTCCTATCGTCGATAGGGCTTGCGTAGGCCAAGTAATCGTACTGGGCAATATTAGCAAAATAATTAGCATGCATTATTGACACTTGATGGTCTTCCAGATGCATCAGTCCTGCAGGATTCCAATACCCGGAATTCACATCACTAGTGGAAGCCACAACAGTATTAGACATACCTAATGCAGCCGCATCCACGCCGATATTCATAAACTCATTCGAATATTTTCTGACGGCTTGACTGTAATTTAGTGTACTCACCAAAACCGCTGCTAATAGAAAGCTTTTTTTCAATGGGGTTATTTTTACAAACGACAAGTCTGTTTAATTTTTTATCAAAAATATAATTTTTTACTGAGCTTATTTCTTCCTTTCGGTAAATATATCTAAACAAGAAATCACTGTTGAAAAAACTCTATTAAAAAACGTACTTCTCCTTGACTTATTATGTTAAATTTGCCAACTGTGGCTCACTAAATTTTACACTATGACTATTAAAAAGCATATTCCCAATACTATTACGTTACTAAATCTTTTTTGCGGTTGTATCGCTCTGGTTTTTGCTTTTAACCAAGATTTTGAAATGGCATTTTATTTTGTTTGCTTGGGTATATTTTTGGATTTTTTTGATGGTTTTTTTGCCCGATTATTCAAGGTATCGAGTCCGCTTGGATTGCAGTTGGATTCTTTGGCAGACATGGTTACCAGCGGTGTAGTACCGGGTTTAGTGATGTCTCAAATGATGATCGACCATGCATCAACCGCAGCGGTTGGTCATTTGCAACTTTTTCCTTATTTAGGATTTTTGATTGCCTTAGGTTCTTGTTACCGATTGGCAAATTTTAATATTGATACCCGTCAAACGGATTCTTTTATTGGTTTACCAACGCCTGCCAACGCGCTGTTTATTTTAAGTCTGCCTTTGGTTTTAAAATACACCGATTCTTTGTTTGTTATCGAAATATTGACCAATCAATGGGTTTTATTGGCAATAACGGTATTGAGCGCTTACATCTTGAACGCTGAAATTCCTTTGTTCTCCTTAAAAATCAAGAAGTTCAATTTCAATGATAATGCGCTTCAAATGGTGTTTTTGATTTGTTCCCTTTTGTTATTAATTTTCCTCCAATACTTAGGAATTCCTTTGGTCATCCTTTTCTATGTATTGCTGTCTGTAATAAATAATAAAATGTTGAAAAAGTAGTTTTTTTGGATGAGAAGAAAAACGGTCAGAAGAAAAACTACGTTAGTTCGTAAACCTAAAAAGAAAGCAACTGTTTTCTCCGGAAAGGTTTTGCGTTATTTTATTGTTACTTTTTTAGTGGTGCTGATGACTGCTGTTGGGTATCATTATAGAGATGGCTTAGCGTATTATTTTAGTTTTAAATCGGATAAAATTCTAAGAGAAGAAACCGAAGCCAAGCGCATTTCTGAGGTTCGAAATTATCAGGTTTTAGAAAAACACGAAGGAAAAAGTATTGGCCTTGACGTTTCTGAATACCAAGGAAAAATTGGATGGACTTATGTAGATACTTTAGAAAATAAATATCCACTGCATTTTGTGTTTATTCGCGCTACAGTTGGAAAAGACAGGAAAGACCGTCAGTTTAATAGGAATTGGCTTGGCGCCAAAGAAAATAAAATGATTCGCGGGGCCTATCACTACTATCGCCCGAATGAAAATTCATTGGAACAAGCCGAACTTTTTATAAAAACAGTAACGCTTCAAAAAGGAGATTTACCACCCGTTTTAGACATTGAAAAACTTCCTAAAAATCAGTCGATTGAAAATCTTAAATTAGGTTTGAAAAGGTGGTTGAATGCTGTAGAATCTCATTATGGCGTTAAACCTATCATTTATACCGGCGAACGCTACTATGATGATTTTTTGAAAGAAGAATTCAGCGATTATCTTTTTTGGATTGCTAATTATAACTTTTACAGGGAAGAAATAGCCGAAGATTGGTTGTTTTGGCAATTCACTGAAAAGGCATCAATTCCCGGAATAAAAGGTACTGTAGACGTCAATATTTACAATGGAGATTTGCAGCAGTTGCGTTATATTACTGTGGAGTAGTTCTTTTTAATTGCCTTTCAATAATGTGTCTATTTCGATCTTTAATTTTGGTAAATGATTGGTGAGTATGGCCCAAATAGTTTCATCAGATATGTTATCGTAAGCATGAATAACTTGGTTTCTCAATCCAACGATCGCGGTTGCATCAGTAATTTTGGAAGTAAAATAACTGTCAGTTTTTAATATTCTATTTATGGCTTCTCCTATGATTTCAAGATTCCGTTCTACGGCTCTTTTTCTCATTAAATTCTTTCTGTATTCAAAAAAATCCATCTTTTCATCAATAAAATAACTGTTTATTTCATCAATTGAAATTTTGACATCGTAAAGCCATTTTAGGATTTTTTTATCCATAAATCAATTCTTTATTTTCTTCAATGGAACTTATTAAGTAAGGGTTTTTTAAAGTTTGTTCTTCCACTAAATCAATTTCTCTATGCAATAAATTTTTGAGTTTGTTTTTAAGGTCGATGTAATTTATGAAGTATAGTTTGAGGTCAAAAGATTTAAATTTCACTAAAAAATCAATGTCACTTTCTTCATTAAATTTAGATGTAGTTGCAGAACCAAAAAGATATAATTTCTCAACATTATGTGTTTCACATAAATTTTTAATTATTTCTTTATTTTGGTTTATTAGATTCATATATCAAAGATAGGTTTTTTTACGTTGAACAATTCTGAAAATGATATTTCCCAATAGTTGCCATCTGCTGTCTTTTAACTGAACACTAAAACGGAACACTTTTCTAAAACTCCAATTTTTTCTTTCTCAATTCGAAATTTTGTCCAAGATATACGCGACGTACCATTTCATCTTCTACTAATTCTTCCGGCATTCCTGCTTTTAGGATTCCACCTTCAAACATAAGATAGGTTTTATCAGTAATAGCCAAGGTTTCCTGTACATTGTGATCGGTAATAAGAATACCGATGTTTTTATTTTTTAACTGCGCCACAATTCTCTGAATGTCTTCAACGGCAACTGGATCCACACCTGCAAATGGTTCATCCAATAAAATGAATTTTGGATCGGTGGCAAGACAACGTGCAATTTCGGTACGACGACGTTCCCCGCCGGAAAGTAAATCCCCACGATTGGTACGAATGTGTTCTAAGCTGAATTCTTCTATTAAACTTTCCATTTTAGCCTCTTGTTCCGCTTTGGACAGTTTTGTCAATTGCAGTACGCTCAATATGTTGTCTTCAATACTTAGTTTTCTAAAAACAGAAGCTTCCTGTGCTAAATAACCAATTCCCTGCTGTGCTCTTTTGTACATAGGATAATCGGTAATATTCAAATCATCAAGGAATATGTTGCCTGAATTTGGTTTCACCAATCCCACAATCATATAAAAAGAAGTTGTTTTTCCAGCGCCGTTAGGTCCCAGAAGCCCTACGATTTCGCCTTGATTCACTTCTACCGAAATGCCTTTTACAACACTGCGCCCTTTATAGGTTTTGATTAGATTTTCGGCTCTTAATTTCATTTTTTTAGTTTAATCGTTGGATTGTTTAACTGTTTAATCGTTCAAATAAACGAATAAACAATTAAACGATTTTGCTTCTTAACAATTATTTCACAACGGTTTCTTCCAATGCCTCCCAGAATTCATAAGCTCTTCTTAAATGAGGAACAACAATCGTTCCGCCTACAAGGGTTGCAATTCCCATAGCTTCCATCATTTCCTCTTTGGTTACACCTTCTTTAAAGCTGGTTTCCAAATGGTATTTCACACAATCATCACAACGTAAAACTGCCGATGCTACCAGTCCCAGAAGCTCTTTGGTTTTCACGTCTAATGCTCCTGCTGCATAGGCATTGGTGTCTAGATTAAAAATTCGTTTTACAATTTTATTATTGTCTGCCAATAATTTTTCGTTCATTTTAGAACGGTATTCATTGAATTCTTGGATTACATCAGCCATTTAATTTTTTTTTATTTTTTACTACTATTTTTGAAATTAAGATACTTGCTTCATAGATTAACAACATCGGAATCGTTACAATGATTTGACTCACCACATCTGGAGGTGTAACAATTGCTGCTACAATAAGAATGATGATTACGGCATATTTCCAATATTTTCTTAAGAAAACCGGTGTTACCAATCCTAACTTGGTCAGGAAATAAATGATAATCGGTAGTTCAAAAAACAATCCACAAGCGATAACACTTGTTTTTACCAAGCCAATATAGGAGTCGATACTGAACTGGTTTATCACTACCGTACTGATCGTGAATGTCGCAAAAAAGTTGACAGACATGGGTACAATTACGTAATAACCGAAAAGTACGCCCAAAAAGAAAAGTAATGAGGATGAAAAGATAAAAAGTTTGGCATGTTTTTTCTCTGTGTCATATAATGCAGGGCTAATGAATTTCCAAACTTCCCAAAGGATGAATGGAAAACCAAGAATAAATCCCGCTGTTACACACGTCCAAATCAAAACATTGATTTGTCCCTCCATGTTGGTGTTTTGGATTATAAAAGGCATTTCGGTTACGCAAATACTCTCGGCAAAGCCTAATTGATTGGACAGGTCGCAAAAAAAGCGGTAGGTTACAAAATTAGGTCTTGTGGGGCCAAAAATGATGACGTCAAAAATATAATCACTGATAAAAAAAGTGACCGTAGCCAAAATTAATATTGCAATTGTGCTTCGAACCAATAGCCATCTTAATTCTTCAAGATGATCTAAAAACGACATTTCGTTTAAGTTTTTTTTCGCCATTATAGTATTCCTTCTTTTAAAATATCATGTAAATGTAATACTCCTTTGTATTCTCCATTGTCGACAACCACTAATTGTGTGATGGAGAAGTCTTCCAAGATGTTCAATGCATCTACAACCATGGCGGTAGATGGGATTAATTTTGGGTTTTTTGTCATTATATCTTTGGCAGTTAAATCAGCGAAAGAATCGCTATCGTTTAGCATTCTTCTAATATCACCGTCGGTAATGATACCGATTACTTTATCTTGATCAACAACCGCAGTTACGCCAAGACGCTTTTCTGAGATTTCAAAAATCACCTTTTTTATAGATGCATCTGGAGCTACCATAGGTTTCAAGGTGTGTTCTAACATGTCTTTTACACGCAACAATAATTTCTTGCCTAATGCCCCTCCCGGATGGTAAACAGCAAAGTCTTCCGGTTTGAAGTCGCGCATTTCCATAAGACAAATGGCAAGCGCATCTCCCATGACTAATTGTGCCGTTGTACTGTTAGTGGGGGCAAGGTTATTAGGACAGGCTTCGGCATCTACAGTGGTGTTCAAAACAAAATCAGAACCTTTAGCGAGAAAAGAAGCCGTATTTCCAGTTATTGCGATCAATGTATTTCCAAAACGTTTTAAGAGTGGCACTAGAACCTTTATCTCAGGACTGTTGCCACTTTTTGAAATACAAATGATACAATCTTCATTTTGGATCATTCCCAAATCACCGTGAATAGCCTCTGAAGCGTGAAGAAATAGTGATGGTGTTCCGGTAGAATTAAAGGTGGCTACCATTTTTTGGGCAATAATAGCACTTTTTCCTATCCCCGTAACCACTAGCCTTCCTTTGGACGTATAGATGTTTTGTGTTGCCTCAATGAAGTTTTCATCAAGGAAATCAGTTAGTTTGGCAATAGATTTGCTTTCCGATAAAATAGTTTTTTTGGCACTGGCCAATATATTTTCTTTGGATATCAAAACAGAATAATTAAAATTTGTATGTGTAAAAGAAATTTGTACCTTTATGTGTTGCAAATTTATACAAAATACCACATAATAAAGAATGAATTCAAACGAAATTGACATACATAAAGAATTAAAGAAATATTTTGGCTTCAGCCAATTTAAGGGGTTGCAGGAACAAGTCATAAAAAGTATCCTAAATCAACAGAATACATTTGTGATAATGCCTACAGGAGCGGGAAAATCACTTTGTTATCAATTACCCGCTTTGATTCAAGAGGGAACTGCTATCGTAGTTTCGCCCCTTATAGCTTTAATGAAAAATCAAGTGGATGCCATCAGAAGTTTGTCTTCTGAAAATGGCGTTGCCCATGTTTTAAATTCCTCTCTTACTAAAACCGAAATTGCCCAGGTAAAAAAAGATATTACTTCAGGATTGACCAAGTTGCTGTATGTTGCACCTGAGTCTTTGACAAAGGAAGAGTATGTAAATTTTCTTAAAAATGTTACCATATCTTTTGTAGCGATAGATGAAGCGCATTGTATTTCGGAGTGGGGACATGATTTTAGACCGGAATATAGGAATTTGAAACACATCATCAAGCAATTGGGTGATGTACCTATTATTGGGCTTACCGCAACCGCTACACCAAAAGTTCAGGAAGATATTCTGAAAAACTTAGATATGTCTGATGCCACAACTTTTAAAGCGTCATTTAACAGACCTAATCTGTATTACGAAGTACGTACCAAAACTAAAAATATAGAATCGGATATTATTCGTTTCATCAAACAACATAAAGGTAAATCCGGAATTATTTATTGCTTAAGCCGTAAAAAAGTAGAGGCTATTGCCGAAGTTTTACAGGTAAACGGAATAAGTGCTGTGCCGTATCATGCAGGATTAGATGCTAAAACCCGAGCTAAACATCAAGATATGTTCCTTATGGAAGATGTAGATGTGGTAGTGGCAACCATTGCTTTTGGGATGGGAATCGACAAGCCGGATGTGCGTTTTGTGATTCATCACGATATTCCAAAATCACTCGAAAGTTACTATCAGGAAACCGGACGCGGTGGTCGTGATGGCGGAGAGGGCCATTGTTTAGCCTACTACTCTTATAAAGATGTAGAGAAATTAGAAAAATTCATGTCGGGGAAACCCGTGGCAGAACAGGAAATAGGATTTGCTTTGTTACAGGAAGTTGTGGCTTACGCCGAAACCTCTATGTCCAGAAGGAGATTCCTACTTCATTATTTCGGAGAAGAATTTGATGATGTTAATGGCGATGGTGCAGATATGGATGACAACGTTCGAAATCCAAAAACAAAAGTTGAAGCCATAGATGAAGTCGTGAAACTACTGGAAGTAGTTCGAGATACAAAGCATTTATATAAATCGAAAGAAGTTGTTTTTACCTTAATAGGCCGTGTCAATGCAGTCATAAAAGCACATAGAACAGATACGCAGTCCTTTTTTGGATGTGGTTCAGATCATGATGAAAAATACTGGATGGCCTTATTGCGACAAGTTCTTGTTGCAGGGTTTTTATCGAAAGATATTGAAACCTATGGTATCGTAAAAATCACCCAGAAGGGACTGGATTTTATTAAAAACCGAGAATCCTTTATGATGTCTGAAGATCATGAATACAACGAATCTGTGGATGAGGCGATTGTAACGGCTTCAAAATCTACCGGAACTGCCGATGAATTATTGATGGGTATGTTGCGTGATTTGCGTAAAAAAGTCGCTAAGAAATTAGGCGTTCCTCCGTTTGTGGTTTTTCAAGATCCATCACTCGAAGATATGGCTTTGAAATACCCTGTTTCTCAAGAAGAATTAATTAATATTCATGGTGTTGGGGAAGGAAAAGCTAAAAAATACGGAAAGGAATTTTTAGAATTAATCAGCCGATATGTACAAGAGAATGAGATCGTCCGTCCAGAGGATTTAGTGGTGAAATCAACAGGAGTGAACTCTGTAAATAAACTGTATATTATCCAAAATATTGACAGGAAATTATCCCTCACTGATATTGCTTCTGCCAAAGGCATCAATATGGATGCTTTGATTAAAGAAATGGAGCAAATTGTGTATTCTGGAACTAAACTGAATATAAAATATTGGATTGATGATATGCTTGACGATGATCAGCAGGAAGAAATTCAGGATTATTTTATGGAATCTGAATCCGATAATATAGAAAACGCACTCAAAGAATTTGATGGCGATTATGATATTGATGAATTGCGCTTGATGCGAATTAAATTCATCAGCGAGGTTGCTAATTAGTCTTAAAGTTGGAAAGTCAAAAGTCTTAAAGTTCTAATGTTTGTGTTCGAGCTTTCGACTTTAAGACTTTTAACTTTCGACATAAAGCTCTCCACGATGCGGTTTCAAAGCATCTCGAACCTGAATCATGTTCTCGTCCGTTACTACCATGAAAGCAATGGCTTGCATTTCGCCTTGAATCTCGAATCCCGTGATATTCAACGGTAGTTTTTCAATAGCAATGTATTCTTTTAAATGAATTTCATGGTGTTCGGCAGTTTTTGCAGCAGCCGGACCACGGAAATCCCAAATCAGTTTTATTTTTCTGGACATCTATTTTCAGTTACAAAGGTTCATAGTTTTAAAGCGCCAAAGTTACAAAGTCTAATTCGAAAATTGGTCAATTTTAAAATTTGAAAACGGATTCTGTTTTCTACAAGAAGAAGTCACTTCAAAATACTATTTTTGTACTTTGTTTTTCGAATAATCGATTAACCAAATCAACGAATAAACAACATATAATGCCTCAAGAACTTTTATTACAAGTCTCTCCGGAAATTGCAGCAAATGATTTGCTACTGAAAAATCATTTATCGAAACAAATTACCGTTTCTGTCAATGAAATTCAGCATGTTTCTATTTTAAAAAGATCCGTTGATGCCCGTCAAAAAACCATAAAAATAAATCTTAAGGTTGCAATCTATTTTAAAGGAGAACCTTTTCAAGAGCAAAAAATACAACTTCCGGATTATGGTAATGTAGCTGCAGCTCAAGAAGTAATTGTAGTAGGTGCTGGACCTGCCGGACTTTTTGCAGCCTTGCAATTGATAGAATTGGGTTTGAAGCCCGTAGTTATCGAGCGTGGAAAAGACGTAAGAGGCAGAAGAAGAGATTTGAAAGCGATCAATGTGGATCATCTTGTGAATGAAGATTCCAATTATTGTTTTGGCGAAGGCGGAGCAGGAACCTATTCAGACGGGAAGTTGTACACGCGTTCTAAAAAAAGAGGTGATGTTACCCGTGTTTTGGAATTGTTTGTCGCTTTTGGTGCTTCAGAAGATATTCTGATTGAAGCGCACCCACATATTGGGACCAATAAATTGCCTCAAATCATTCAGGATATTCGGGAGAAAATCATCGAATGTGGCGGAGAAGTTTTGTTCGAAACCCGATTGACCGATATTTTAATAAAAAATAATGAAGTCCAAGGCATCGTTACTCAAAAAGGAGATACGATTCTTGCCAATAAACTTATTTTGGCCACAGGACATTCTGCCCGTGATGTTTTCGAATTATTGGATAGAAAAAAGATTTTTATAGAAGCCAAGCCTTTTGCCTTGGGCGTACGGGCAGAGCATCCTCAATCTTTGATTGACAGTATTCAATACAGTTGTGATTATCGTGGTGACTTTTTACCTCCGGCTCCATATTCTATTGTGAAACAAGTAGGAGGCAGGGGAATGTATTCCTTCTGTATGTGTCCTGGTGGTGTGATTGCGCCTTGTGCGACAAGTCCCGGCGAAGTGGTTACCAATGGTTGGTCGCCATCCAAAAGGGATCAGGCTACCGCCAATTCCGGAATTGTAATTGAATTGCAGCTGGAAGATTTTAAACCTTTTGCTAAATTTGGTGCTTTGGCTGGAATGGAATTCCAAAAAAGTATTGAGCAACGCGCTTGGCACTTGGCCGGTGAAAGCCAAAAAGTTCCTGCACAACGCATGATTGATTTTACGCAAAACAGAGTTTCGTCTGACATTCCTAAAACGTCTTATGTTCCCGGAACAACTTCTGTAGAAATGGGACAGGTTTTTCCCGGATTTTTAACGCAAATATTGCGAGAAGGATTCACTGAATTTGGAAAATCCATGCGCGGTTATTTGACAAACGAAGCGATACTTCATGCACCAGAATCCAGAACGTCTTCGCCAGTGCGTATTCCCAGAGATCCTTTGACTTACGAGCACGTTCAGATAAAAGGTTTGTATCCTTGTGGAGAAGGCGCAGGATATGCCGGCGGAATTATTTCTGCAGCAATCGATGGTGAGAAATGTGCGTTAATGATAAAAGAGAGTATAGGGAAATAATTTTTTAAGCGATACAAGCTATTATTATTTAAAGAAGCAGCCTGATAAGGGCTGCATCTTTAGTGTTTTTAAAATAGGATTGGATTATTTTTTCTTGGCAGGTTTTATTTCTGTCACAACAATCTTGAATGTGGTAGTTCCTGTGTTTTTTGCCATGTGCGTTACTGGAGGGAAATACAGTACGTCACCAGCTTTGATATTAGATTCGGTTGCTGGCTTGCCTTTTTCTGTGATTTGAATTTTACCACCGGTCAAAGCATACACGGTGTGATGCGGATGGCTATGCCATGGCATTGTTGCGCCTGGGGCAAATTCTGCAGACATGACCCTCACTTTATCATTCTCAAGGAGAATTTTTTTATACACCTTCGGACCTGCTTTCATAGGATCTTGTGCATACACGCTTGAGCTCAATAGTAGGGATAATCCAATGAGCAGCGAGATCGAAATCATTTTAATAGCTTTCATTTTATTTCATTTTTATTGATTAGACTTAAAGTGGACAATGTTATGTTGTCCATTAGAAAATATATATTTCAGTTTCTTTCTTTTACTAACACACCATTTTTAATTAGAAATAAAGGAATTTGGTGATACTTTAATTAATTTTCTATACAGTTCAATTAAAATAGTAATGTCAATTTTTCAGGATGGTGCAAACTCTTGCCTAGCAATTCATTTGAACTTTCGAAACGCAATAAATGGTTTTCGGGGTACTACTAATTTACAAAAAAAATGGGTTAAATGTTAAATAGCACATCTTTATTTTTATTTAAGTAATTGATATTTAGTTATTTATGGTTATAAATATTTTTTTACATGAAAAAATACGTCTTTAAATTTTTAAAAACGGATTTTGTATAATTAAAGCTATGTATTATTTTTTACTTTATTCCTGATGCAGTAGGAATTGCGTCGGTTTTAATTACCAAAACAACAACAAAATTTGTGATATAGACTTAATGGTCGTAGCTGATTACTCTGGATATCTTCCATTGATTGTCTTTTTTCTTCCAAATCATAAGAAATTTAAACGTTCCAATTTCTTCTTTTCCGTTTTCCATATGTCGGAATTCGTGTACGCCAATTTCAATTGCTCCGTAGTCTTTAATAGGATGGACTTCCAGCGTTCCTTTGACTAGTTTTCGGGTTAGTTTATTTTCATTGTTAAACATATTCGAAAAATTAGTAAAAACGGTTTCATACGAAAGCAATCCGCCATTGTCTTGAAACCATTCTAAATCCTCAGTAAACAAAGATTTGAATTTTTCGAATTCTTTCTTGTTGAACGCTTCAAACATCATCTCGTCCATTTGCTCTATTTCCCTGTATAATTCTGTTGATGTTGGTGCTACTTTTTTTTCTTGTGCAGTCGCAGTGTTGAAAAAAACGAATGCAAGAATTAGATTTAAATAATAGTAACGTTTGAATCGGTTCTGTTTCATCGGGATTTACTTCGAATTGATTTTTGTTACCTGTGAAATGGTTGTCTTTATTTTTTAACAGCTACAGCAATTTTGGAATCAGCGGTTCCATAATATAGAAACCATTGTTTTTTAAAATAAACCAATCCTTCTACAAAGCAAACTTCGTTTACTTCGCCTGTTTTTTCATAAGGCTTGTCCGGATGAATGAAATGATCCTCCATTCGGTCTATTAATTTATAGGGCTTTTCTTTGTCAAAAAGTGCTTGGCTTGCTGCATACGTGAATTTAGGTAAATTAGAATCATTGTAATTAGCCGCATTACTTCCGTTATAAATCAGTACAATACCTTGTTTTTGTACTAAAGCAAAAGGACCAGGTTCTACTAAACGACTGTCAAAATAACCCATTCGAGGATGTAAAACGGTAACCATTTTTTTGGTTTCTTCATTTTCGGCCACTTTCCAATGGATGAGATCTTCAGAGGTTGCCAGGTACAAATCAGTATCCCCAAAATACATCCAATATTTGCCTTTGATTTTTGTAGCTATGATTTTATCGCCCTCTAATTTACAAACTATAGCTCCAGATTTTGACCACAAATCTTTGTGTTTTTCCTCATTTAAAACCAAACCGTGTTTTGTCCATGTTTTTAAATCTTTTGAGCTGGCTAAACAAAGTCGGGCTGTTTTACCATCGTATGAAGTATAGGTCATGATGTAAGTTCCATTCTCACTTTCTATGATTCTTGGATCCTCAACGCCACCTTTCCATTCATACTGTTTCATCGTGTCGTTGTCCGGATAGAATATCGGAGCCGCTTGTTTTTTAAAGTGCAGTCCATCTTCGCTGATAGCCAGTCCTAATCTTGACGTCATGTCTTTATCTTGTGCTCTATAGATAAGATATACTTTTCCGTCTTTGACAATAGCCGATGGATTAAGAACATTTCGTTCTTCCCAGTGTACTAGCTTGTTGCTTATTGGAGATTGAAAAACTTGATTTAATTGAGGTTCTAAAATAGGGTTAAGGCTGTCTACTTTTACAAAGTTGAGCATCGCCCAATCCTTGTTTTTTGTTTCGGATTTATATGAGGAATTACTGCCGCAACCGACTAGAATAAACAAGAATAATAGCGTAATGGTTTGTTTCATAATGTTCAAAATAGTTTTGGAGGAACGCACGATTCCTACAGTTATTAAGTAAGGTTTTTAGTTTTTAGGGATCTCAAATATTTATAAAAGAGTCTGGTAAGGTAAAGTTGCATTTATTTTATCGAATAACAATTCTATTTTTGAAGTTAATAGTGCTTTAGTTACTTGAAGTTCTTTCGTTTCGCTTGGAATTGTCTCATTTGACTTAATGCCTTTTTTCAAATGACTGATGATAACTTCGTAATCATGCCATTCTCCAAGTAAATCCGATAAAATATTTTTGCCTCCCAACGATTGGTTTTGTGATTTGCAACGTAGGATTTTTTCGTTGTATTGGTACGTTTTTAATCGTTTGCGAAAAGTATGTATTTGCGTCTTTTTAAACTTGGTTTTGCACATTAATTTTTTAATTTCCCGTCTTTTTTTATCCATATACCGGTTAACCTTTTTTTTACCAACTTTAGTAAGTAAAGGAATTATTTTACTGTGCTTTTTTTTAAATTTGACAACGAAGCTCTTAGTCGAAATTGCGAAGAAACGTTTCAGTTCTTTGGTTTCGAGTTTTTTTAAATGATCGCTGTACGCTTGCAGCAAATGAAAATTAGGCTGTTCAGCAAGTAAGGATTGTTCTATTTGAAGGTCTCTTATTCTTCCCGTCTGTTTAAAAATAAGTTTAAAAGAGGAGTAGTTTTTTTTATGGTCAAATTTTTTAGAGCAATAGTTTAACAAATCAAATAAAGCGTTTATTTTCTTGATTTCTACTCGAAGGCTATGGAAGGTCTCCGGAGTATAGGATTTTGGAGATTTTTCTAAAATAAGGTTTGTGGCACTTTTTCGTTTTTTAAAATATGTTTTAAGTGCTTTCATCTTTTATAAATATTATTTTAGAACATCCAATGAAGTTTCCTTTTTTGTTCGCTGGCCAAGAAAGTTATAGGGAGTTGCAAATACCCAATTGAGGATGATGATCCAAAAAAGTCACCAGAAAAAATACATCCCACCGAAATGATGCCCGTTAAAGGCAGGATCATTTTAAGTTATTGGAAATCAGTATAAATATATGAATTTATACACGGTAATTCAAGTTGTTCCATTAGATTTTTTATATATATAATTAAAAAATGCCTCATTGTAGTGAGACATTTTTTGTGTTTTTCCTATTCAGGTGTTGATTGTCAATTGGCAATACCTCATTAGTGCATTTGCTTTATATAATTACTTATTTTTTTTTAGGATTCATTTCCATATAATCTATAGTCAGGTCAGACATTGCTTTCATTCCTAACACAAAACTACTTTCATCAATATAAAAATCAGGAGTATGATGTGGAGCAGTTTCTGATATTGGCTTGCCTTTAGGAGCGCCTCCCAAAAAGAAATAAAGACCCGGTATTTTTTCCTGATAAAATGAAAAATCTTCGGCACCTGTAACAGCAGGAGTCAGTAAAACATTCTCTTTTCCTGCAAGAGCTTCTAATGTTGGGATCATTTTTTCGGTCAATGAGGGGTCGTTGTAGGTAATAGCAGTTTTGTTGGTTATAGTCACATCGGCAGTGGCTCCGGCACTTTCGGCTATTGCTGTTGCAATCTGTTTTATTCTGGAATGAACCATCTGCTGTACTTTGATGTCCAGAGAACGAATGGTTCCATTCATTATAAGTTCCTCCGGAATGACATTGCTGCGTACCCCTGCATTTATTTGTCCAACACTTACAACTGCAGCAGATTCTGTTATATTTACATTTCGGCTAACAATAGTTTGCAATCCCATTATAATCTGAGAGGCCGTAACAATTGGGTCAATACCAAGCCATGGATAAGCACCATGCGTTTGTTTGCCCATTATTTTTATTTTAAACCAATCTGATGCTGCCATTGTGCCTTTTGGACGGTACTTTATTTTACCTACTTCTGTCTGCGCATTAATATGCAATCCAAAAATAACATCTACTTTGGGGTTATTAAGAACGCCTTCTTTTATCATCAATTCTGCTCCTCCTTCTTCGCCTTCAGGCGGTCCTTCTTCGGCAGGCTGAAAAATGAATTTAACAGTTCCTTTTAAGTCATTTTTCACAGCTGCTAGAATTTCGGCAGTTCCCATTAAAATTGCAATGTGCGTATCGTGCCCACAAGCGTGCATGATAGGAACTAAGTTACCATTGTATTCGCCTTCTGCTTTAGAAGCAAAAGGAATGTTTGCTCGTTCTTTTACAGGTAGTGCATCAATATCTGCTCTTAGGGCAACAACCGGACCTGGTTTTCCTCCTTTTAGAATACCAACAACTCCAGTTTTTCCTACTCCGGTTTGTACTTCAATTCCAAGAGAACGCAGGTGTGCTGCTATTTTTTCGGCGGTTTTAAATTCTCGATTTCCTAATTCCGGGTTTTGGTGAAAGTCTCTTCGCCAAGTAATAACTTTGGATTCTAAAGAAGCGGCCTTTTGAGCAATTTTAGCTTTTAGTGCTGTATTTTGTGCAGATGCAAAAATGGAGAAAGTGAATAATCCTGTAAAAAGAATAATTTTTTTCATTAGTTGTGGTGTAAATTCGGGTTCTATAACAGCAAGTGTTTCAATTAAAATTCTTCCTGTTTTGGTAATACATAAGGTTAATCAAAACAAATATAGCAAAATTATGTTGCCTTACCGCAATTTTAAATAGTACGGTAAAGTATCTTTTTTTAAGTAAAATATAAAAAAAAACGCCTTGTTTATAATAACAAGGCGGTAGCTAAATAATTTATTTTTGCTTCTTTAATCGGCTTTTAAAAAGCTTTTCAAATTTTTCCATTTTAGGTTGAATTACCATTTGGCAATACGGTTGACTTTTATTGTTGGTATAATAATTCTGATGGTAGTCTTCGGCTTTGTAAAATTTAGTCAACGGTTCTAATGTTGTAACTATCGTACCGTCATAAATTCCAGCTTTTTTCATTGCAGCGATGATCGTTTGTGCTGCTTTTTTTTGTGCTTCATTTTTATAAAAAATAGCAGAACGATATTGTGTTCCTACATCGGCGCCTTGACGGTTTAATGTGGTTGGGTCATGTACGGTAAAGAAAACTTTGAAAATCTCATCCAGATTCGTTGCGTTTTTATCATAGGTGAGCTGAACCACTTCGGCATAACCGGATCTTCCGGTAGAAACATCCTCATAAGTAGGATTAGCGATTTTTCCGCCAGCGTATCCTGATACTGCCGATTTTACTCCAATAAGATTTTCATATACAGCCTCCACGCACCAGTAACACCCACCGGCCAATGTGATGGTTTCAAAATTGGATTGTTTTTTAGTTTTATCAGTTGTGCTGTTTTGTCCAAACATACCAATTGAAGCCAATAGAACTATTAAAAATATATTTTTCATCGTAGATAGTATTTATTTTTATTTTGAATCAGGAATAAAGTCAAGTGCGATAGAATTCATGCAGTATCTTTTTCCGGTTGGCGCAGGTCCATCATCAAAAAGATGTCCTAAATGACCGTTACATCTTCCACAAAGAACTTCAATTCGCTCCATCCCAAGAGAATTGTCGGTTTTGTAAATAACACTGTTTTTGTTGTCTTGTTCAAAAAAGCTTGGCCAGCCACAGTTGCTTGAAAATTTGGCGCCAGAGCGAAATAGTTTGTTGCCGCAAGCAGCACAATAATAGGTTCCTTTTTCATCTGTGTCCCAATATTTTCCTGTAAAAGGTCTTTCGGTATCCGCATTACGGGTTACTTCATAGACATCTTCTGGTAAAACTTTTTTCCATTCGGCATCACTAACCTTAAGTTTTGTTGTATCAGTATTAGAATAATACGGGTTTTCGGGTTTGTTAATAGAATTTTCCATTGTAATCGATTTTTTTGTAGTGTTTTTTTTGTTTGTGGTTTGTCCACAGGCAGTGAACATGAATAAAGGAAGCAAAAATAAGATGCTTAAAATACGGGTTGTTGTTCTCATAATTTTCTTTTTATAATACAAATGTAAAGCGCTTTTGAATCAAAAAATGTCGCCTATTTTGCAATTAGTAGTTATTTAAGTAAGTTTTAACTATCGTTATTTACGGATAAAAGACAGTTCTGGATTTAAAATTAACAAAACCTTATTATTATAAAACCATTCGCATGTGGATAAGGTGTTTTTTGAACCCTGATTTCTCATACGCCTTAATTGCCGAAGCATTGTCATTGTATACATCCAGCCTGATTTCGAATACGTCCTGAAGATTACACCAGTTTTTGAGCCCTTCAATAATTTTGGCATTTATTCCTTTTCCTCTGTGATTCGCATCGGTATACATAAATCCTAAATAAGCATAGTTCAGATGATTTAAATAAGGCTTTGCAGTTTCTATTCGGGCATATCCAGAGCCGACAAGCTCTGAGCCAATTTCGGCTACTAGTACTTCAATATCAGGAGCTGAAATCATTTTTTCGATATCATAATAATTTATTTTTTCTGCTTTTAAAGTAGGGTCAAATGGACGTTCGGCGGTAATAATTCCCTGTTCGAATTCGAGGAGTTTTTTTAAATCGTTATGGTGTGCTTTTCGGATGGTAATCATGTTCATGATACTACTTATAATTTGTTATAAAAATACAAAAGAATCGGTGAAAATAGAGTGTTAATTTTATTTGGACGGCCTAAAAATAATTACACTTCAACAAAACGAAACAGAACGTTAAAGCCCCCGTCCCTAATTATCTTTTTTGTATTTTTGACAAGTAATAGATTTATATGTTAGAAGAAAACGTAATATTAGTTAATGAAAATGATGAGCAGATAGGGTTAATGCCTAAGCTTGAAGCACATGAAAAAGCGGTTTTGCATCGTGCTTTTTCAGTTTTTGTTTTAAACAGCAAAAATGAAATTATGTTGCAGCAACGCGCACATCAAAAATACCATTCCCCTTTGCTTTGGACCAATACCTGTTGCAGCCATCAGCGCGAGGGAGAAACAAATATTCAAGCGGGAAGCCGAAGGTTATTTGAAGAAATGGGTTTTAAAACAGAACTTAAAGAACTTTTTCATTTTATATACAAAGCTCCTTTTGACAATGGATTGACAGAACACGAACTCGATCATGTCATGATTGGTTATTATAATGATGCACCGGAAATAAACGCGGAGGAAGTAGAAGACTGGAAGTGGATGAAAATTGACGCTGTTAAAGAGGATATGGAAGTTCATCCGGAGTTGTATACGGTTTGGTTCAAGATTATCTTCGATGAGTTTTATTATTTTCTTGAGGAACATAAAATATAGAATTGCCAATAGCGGTTAAAAATATATTAACATAAAAGACTTTAGATTTCGCAACATGAGAAATCTGAAATCTGAAATCTGAAATTATGAAAGTTACCATTTCACGGAAAGCCCATTTTAATGCGGCACACAGATTATACAGAAAAGATTGGACTTTCGAACAAAATGATGCTATTTTCGGGAAGTGTAATAATCCTAATTTTCACGGGCATAACTATGAATTGATAGTAGGTGTAACTGGCGAAATTGACCCAGAAACCGGTTATGTCATGGATGTAAAATTCTTGAGTGATATCATTAAAGAGGATGTTGAGGATCAGTTTGATCACAAAAATCTGAATATTGACGTACCTGAGTTTCAGGATTTGAATCCAACTGCCGAAAATATTGTTGTCGTAATTTGGAATAAAATCAGAAAAAGAATCAACCCTGAGTTTGAATTGGAGGTTATTCTTTATGAAACGCCACGAAATTTTGTAACGTATAAAGGTCAATAATGGGACTAAAAGTAGGCGATACCATCCCCAATTTTAAAGCGAAAGATGCAAACGGCAATGATTTTGACAGTCAAAACATTGTGGGGAAAAAACCTCTGGTTATTTATTTTTATCCAAAAGATAATACTCCGGGCTGCACCGCCGAGGCATGTAGCTTTAGAGATCAATACGAAGACTTCACGGCATTGGGTGCGGAGGTGATTGGAATTAGCAGTGATAGCGTCAGTTCTCATCAACAGTTTAGCACTCAATTTAAATTGCCTTTTATTCTTTTATCAGACGATGATAAAAAAATCAAAAATCTTTTTGGGGTTCCCTCCGGATTGTTTGGATTACTTCCCGGACGAGTTACGTATGTTACCGATAAAAACGGAGTCATTCAAATGATATTTGATAGTATACTAGCGGCTAAACACATTTCGAAAGCGCTTCAAGCCATCCAGAAATTTGTATCATAGATTTAAAATTGTATTATACATTGTTTTATCTTAATTTGCATTTAGTTGCTGTTTGATTGTTGAAAATCGTCTCAAAAGATTAAATTTTAATATATTTTGGCAAAAAAAACATTGATTTTATACATTTATAATTCAAAAACACACACTTAAATGAAATTTTATCCATTACAATTTGAACCCATTTTAAAAGAAAGAATATGGGGAGGTGAAAAACTTAAAACAGTACTCAATAAACCAATTACGTCAACGATTACAGGGGAAAGTTGGGAGTTGTCTACAGTTGAAGGTGATGTAAGTGTTGTTGCGAACGGAGAATGGAAAGGGAAATCATTGACTGAAATTATCAATGATTCTCCGGATGAAATACTAGGAACAGAAGTTCATGCCAGATTTGGAAAACAATTTCCATTGCTTTTCAAATACTTAGATGCTCGTGAAGATTTGTCTATTCAAGTGCATCCTAATGATGAGTTGGCTAAAAAACGACACAACTCTTTTGGTAAAACCGAAATGTGGTACATTATGCAAGCTGATGAGGATGCCAGAATTATTGTGGGTTTCAAAGAAAAATCGAATGCTAACGATTATTTAGAACAGCTAAAAAGCAAAACTTTACTTTCTATTCTGGATGCTGTAAAAGTAAAATCAGGCGATGTTTTCTTTTTAGAAACTGGAACGGTTCACGCGATTGGTGCTGGATTGGTAGTTGCCGAGATTCAACAAACTTCGGATATTACGTATCGTCTCTATGATTTTGACAGGGTTGACGCCAATGGTAATACTAGAGAATTACATGTTGATTTGGCTCTGGAGGCCATTAATTATAATAAAGTAGAAACTAAGAAAGAATATACGAAGAACATAAACCATTCAAACGAAATTGTGGACTGTTCTTATTTTACAACTAATTTTATTCCGTTAGACGGAGAAATTCCGGTTTCTAAATCTGGAAAAACCTTTACGGTTTATATGTGTACAGAAGGAACATTTGAACTGGAATACAACAATTCAAAATTGCAATATAAAAAAGGAGATACTGTTTTGATTCCTGCGGTAATGAATGCATTCATTCTCAATGGAAAAGCTTCAATTTTAGAAATTTACATTTCATAGTCGGTAATAGAAAGATTATGTGTACTTTTGCAGACGCAAATTAAAATTCAAATTTTAAAAAAATAAAAATGGCAAACGTTAAGAATTTAAAAAAAGACATCAACTACGTTTTAGGAGATATTATTGAAGCAGTTTACTTGTTCGAAATCTCTACAACAGGAAAACCAACAACTGAAACTAATGATTTAATTGATGAAGCTATTGCTGCTTTTGACGCTTTAATCACTAAAGTAAATGCAAAAAAAGTAGAAAATAAAAAAGCTCACTTCAAACAAATCAATGTTGAATTGGAACAAACTGCAAATCAATTGATTGCTAAAATCAACGAATTGTAGTCAAAAAAAAAGCGAAAAAAGTTTGAATTTGTTTTGGAAAATAGAAATTCAGACTTATATTTGCACCCGTAATGAGTCGCCAGCGTAGCTCAGTTGGCTAGAGCAGCTGATTTGTAATCAGCAGGTCGTGGGTTCGAGTCCCTCCGCCGGCTCTTTAATAAAACCACTTAACTTTTGTTAAGTGGTTTTTTGTTTTTGGCAAAAATCAGAATTGAATTCCGTTTTAATTGAATGTCATAATTTTTTTGTTAATTTGATATCTAACCTAAACATTAAATTATGGAAGAGCATTCAGTTATTGAAAATTTTGAAATGAAACTAAATGAGTCTGCGAAGGACTTTTTGAAAGAAACGGCAAAATGGGCTTATTTTTTATCAATTCTTGGTTACATAGGAATTGGTTTCATCGTTTTTGCAGCTTTATTTGCCGGTACATTATTCTCTGCGATGGGGAAAATGAATCCTGCAATGGGAATGATGGGTTCCTCTTTTGGAATGGTAATGGGTGTCGTTTATTTGCTTGTTGCGGTACTTTATTTCTTTCCGGTGTATTACTTAAATAAATTTGCATCTAATGCCAAAGCAGCGTTTAATAACAACGATTCTGAAACTTTGACTACTTCTTTAAGATATCTGAAATCACATTACAAATTTATTGGGATTATGACTCTGGTTATTTTCTCTCTGTATCTTTTAATGTTTGTAGGAATGATTGTTGGCGGAGTGGCATTTAATAACGCTTAAATAGCTTTTGTATCTTGTAATGTTGAGATTTTGCTTATTCAGGCTTCCGGAGTAGTATACTTATTTACAAAATAAAAAAAAATCATCTTGTTTTTATAACAAGATGATTTTTTTTATTCTAATTATGGAATATAATGTAGCTTTTAGAACTGTTTACTTTTGGTTCTTGATGCTGGTAATATATTCCGTTAATTTTTTACCATAAAGTGATTGCGCTACTTTAGGTGACATTGATTTTTGAATCGTATCTAAATATTTGATATTGATATCATAGATTTCTGATAAGGCGATATAAGGCGCTACCTCAAATTTTCTGTTGTTTAATGCAAAATTAGTAGCAAATAAGTATTTTCTTTTGATGTTAGAATCTTGTTTTGCACTTAAACTATCTATTTTTTTTGTGTTTTGGCTTTTGATTGCATTAAATTTTTGCTCAATCAGAGAAAGATTTTCATCTGTGAAACGGGTATTTATTTTTTTATATTCTTCAAATATTTCCTGATTTTTTGACCCTTTAATTTTAGCATCAGATAAATAGCGATCTAAACTGGTTTGAATGGTTATGGCTCCCGGTTCAGCAAAGAATGGTAAATTATTGTCTAAGGAATTGCTCACGCCTCTGTCTAAAAATAAATATAGCATCTCAGGAGACTTTAAGTCCAGATTGCTTTCAAAGGAAGAGCTTCCATCGATGTTGATAGTGTCAATGGCTACTAACGTTGTGTCAACAATTCTCTGGATATATAACGTTCCTTTTTTTAATCCTTTAATATTTCCAGTAATGTGTAAATTAGTTTTTGATTCATTCTTGTTACAAGAAGCCAATACGATAAGTGTAACGAATGCAATAATAGATTTTTTCATGTGAGGTTAAAATTTGTTTTTTGAAACATGGTATCGCCATTCTTCTATGATTTTCTCCAAAACTTCGGGATTGAATCGTGGCGATTTCTTTGCTGCTTATATTTTGGCGCAAAATAAAGAAAATTGTTGGAATGATTTTGCTAACGCATTCAAATTTCACAAAAAAAATCCCAATCTATTTCTAAATTGGGATTTTCTGAATTATTTTTTGAAATTATGATTTCAACCAAGCTTCTTTCAAAGCATTTTTGGTTGCATCTGTAGCCTTAAGGCCTTCTTTCTCTACATAAGGAAATTGTACCTTTCCTTTAATTATTTGTTCCTTGCCGTCACGTTTTATTTTTACGGTAATGGCATCGTTTTCTTTCCAGTTTTGACTCTCCGTTATCATATCATAAATATTATCCAATGTATATGGTTTTTCATTAATAGATACTAAAATATCTCCTCCTTTAAGTCCTAAATTTGTATAAAAAACATTCAATTCCATGTTTGGAATCACAATGATCTCTTTAGTTTGCTGATTCACGGTGATGTATGGTGATTGTCCTTTTAAGAACACATTTCCGGGTACTTTTTCCATGGATTTTGTAACACCAACTTTAGCCAAATAAGTTTCATAAGGAATTGGAGTTGCACCAGATACATAAGTAGTCAAAAAAGCGCCAACTTCAGGATAAGTAAATGAAGTTATTTTGGCAAAAAGCTCAGTATCATTAAATGGTTTCGAAGCACCATATTCGTTAGATAATTTTTGCATTAAATCAAGAATTCCTCTTTCGCCATTGCTTTTTTCTCTAATTATAATATCCAAACACATTCCAATAAGTGCTCCTTTTTCATACACGTTCAAGTATTGGGCCTTGTATGGTTCTGTCAACACATTAGCACTCATTGTTGTAAAAGGCATTGTGTCATTCATAGTATTGGCATGCTCAATTTTTTCTGCCATGCGTGTGTAAAACTCCTCTTCAGTAATTAGTCCTTGGTTGATCTGAAAAAGATTTGCAAAGTATTCTGTAACGCCTTCATACATCCATAAATGTTCTGACATTTTAGGCGTGTTGTAATCAAAATAATGAATTTCTTTAGAATGAATAGCCAGCGGAGTTACAATATGGAAAAATTCATGTGATACCACATCTTTCATCGATTTAATCAATTCTTCTTTTGGCATCATTTCGGGTAAAACAACAGTGGTCGCAGTAGGGTGTTCTAATGCGCCAAATCCTTTAGCATCAGTAGGTGTCATACTTGACAAGTACAATAATACGCTGTATTTTTTTGTAGCATTGATTTTGCCTAAAAATGTTTTTTGAGCCGTCATCATCGTTTTCATTTCCGGAGTGATGCTTTCTGCAGTCACTTTTCCTGTAGGAGAATAAACGCCAATCAGTATTTCCATACCGTCTACTGTAAAAGTAGTATAGTCCGGTTTTGCATACATGATCGGGTTTTCAACTAATTCAGCATAACGAGAAGTAGTAAATACATCGTTAGTTGTGCTTGCATCTTGATCCGTCATCGAGGTTACTCCCCAAAGTGTTTCCGGATGCGAAATACTTAGCGTGTATGGAAGGTCTTTTTTGTCTTGAAAATAACCTGCAAAACCGTGCATGTTCAGCATAAAATTTTTCCCTGCATCAATGTTTGTACCAGCTGGAGAAAAAATATCATTTTGACCAAAACCACCACCCTTTTCGGTGTCAAATGTGTCGTTTACTAAATAAGTTATTTTTACCAATGTTTTTGCATTTTTAATATTCCAGGTATTGTCATCTGTTTTGGTAACAGGCAATATGTTCCCTTTACTGTCAAATGCTTTAAAATCCTCGATATATTTTCCATAATCATCCACAGAATAGGTTCCAGGAACAATTTTAGGAATGCTGTATGTTGCTTCATCCGTACTGATTTTTGGAGAAGTAATCGTGACAAGTACTTTGTCATCTTTTACATCATTTAAATTAATGGCAACTTTTACTATATCAGTAACCGACTTCGAGTCATTAGTTGAAGTACTTGCCGTTTTACAGCCCATAAGAACCGATGCAAATGCGAGTGCAAAAAATATTCTTTTCATTTTACGTTGTTTTATTTTAATTGTTAGTGTTTTAAATTGTAAAATTGTTAAAGTGTATAAGGATTAGAAACTGTTTTTTAATTTTAGCTGTTCAAAAGAGATTCGTGGATAAAAGAGATTTTATTTACGGTTTAATTCGTTCATTACTACTTCTGGATTTTCGACTTCAATGATGAGTTTTTTGTAATAATGATTCTCTAATGTTACAATTATAGCTTTCTTTTTATTCATTACATCCCAAAAATTCCTGCCTTTTTTATAAAATGTCCCTGCAGTTATATAACCGGGAATTTCAGTGCCAGGCATTCTAAACCCTTTCCAAAACGTAAACTCTTCTTTGTTTTGACAGGCCTCTAGAATTTTTTCTTTCGGAATCGTAATCTTGCTTTCTAGTGCCCAGATTTTGTGCCAACCTTTTATTTCAAAAACAAAAGTATTGTCTTTTGATGTTACTGAAACCATTATTAAATTTGTAAAAAGTTAGTTGGTAAAAAAGCAAAAACTCCCGATATCAGGAGTTTCATTTTTAGTCTAATTTGTTTTTTATATAATATTTTCCATCCAAATCTTCGTCAAAATCATCAATTTTAACTGGTTTTGGTTTTGGTTTATTTGCAGTTGCTTTCTTTTTCCACATTTCAAATTTCTCTGCCGGCATCTTCTTTTTCATGATTTCAAGAATCTCTTTTTCTGCCAGACCAAATTCTTTTTTGATGATTTCAAAAGGATTTTTTTCTTCTAAAGCCATTGTAACAAGTTTTTCTGTTTGCTCCCAGTTCAATTCTTTTCGGTTACTCTTTTTCATCACGTGAAAATTAATTCAAATAAGTTGTTAATGATTAATAAATTACATTTCTAATTTGATACCAATATTAAGAAAAAAAATAATTAGATTTTCTCAAAAGATCATTTTTTTTATACTTTTTAACTATTTTCCTTCAAAGGTTGTTTTTGAAAGGGTATTTTTAATAAATTTTTTAATTCATTGTGCTCTTCGGGATTCGGATGTGTGTCGATACCGTAGATGATTTCTTCTTTTGGGAGTGACATGAAAGTTCCAAAAAGCCTGTCCCAAATGGAAAATATATTGCCATAATTGCTATCCGTATAAGGCAAAACATAGTGATGATGTACTTTGTGCATATCCGGTGAAACGAAAAAATAACTTAAGATAGTGTCTACTTTTTTTGGAAGCGAAATATTAGCATGATTGAATTGTGTTGCCACAACGGACAACGTTTGGTACAGGAAAACCATCCACATGGGACTTCCAATAATTAGAACACCCATAGCCGTAAATGTAAAACGGATTACACTTTCTCCCGGATGATGCCTGTTTGCTGTTGTAGTATCAATCCAAGTATCGGTATGATGGATCACATGGAAACGCCATAAAAATTTAGTTTTATGTTCTACTAAATGTACCAGATAGGCGCCAATTAAATCCAGTAAAAGCAATCCGACTAATGCGTAAAGCCATAAAGGCATTTCGGGCAGCCATTGTAAAATTCCAAAATTATTGGCAACAGTCCAATCGGCTGATTTCAGCAATATAAACGCCAAACAAAAGTTGACAACAATAGTGGTAAACGTCATGAAGATATTAATACCCGCATGATGCCATTTTTTATAGGTGAAGTTAAAAAGCGGAAAAGCATTTTCTATTAACCAAAAAAAAGTGATTCCGCCCACAAGAATTAAGCTTCGGTGTGACGATGGAATGGTAGAAAAATAAGCAATAATATCATTCATAATTGGGTGTTTATTTCAAATTTAATAATTTTTATTAAAAATAATTATTTGATTACCCGAAAGGTAGCATTTATTCTTGGGCCAACCGGTTTTGCAGTTTTTGGAATTTGATGTTTCCAATAATGTTGTGTCGTTCCTTTCATTACTAATAAACTTCCGTGTTCCAGAATGATACTTTTTTTCTGGTCTTTGTCTAAATTATGTTTCAATTGAAATGTACGTTCTGCACCAAAACTCAACGAAACAATTACAGGATTTATTCCCAATTCTTTTTCGTTATCGGCGTGCCAGCCGTTGCTGTCTTTTCCGTCGCGATAGTAATTGAGTAAAACGGTTGTGAAATTTGTGCCAGTAACTTTTTCGATTTCTGTTTTTAGCTTTTGCAAAAGTAAATTCCAAGGATGCGGTTGCATGGTTATATTAGAATACGAATAGGGTTTTCCTTCGTTTCCAAACAAAGCCGTTAGGCGAGGTTGCGGATGAATTTTCCCGTACACCCGAATTTCATCTTGTTGCCAAGGAATTTCTTGTACTAATTCGGCAAAAATAATATCGGCTTGCTCTTTATCAAAAAACTGGGGATAATAGATAATTTCAGCGTCTGGCAAGTTAAGAAATATGGGGTCGGATGTAGATTGGAATAGTGATTTCAATGGGTTAAGTATATTGGTAGGCCCAGAAAATGAGGACTAATTGTAATGGCATTCGCAAAAGCAAAACCCATTTTGGCAAACCCATTCTTGCTTTTTCATCGAAATACATGTAAAGATGCGTTGGAAAAATAGCCATCAATAATGCAATAACTCCCCAAGCAGCATAATTTGAAAGTAAAGGAATACAGAGTGCAATTGCCAGAAATATTTCTGCTAAACCGCTGATGTGGTTTAATAATTTTGGATTTGGGAAATAAGGAGGAATGATTTTCAGGTACAATCTCGGGTTTCTGAAATGGTTTAATCCTGCAATAAAGTAAACAAAAGCCATCACATATAAATGCCAAGGTAAATTCATAGTAAAGTTATTTAGTACGAATTTATAAAAATTTTACTCAATAGAGTGCAAATGTCTTTAAATAGAAATTAAGCTCTTTTCTTAAAGTTGACGTTCATAATAACAATTGCCAAAATGATTAAAACAATTCCAATCCATTGGATTAGATTCACATTTTCACTTAAAAGAAAATACGCCATCAGTACGGATACGGGAAGTTCCAGTGCAGAAACAATACTTCCTAATCCAATTCCTGTAAGTGGAAAACCGGCATTGAATAATAAAGGCGGAATTATAGTTCCAAAAAGAGCCAGTATTATTCCCCATTTCATGAAAATTTCAAAATTAAAAGGAGTATTTTGTGTGGCAATTGCAAATCCGGTTACAATAACTGCACCGCCAAGGAGCATAAATAAGCTGCGTTGCGCTGAAGAAACATGTGTAGCAACACGATTAGCGGTAAACATTGTTGTGGTAAAGGAAGCCGCAGCCATAAGCCCTAAAACGATACCGCGCCAGTCTAATGCTACTTTGCTTTGAATAAGATTTGTGGCAAGTGCCGTACCGATTAATACAATAACTACCGAAACTATTTTTTGAGTCGAAGGTCTTTTCTTTTCTAAAATCATTTCAAATAAAACACCCATCCAAACGGTTTGCATCAATAAAACGATAGCAATAGAAACGGGAATATATTTTACTGCCAAATAATAAAAAATACTCGTCATTCCCAGGGAAGTTCCCGCAAGCATTAATTGGATAATGTTTTTCTTAGATGCTTTTATAACGTCATTTCCTTTTTTAGCTTTTTGAAACAGATTAATCAGTAACATTCCCGTGATTCCATATACAAATTGCGCAATAGTAACTTCCGGTGTGGTAAAGCCTTCGCCGTAGGCTATTTTTACAAAAGTAGCCAGCATTCCATAACTTGTTGCACCAAGGCCTACTAAGAAAACTCCTTTTAATACACTATTGTTTGTCATTTTTTTAATTTTAAAAAGCGGGCAAAGATAGGGTTTAGTTCCTAGTTATGAGATATAAATTAGGAGTTAATATTTGCGATTTTTATTACGCTTCGCAATGAGGCAATTACAGGTTCCTCTAAAAAATTGTTCAGTTATTTCACTTCTTGATCGACTAAATCGCTCAAATGCAATCGCAATGCATTTACGGAAATACTGATTTCCCAAAACGACAATCCCAATGAAATCAATAATCCTAATAAACTCTATCCAAAAAGATAAATTCCGGCGGTTTGCTGTTCTAAAAATAATAAAAGCATGGAGAAAACGGATAAAAACAGACTCATTACGCCTGCCATTTGCATATTGCGAATCAGTGTCAAGCGTAAATCCAGGTTTTTAATTTCCAATAAAATCACATTATTCCGCTTTTCGGTATAGGTTTTTTTTAATCCTCTTACGATAGTGGCAATAGTCAAAAACCGATTCGTATACGCCAATAAAATTAATGAAGTTGCGCCAAAAAGTAATGCCGGAGTTTCTATTTGTAAAATCATAATTGTGGTTGTATTTTTATAATGAAAAATCTAAAGTACGTAATTCTACTCTTTTTTAAATAAAAAATGGGAAGAGTGAGCTTGTGGTTTCTCAGTACGTTTTAAAATAATACTACTCTTAGGTAGGGTAAAACGTTTTACAGTTGTCTTACTGTTGAAGTTAGTTAAACGACAGTAACTGTAATTAAAATTTATGATCATGAAAACAATTAAAACGTTATTCGCAATACTTTTTTTGGGAACAATAGCAACAGTAAATGCACAAAAAGCTAGTGTAGAAAGTGAAACAAGTATAAATACCAATCCAGATAAAATCACGTATTATCAACAAAGAGGTAGTGAAGATGCCAATTATGAGTTGACATTTAAGGCTAAAACGAAAGCCGAAGAGAAAGCCTTTTGGAAAGAGCAAAAAGAGTACGAAAAGGATTTGAAAAAAAAGAATAGAAAAGCATATAGGGCCTATGTTGCCAGCAAGCAAGATGTGTATACAACGCATCATTCTCATTGTGATGCCCATTGCCACCACAGTGATTCCTTTTATGGACACGCGGGATTTTATTATTATCAATATGATCAAAGAAATTATCAAAGAGCACCAAGCAATACTTCGGTAAATACACAAATTGGTGTGCGTGCTCCCAGCGTACGATTAGGTCTTTTTTAATGTAGTGAAGTTTGCCTAAAGCCGTTTTTTCTTGTTTAGAAAAAACGGCTTTATTTTATAGCAGGTATTTTGCATTGTTCTCTGTTAGGATAAATTCTATTGTGACAAAAAGTAAGCTCATTCTAATTAATACGCAGATCATTTATTTATCTGCTTTTGTTTGCGGGCACGAGCGAGACGCTCACGCTAGCTTGAGGTTAACTGCTGCCTTTGTACTTACGATTTTGTATACTTCTTTAATTCTCTGTCTTGTTTCATTTCCTCCCTTATTATTTCCCAATATTCTAAATTAGGATGATTTGGATTAGTAACTTCATTTTCAGTTGTTGTTAAAGTTAAGTCATGTAAAATCATCATTAAAAGTTTCAAAAAACCTAAACAGTTTTCGATTGCTAATTTACACTCTTCAGAACTAATCAAAGAAATAGCTTCAAAATATGCTAAAAATTCTTTATCAATATGACCAGAAGATTTGTGTCTTATGTTTTTTATTTTGCCTTCATAATCAAATTCTTTTTTAAATGCTTTTAGTAGTTCAGCATTTTTATTAAATATTGGAATTAGTTCAGGCATTTCATTATTGATACCGTCAAGTAATGACTTTTTATTTGTATCATAATTTTTTATAATTTCATAAATAAGTAAATAGCCCGTTTTTGAAAAATGAATTTTTTCCCATTCTGTTGTTGAATTGAAAAAGCCTTTAAGAATGCAAAGAAGATCAATGAAAGAAGCAGAAAGAAAACAAAGAAATTTTAGTTGTGAAATTTTATTTTCAAAAGGCAATATTTTTTTATTTTCAAAAATCACATTTTGACTTTTAACAAGCAAATCTAAAACTGATTTTCCCGCTCTGAATTCAGTAAAATGATCGTTAATTAAAGAATCTATTTCTTTTGCATTAGAAAATCCCATAAGTTCTTGGTTAAAGGTTCGTTCTTTAATGCTTGCAGTTAACTCGTTTATATGTATTACAAGATCATACAAACCCGCCCATTTATAGGTAGATATGTATGACAAACGTCATACTTTGTTATAATTCAAATATATAAATAATTCTTTACAAATAGTTAAAAGGATTATTTAATGAGTTAACTGGTTTGAGTGGTTTTATAAACATTATTTTGAAAAAAAACATCCTAAATAGCCCTGATGGTAATGAAAATCCCACGCTGACATTGCTATGAACGAAGCAATCAGCGGGGATTGCAATGAACAGCAGGAGGAGGCGTTCTTATGAAAAACGGCTGTGCTGCTCCTAAATAAAAAAACCTGCAAGTTTACGCTTGCAGGTTTAGTCTAATAATCTAACGATCTAATAATCTATTTAATCATCTCAAAACTTCTTTTCACGAAAGCGGTTAAGGCTTCTCCTTTTAATAGGTTTTGTGATAATTTAGCTAAGTCAAGCGCTTGTTTTACCAAACTTTCCTGAGTTGATTTGTCTTTGTTGTTAAGAATGCTTGTTGCCAATTCAGAATTTGTGTTGACCACTAAATTGTACATTTCCGGCATATTTCCCATTCCGAACATTCCACCGCCACCTGATTGACTCATTTCTTTCATTCTACGCATAAATTCCGGTTGCGTGATGATAAATGGTGAAGCATTACTGTCTAAAGCTTCGAGTTGTACGGAATACGTTTGTTTAGGAACAATAGCTTCCAGAACAGTTTTCAAGTTGGTTTGTTCTTCTTCCGATAACTTAGAAATAGTCGTTTCTTCTTTCTTGATTAAATTATCAATATGATCTGAATCTACACGTACAAAAGTCATGTTGCTGTTATCGCCTTCAATTTTTTGAATTAAATGCGAGATAATCGGTGAATCCAGCAATAATACTTCATATCCTTTGTCTTTTGCAATTTCGATATAAGAATGCTGTGCTTCTTTATTTCCAGCATATAAAACCACTAATTTCCCGTCTTTGTCCGTTTGGTTCGCAGCAAGATTTTCTTTTAATTCTTCGAGGGTGTAAAATTTACTGTCAACTGTTGGATACAAAACAAACGCACCTGCTTTTTCGTAGAATTTATCTTCAGAAAGCATTCCGTACTCCAAAACGATTTTGATGTCGTTCCATTTTTGTTCAAAATCTTCACGGTTTTCAGTGAACAACGATTTTAATTTATCGGCTACTTTACGCGTGATGTAATTCGAGATTTTCTTCACGGCAGCGTCAGCCTGTAATCCGGAACGAGACACGTTCAATGGAATATCCGGTGAGTCAACAACACCTTTTAGCATCATTAAAAATTCAGGAACAATTCCTTCTACATTATCCGTTACGTACACTTGATTTTGGTACAATTGGATTTTGTCTTTCTGAATCTGTAAATCCGAACCTAATTTTGGGAAATACAAAATACCGGTTAAGTTGAACGGATAATCTACATTTAAATGAATGTGAAATAACGGTTCTTCAAATTGCATTGGATACAATTCATGGTAGAAATTCTTGTAATCCTCCGCCGATAATTCCGTTGGTTGTTTGGTCCAAGCCGGATTTGGGTTGTTGATGATGTTGTCTACTTCAACTTCCGTGAAAGTTTTGTCTTTATCTTCTTCAGCAACTTCTTCGCCCTTTTTTTGCTCTATTTTTTCTGTTTTGGTTCCAAATTTAATTGGAATCGGCATGAACTTATTGTACTTATTTAATAACTGATTGATTTTAGACTCTTCCAGAAATTCCAAAGAATCTTCGGCAATATGCAAAATGATTTCTGTTCCACGAGAAGTCTTGTCAGCTGGTTCTAAGGTAAATTCAGGGCTACCATCGCAAGTCCAGTGTGCCGCTGGTTCATCTTTGAACGATTTAGTGATGATTTCCACTTTTTCGGCAACCATAAAAGCAGAATAGAAACCAAGACCAAAATGACCGATAATTCCAGAATCTTTAGCTGAATCTTTGTATTTGTCCAAAAATTCTTCAGCACCAGAAAAGGCTACTTGGTTGATGTATTTTTCCACTTCATCGGCAGTCATTCCTAAACCTTGATCGATGATGTGTAGTTTTTTGCCTTCCTTATCAATTTTCACTTCGATAATTGGGTTTCCGTATTCTACTTTGGCCTCGCCAATGCTAGTTAAATGTTTTAATTTAAGTGTTGCATCCGTTCCGTTAGAAATTAATTCACGCAAGAAAATTTCGTGATCGCTGTATAAGAATTTCTTGATTAAGGGAAAGATGTTCTCTACCGAAACATTAATTTTACCTGTTGTCATATTTTGAATTTTTTAAGTTTATTTTGATGGATATGTTTCTTTCAAATAGAATACCAATTATAATGGAAGTGACAAATTGTCGTAGGCGTTAATTATGATATAAAATACTTTAATTTTGAAACAATTTTCTTTTCATTGCATTGTATCTTTGTGTAAGTATTAATTCATTAAATTTAAGAAAATGAAAAAAATAATTTTAGTATGCGCTTTAGCTGTTTTGATGTTCGCATGTAAGTCAACATCAGTGACAAGTACAAATACAGATAGAAAAACTCAAGTTGCCATGAAAGGAAATTGGGAAATCAGTTCTGTAACGTATCCAGGATCTCAATATATCAAAGTAAATAGTTTTCAACTTGCGGATTCGGAATGTTTTGTAGGAAGTACATGGAAATTTGTATCTAATAACAATAAAGGAAATATGGCTTTGACAAAAGCAAATTGTATGTCATTTAGCTCACCTATTACTTGGTTTGTAAATAATGATGGTCAGTTTATTCTAAAAATTCTTAACGCAGGTGAAAAAGCTAGAAAAGTGAGAGATGGTTATATTTTATACGTAGCCAATCAAACAGAATCTTCTTTTCAATTGATTGATAAAATCGATGTTGGAGGGAAAATGACGAATGTAGTATACCAATTTCAAAAAGTTAATTAATAAAAATTTCAGATATGAAAAAGATTTCAATAGTTGCAATGGCAACAATAATGGTAATAGGTTCAATGTTCACTAGTTGTGAAGCAGTAAAAAATACAAATAAAACACAAAGAGGAGCGGGAATAGGTGCTGTTGCCGGAGCTGTATTAGGAGGTGTTCTTGGGAACAATCTTGGTAAAGGTGGTAAAGGAGCTATGGGTGCTGTTCTTGGCGGTGTGATTGGTGGAGTTGCCGGTGGAGTTATTGGTAACAAAATGGATAAACAAGCAAGAGAAATCGATGCTGCGCTTCCAGGAGCTGAAGTAGTTCGTGTAGGTGAAGGTATTAAATTAGTTTTGAATGAAAATGCAGTGCGTTTTGATACTAATAAATCTTCGTTGACTGCTGCTGCAAAAGCAAATCTAGATAAATTGGTTCCTGTTTTTGCGGAGTATCCAGATACAAATATCACAATTTACGGATATACAGACAGTACTGGTCCAGCGGATTATAACTTAAAACTTTCAGGAGAAAGAGCAGGATCTGTTAGAAATTATTTAGCTAGCAAAGGGGTTTCTTCCAGTAGATTTCAAGTTACCGGTTTAGGGATTGCTGATCCAATTGCTTCAAATGAAACTGTTGAGGGTAGAAGCCAAAACCGTCGTGTTGAATTTGCTATTACTGCAAATGAAAAAATGATTAAAGATGCAGAAGCTGAAGTGAAAAACTAAGCGAAAAATATCATAAAAACAAAGGCTGTTTCGTCAAGAAGCAGCCTTTTTTTGTGCCTAAATTTGAATTAAACATTGTAAATTTGCAGCTTTAAATAAAGATGATGCTAGAGATAAAAGATATTTCCTTTACGTACACTGAAACCCCGGTTATTGAAAATGTAAGTTTCACAATTTCCAAAGGTCAAAATACCGCTATTATTGGCGAAAGCGGTTGTGGCAAAAGTACGTTGCTAAAACTAATATACGGATTATATGATCTAAATAGCGGAGCGATTACTTATAATGACAAACCCATTTTAGGACCCAAATACAATCTGGTACCGGGAGAAGATTACATTAAATATTTAGCACAGGATTTCGATTTGATGCCCTACATAACCGTTGAAGAAAATGTGGGTAAGTTCTTGTCGAATATGTATCCTGAGGAGAAGAAATCCCGTGTTCAAGAATTATTAGATATGGTCGAAATGTCGGCTTTCGCAAAAGTAAAAGCGAAATTTCTAAGTGGCGGACAGCAGCAACGAGTAGCCTTGGCCAGAGTTTTGGCTTTGGAACCTGAAATTATTTTACTGGATGAACCTTTCAGCCAAATTGATTCTTTTAGAAAGAATTCTTTACGCCGCAATTTATTTAGATACTTAAAAGATAAAGGTGTTACCTGTATTATTGCCACGCATGATAGTACTGATGCGTTGTCTTTCTCTGATGAAACGATTGTTGTTCAAAACGGAAAAGTAGTTGCAAAAGGGGATTCTAAATCCTTGTATGAAAACCCGGCTAATAAATACATTGCGTCTCTTTTTGGGGAAGTAAATGAGTTGAAATTATCGCAATTAATAGCTCTTGAGGATGATGAAGATGCAGCGCTTTTATTGTATCCGCATCAATTGAAAATAGTAGATAACGCAATCATGAAAGCAGTTGTGAAACAATGTTATTTCAAAGGAAGTCATTATTTGGTTAAAGCAGCTTTTGAAAGAAGAGCGATTTTTTTTGAGCATGATTCGGAATTAGAACTCAATCAGGAAGTATATTTGATGTTATCCTAAAAAGAAAGACCCTAAAATCACTATGATTTTGGGGTTTTGTGCTATATTCAGTTTTCTGACCACTTCTTAACTGGTCACTGATTACTACTTTCAAAGTTAATTCTTTAAATATCTTTCTAAGAATTGATCTTGTTCCCAATGCAAATGCAAAATAGTCTCTTTGGTTACATAACCGTGCACTTCTTTTGGAAGAATTACCATTCTTGCCGGAGTACTTAACCCTTTCAAAGCCTGAAAATAGCGTTCGGTTTGCAATGTGAAGGTTCCCGGGTTATTATCCGCTTCATCGTGTACTAAAGCATTGGCGCTTTCATTTTATCCGCATTCAGCAATGGAGACATCATGTTGTATACTTCAGGAGTTTCCCAGTAGTTGCGTTGTTCGGTTTGGAAGCCAAAAACTCTTTTTAACGTGTGGGCCATCTCCGAATTAAGTCACTATCGTATTATTTTTGAGTGGTTCAGTGGATTGTATCTGTAAGTATAGCAGGAAATTGTTGCAAAAATCATAAAACTTGTAAATTGCTAAAAAAGTAGTACTTTGTTGGCTTATATTTTTAAGTATGTTTTAAATTTGCACTCGTATTTTAATAAAATAACAATAGTATATGTATCATTCAAAAATAGCAGGACTGGGTTTTTATGTTCCCGAAAACGTAGTGACTAATGACGATTTGTCCAAAATTATAGATACCAATGACGAATGGATTCAAGAGAGAACCGGGATTCAGGAGCGAAGACATATTATAAGAGGAGAAGATACAACGACTTCTATGGGAGTAAAAGCGGCCGAAATTGCGATTGAGCGTTCTGGTATTGCTAAGGAGGATATTGATTTCATAGTTTTTGCCACATTAAGCCCTGATTATTATTTTCCTGGGCCAGGGGTTTTAGTACAACGTGATTTAGGATTAAGAACTGTTGGTGCTTTAGATGTCAGAAATCAATGTTCCGGATTTATTTACGCTTTATCTGTTGCTGACCAATATATCAAGTCTGGAATGTATAAAAATGTATTGGTTATAGGTTCAGAAGTTCATTCTACCGGATTGGATATGACCTCACGTGGAAGAGGTGTTTCCGTGATTTTTGGAGACGGAGCAGGAGCCGCTGTTTTGAGTAGAGAAGAAGATTTGACAAAAGGTATTTTATCCACACACTTACATTCTGAAGGGCTACATGCCGAGGAATTGATTGTAAAAGCTCCAGGAATGGGAGGCCGTTGGGTAACAGATATTTTGGCTGACAATAATCCGGAGGATGAAAGTTATTTTCCGTACATGAATGGACAATTTGTATTTAAAAATGCAGTAGTTCGTTTCAGTGAAGTTATTAATGAGGGATTGCAAGCGAATAATTTACAAGTTTCAGATATTGATATGTTGATTCCACATCAGGCAAATTTGAGAATTTCACAGTTTATCCAAAAGAAATTCAACTTGACGGACGATCAAGTGTATAATAATATTCAAAAATACGGGAATACTACTGCAGCCTCTATTCCAATTGCTTTGACCGAAGCATGGGAAAAAGGGAAAATAAAATCCGGAGATACAGTTGTATTAGCAGCATTTGGAAGTGGATTTACTTGGGGTAGCGCTATTATTAAATGGTAAAATAATTCTCTAGATTACAAGAAATGTTTCTAAATCGAAAAACCCGGAGTTGGCATACTCCGGGTTTTTCTTGCTACAAAAAAATATTAAAACTAATTCTTATAAAAGACCTCCGCCACCTTGTGTCTCATTTTTATCTCTTTGCTTTCTCTCGGTTGCTTTGTTTTTTCCGCTTCCAAATCTATAATTGAAGCCTAAATATACGGTTCTGCTTTCCCAGTTAAATTCCCCGTTTGTTCTGTAAGGACGTTCCCCAACAAAAGCAAATCGCATGGTTTTGAAAATATCACTGAATCGGGCACTGATAGTTCCACTTCCTTTCAATACGTTGTAACTGGTCCCAATATCCATTTTCCACATGGGGCTTCTGTCAAACTGAAGACTTAAATCTCTACCTCGGTACATTCCAAATAATTGAAAACGCAAGTCTTTTGTCGCTTTAAACGTATTGTTGATACGGGCATTAAACGTTGTAACATCAATTTCTACAAATTCGTAATTTCCCGGTGTGTCTTCAATAGTTCCTTTGGTTTTTTTCTTGTAAGCATCAAAACTTATATTCGCACTCCACCATTTTTTTAAATCTAAGTTTCCTGAAACTTCGATACCATAAGCATCATTGTTGTCAAAATTATCGTAAGATATAATTTGTCTGTTTGAATTGTTTGGATTTGTGAAAATCACTCGTGTTATTTCGTCTTGAATTCTTCTGTAAAAAATTCCGGAAGTGATAGAACCAATTTTAGTTTTTCGAGTGTAATTTAATTCAAATGAATTTGTGAATTGGGGAACTAGAAAAGGATTTCCTTCAGAATCAATCGTTGGTGTGCTCCATTCTCTAATCGGGTTTACTTGTGAAATACTGGGTCTGTCTACTCTTCGAGAATAATTCAAGTTAAAAGAGTTGTTTTCACTTGGATTAAAAGTGATAAAAGCTGAGGGATAAATACTTAGAATGTCATCTTTAAATTTTGAATCTACTTCAGTTACTTTTCTAAATAAAGCGTCAACATTGTATTGTTCTAAACGCGCTCCAGCTTGAAAATTCCATTTTTTCCATTGCTTGCCAAGGGTGGCATATGCGGAGTATAATGTTCTTTCGTAAGTGAAATTAGAGTTATAGGCGTCATTCAAAAATAAGTTATTATCCGTATTTTGATTTCGGCTTTCTAAACCTAATTCCAGTTTAGTGGTTTCAGTAAGTGGATTTACGTAATCAAGATTTAGGATCGTATTATTTCCTACCGTTTTTACATCATTTGTAAAAGAGTTTGTAGCGCCGTTTACATTAGTATATACTGCATTTTCAGGACTGTCATTTTTACTGTAATTTACTTCTAATTCTAAATTATGTCCTTCCTTTTTAAAGCCTAATTTGTAGTCAAAATTATAGGTTTGAGAGTGATTTTTACTTTTGCTGTCAAACAGTTGTAATCGATCAGTAGTAAGAGGTGAAACATAGTCTACTTCGGTATTTCCAAAATCTTTCCCTCTCGAAATATTTTGATTGGTATAAAATGAAAAAGTGTTTTTCTCATTAATATTAAAATCAAAACCAAGTTTTGCCAGATGAGACGTGTTTTTAGAATTCATGTCAAAAAGCTGTGTGTTTTCATTATTCAATTCCTGACTGTTTATAAAGCCGTTGTTTGAATATTTACCATGATTAAAGCCATAATTTCCGAAGAAATTAAACTTTCCAGATCTGTAATTTAAGTCAAGAGATGAATTTACTTTTGGTGTTTTACCAAAGGTTACACCGTTGTTGATACTTCCGTTAAATCCAAGTTTACTGTTTTTATTTAAAACAATATTGATAATTCCGCTCATTCCTTCCGGATTGTATTTTGCCGAAGGATTGGTGATTAATTCAATTTGCTTGATGGAAGCTGATGGGATTTGTTGTAAAACCTGCGCGGCATCCATAGTAGTGGGTTTTCCGTCAATTAATATGCGAACATTAGAATTTCCTCTTAAACTGATGGCATTTGTTTGCGGATCTACGCTCACCGAAGGAATATTATTCATGATTTCTCCGGCTGTTGCTCCGGCAGAAATCAAATCTTTCCCCACGTTAATAATCTTTCTGTCAATTTTTTGTACAATAGTTGATTTTTCGCTGACAACTTCAACTCCAGCCAATTGAACCGCATCTTCCTCTAATGCAATTGTATTCAAATTGATGCTGCTGTCTTCTGATAATTTTGCTAATTTTGAAATTGTTTTGTACCCCATAAATTGGATTTCAACAATGTAATCTTTTAAGGCTAAATTTTTTATTTGAAAAGTTCCTTTATCAGATGTGATGTCACCAGTAATGACTTTGTTGTTTTCCTTCACCACAATATTTACATACGCCAACGGTTCATTACTCTTTTTGTCAGTTATTTTTCCAGAAATAATTCCAGAGTTTTCCAGAATTGAGGGTTTGACCGAAGTCTGCGCCGCTATCGAAAACAAGGTTCCAATAAAGCAGATTAAAATTAATTTAAGTTTCATGATTGATTTGATTTAAATGATTGATGATGCAAATGTATTATTTTATACAATACTATGTTAAGCATAATACCTTTTTTAGTAATATTTAACATTTTTTGACAAACACTAGATATTAAAAGTTACATAATAGACTTATCAGTGTGGATTTTGTTACATCTATTTTTGAAAAAAATCGATTTCTACCTTAAACTAGGTCAAAAGCTTCATTTTTAAGTGTAAATTATCTTGTTTTCCAATTTTCAAATTACGGCAATATGACTATATTTGTCCCCTTAAAACCAATACATAAAATGACATTACCACAAATTCTTACGCCCTCTATTGAAAAAGCTGTAAAAGTTTTATTTGACGTTACTATTGATAAAGTTGAATTTCAAACTACACGCAAGGAATTTGAAGGGGATATTACAATGGTTATTTTTCCATTGCTGAAAGTGGTGAAAAGCAATCCAGTAGAATTGGGAAATAAAATAGGAAACTATTTAGTTGAAAATGTAGCTGCGGTAAGTCGGTTTAATGTGGTTTCCGGATTTTTGAATGTTGTTATTTCAGATGACTATTATTTGGATTTCTTCGGAGAAATAAAAGATGACCTTGCTTTTGGTTTCGTTACTCCAAATCCAGAAGACACAGCGGTAATGGTTGAATATTCTTCACCAAACACGAATAAACCTTTGCATTTAGGCCACGTCCGTAATAATCTTTTAGGATATTCAGTGGCAGAAATTATCAAAGCTTCGGGGAAGAAAGTCTATAAAACTCAAATCATTAATGATAGAGGAATCCATATTTGCAAATCAATGTTGGCTTGGCAAAAATTCGGAAACGGACAAACACCGCAAAGTACAGGTTTAAAAGGGGATAAATTAGTTGGAAATTATTACGTAGCTTTTGATAAAGCATACAAAGAAGAAATAGCGCAATTAATGAGCACCGGTAAAACGGAAGAAGAAGCCAAAAAACAAGCGCCAATCATATTGGAAGCGCAGGAAATGTTGCTGAAATGGGAAGCTGGAGATGATGCCGTAATCACGCTTTGGAAAACCATGAACCAATGGGTTTATGATGGTTTTGCCAAAACCTATAAAAATCTTGGTGTTGATTTCGATTGTTTTTATTACGAAAGTAACACGTATTTATTAGGGAAAGATGTGGTTCAGATTGGTTTAGACAGAGGTGTTTTCGAAAAAGATCCTGACGGTTCTGTTTGGATTGATTTAACGGATGAAGGTTTAGACCGTAAAATTGTATTGCGTTCAGACGGAACTGCGGTTTACATGACGCAAGATATTGGAACAGCAATTCAGCGCGTGAAGGATTATCCGGATGTAGGCGGAATGGTTTACACCGTTGGTAATGAACAAGATTATCACTTTAAAGTTTTGTTTCTTATCTTGAAAAAATTAGGTTTTGACTGGTCTAAAAACCTATTTCATTTGTCTTACGGAATGGTAGATTTACCTTCTGGAAAAATGAAAAGCCGTGAAGGAACTGTTGTTGATGCCGATGATTTGATGCAGGAAATGACAGATACAGCACAAAAAATCGCAGAAGATTTAGGAAAATTGGATTCCTATTCGGCGGATGAAAAAGCAACATTATACAACACGATTGGTTTGGGGGCTTTGAAATATTATATTCTAAAAGTGGATCCTAAAAAACGAATCCTTTTCAATCCGGAAGAATCGGTAGATTTTGCTGGAAATACAGGTCCGTTTATTCAATATACGTATGCCCGTATTCAATCTATTATTCGTAAAGCCAATTTTGATTTTTTGAATAAATCCAAAGCGGCAGTACTTCATGAAAAAGAGAAGGAATTGGTGAAACAGTTAGCGTTGTTTCCTGAAGTGATACAAAATGCAGCACAGCATCACAGTCCGGCTTTGCTTGCAAATTTTACCTATGATTTAGTTCGGGAATACAACTCATTCTACCAGGCTGTTCCGATTCTTGGAGAAGAGGATTTAGAGAAAAAAATATTCAGAGTTCAATTGTCTAAAAAAGTGGCAGATACGATTGCGGCTTCCTTTAAATTATTAGGTATTAGTGTGCCGGAAAGAATGTAATAATGGCATATTTTTTGCGTTAATAATTACTTAATTATTACTTAATAATTTAAAAATACAATTATGAAAAAAATTTCAATTTTAGCTTTACTTGCACTTATAATAAGTTCTTGTACAAATGATTCCGCTTCAGAAGGGAATGTAACCTTGAAAGCCTCTGCGGAGTCTACAACAGGTAAGACTTCTCTAACTGCACGTACGGCTGCCTCTACAGTAGTTTTTACTGATTTTAGGATTAATATTGGGAAGATCAAATTTGAAACCGATATGGAAGATGCTATGTACAGTATGGATCCCAAATATGATGACGTTAAACTTGATGGGCCTTTTTTATTGGACTTGCTTGATCCAAACCTAACGTTAAGTCCATTTATTACTTCTGTAAATGTTCCGAATGCAAGATATGAAGAAATCGAATTTAAATTCGAAAAATCTACTTTAGTTGGCGAAATGAATGGCAAGACTTATTTGATAAAAGGAACTATAAATGGAAAACCATTTATTATTTGGAGCGATGAGGATGCCGAACTTGAATTGGATTTTGAAGATCATAACAAAGATTTTACAATAAGTGGTAATGATCTTTCTTTAAATATTAAAATACAGCTTGATGCTTTAATGAATAAATTAACAACTTTGGCAAATCAAGGTTTATTATTAGATACCGATGGAGACGGCGTTATCGAAATTAGTACTGGTAGTGATGATAGTCACAACGATATTGGCGACTTTATAAAAGATTTACTAGAAAATGAAACAGATTTAGACGATAAGGATTAATCTAAAGTTTCATTGATTACATAATAAAAAGAGGCTATCTTCTTCAGATAGCCTCTTTTTATTTATAATACCATTTAAACTTCAAAATCAAATGCTTAAATTTGCGCCTTAATTAAA
Source organism: Flavobacterium glucosi (assembly GCF_048286535.1). Lineage (NCBI taxonomy): Bacteria > Pseudomonadati > Bacteroidota > Flavobacteriia > Flavobacteriales > Flavobacteriaceae > Flavobacterium > Flavobacterium glucosi. Next base: position 226,369 of record NZ_JBLVPK010000004.1, on the reverse strand, counting down.
GAGAAAAAAATTATGTTCGATAATTTAAGCGATAAACTAGATAAAGCCTTTCATATACTTAAAGGTCACGGAAAAATCACCGAAATAAATGTAGCCGAAACTTTGAAAGAAGTTCGAAGAGCCTTGCTTGATGCGGATGTTAACTTTAAAATTGCCAAAGATTTTACTACCAAAGTAAAAGAAAAGGCAATCGGTCAGGATGTATTGACAACACTTCAACCAGGACAATTACTGGTAAAGTTAGTAAAAGATGAATTGACAGAATTGATGGGTGGTGATGTTGCCGGAATCAATCTTTCCGGGAATCCATCGGTTATTTTAATGGCTGGTTTACAAGGTTCCGGTAAAACTACTTTTTCCGGAAAACTCGCCAATTATCTTCAAACAAAAAAGAACAAAAAGCCATTATTAGTAGCGTGTGATATTTATCGTCCTGCGGCTATTCAGCAATTATACGTGGTTGGAGATTCGATAGGCGTTGAGGTTTATTCCGAGCCAGAAAATAAAAATCCAGTAGAAATTGCTCAAAATGCAATCAAACATGCGAAAGCAAATGGATTCAATGTTGTGATTGTCGATACTGCGGGTCGTTTAGCAGTTGATGAAGAAATGATGAACGAAATAGAGCGCGTTCATAAAGCCATTCAACCTCAAGAAACGTTGTTTGTAGTTGATGCGATGACAGGTCAAGATGCTGTAAATACAGCAAAAGCTTTCAACGATATATTAAATTTTGATGGAGTTATCTTAACTAAATTAGATGGAGATACACGTGGTGGAGCTGCAATTTCGATTAAATCGGTTGTTAATAAACCAATTAAATTCGTAGGTACAGGCGAAAAGATGGATGCCATTGATGTATTCTATCCAATTCGTATGGCCGAAAGAATTTTGGGAATGGGAGACGTTGTGTCTTTGGTAGAAAGAGCGCAAGAGCAATTTGACGAAGAAGAAGCAAGAAAAATCCAAAAGAAAATTGCCAAAAACGAATTCGGTTTTGATGATTTCCTTTCACAAATTCAGCAAGTAAAGAAAATGGGTAATATGAAAGACTTGGTTGGAATGATACCAGGTGCTTCAAAAGCCATGAAAGATGTGGAGATAGAAGATGATGCATTCAAACATATTGAAGCAATTATTCACTCGATGACTCCAATTGAAAGAAGCAAGCCGGCTTTGATCGATGTAAAAAGAAAATCTCGAATTGCAAAAGGTTCCGGAACTAAAATTGAGCAAGTAAATCAATTGATGAAACAGTTCGAACAAATGAGCAAGATGATGAAAATGATGCAAGGTCCAGGAGGAAAAAACCTAATGAAAATGATGGGCGGTATGAAAGGCGGAATGCCAGGAGGTATGCCCGGAATGAAATAAAAATGAGTCAAAAGTCGAAAGTCTTAAGGTTGTAACGACTTTAAGACTTTCGACTTTAAGACATTAAACTAAATAAAAATGCAACTACTAGACGGAAAAAAAACAGCGGAAGATATTAAGAGCGAAATCGCTGTCCAAGTACAAAAAATGAAAGACAATGGGGAGAAAGTGCCTCATTTAGCTGCGGTTCTTGTTGGATCAAACGGTGCAAGTTTGACTTATGTTGGTAGCAAAGTAAGATCATGTCAACAAATAGGATTTGAATCTACATTGGTTTCTTTAGACGAAGACATCTCGGAAGTTGAATTGTTGGCAAAAATCAAAGATCTCAATGAAGATGATGATTTAGATGGTTTCATTGTTCAATTGCCTTTACCCAAACACATTGACGAGCAGAAAATTCTGATGGCTATTGATCCTGATAAAGATGTGGATGGATTTCATCCAACCAATTTTGGAAAAATGGCTTTAGAAATGGAAACGTTTTTGCCCGCAACTCCTTATGGAATAATGGAATTGTTAGAGCGTTACAAAGTTGAAACCGCGGGTAAACATACCGTTGTTATTGGACGTAGTCATATTGTGGGTCTTCCAATGAGTATTTTGATGAGTCGCAAAGGATATCCAGGGGATTCAACTGTAACTCTTACTCACAGCAGAACCAAAAATATAGAAGAATACACTAAAAATGCCGATATTATCATTACTGCTTTGGGAGTCCCAAATTACCTAAAAGCGAATATGGTGAAAGATGGCGTTGTGGTTATCGATGTAGGTATCACACGTGTTCCTGATGAAACAAATAAAAAAGGATATAAAATCACTGGTGATGTTGATTTTGAAAATGTAAGCAAAAAAGCATCATTTATTACCCCTGTACCAGGTGGAGTAGGACCTATGACCATTGCAATGTTGTTGAAAAACACGCTTTTGGCAAGAGAAATGAAAAGAAATAAATAAAAGAATAGTTTTTGATAGAAAGCCTTAAACATATGTTTAAGGCTTTTTTTGATCTTAATTCTGATAATTGATGCTGAAATGAAATTTAAAGAATACTTTTGCACCACTTAAACAAGACCTTTAAAATGGACGATTATTATTCGGAAATGTTACACTAATATAGCACTTGAACTGTTTTCAAGAGGCTGTAAATAAACCTATAGAATTTTGAAATGAGAGCTTTTTACAAAAACAATAACGGATTGATTGCCATTCCAGAATGGATTCCTAATTGCTGGATAAATATTGAATGCCCTACCGAAGCAGAGAAAAAATATTTACTCGAAGACTTACAAATTCCTGAAGCATTTTATAACGATATTGAAGATATTGATGAAAGACCAAGGATAGAAATTGAAAATGGCTGGACTTTGATTATCATGCGAATTCCTGTGAAGAGTAATGACGTTAAATTACCTTTTCATACCATTCCTGTTGGGGTTGTTTTTAAAGGAGAAGTTTGCATCACCATCAGTTTTCATAATACGGAAATGCTTACGGATTTCGTTACTTATACGAAACGCAAGAATATCAACATTAAAGACAACTTCGATTTAGTGTTGAAGTTATTGCTTTCCTCTAGTGTTTGGTTTTTGAAATACTTAAAACAAGTCAATCAAAAAATAAAATTAGCCGAGGACAATTTAGAAAAATCAATTAAAAATGAAGAATTACAAGCGTTACTTCAAATAGAAAAATGTTTGGTTTTCTTTATGACATCCTTGAAAGGGAATGATATTTTGTTGCATCGAATCAAAAATATAAAATCCCAAAAAGAATATTTTGATTTTGATTTATTGGAAGATGTTGAAATTGAATTGCGTCAGGCGCAAGAAACCACTAATATTTACAGCGACATCTTAACGGGAACTATGGATGCGTATGCTTCTGTGATTTCTAATAATATGAATACAATTATGAAGCAGATGACTTCAATTTCGATTATTTTGATGATTCCAACACTGATTGCGAGTTTGTATGGTATGAATGTACCCAATGATTTAGAAGATAATCGCTATGGAATATGGATTGTGATTTCAGTATCTGTATTGTTATCCGCTTTTGGTGTGTTTTTATTCAAAAGAAAGAGATGGTTTTGATACTATAAACTTTGTGTAAATATTCATTTTATAAATTTTATCAAAATTAAATCCGTTTATACTTTGAAATCTAAAAATTATAAATAACTTTGTAATTCAAAGTACTTTATTTATGAGTCAAAAGCTTCAAGAAGATTTATCACATATTCGTTCCATGATGGAGCGCTCTTCAAGATTTATTTCATTAAGTGGCCTTTCAGGTGTATTTGCAGGCTTGTTTGCGTTAGCGGGATCAATGTACGCATATCAGTTGTTTAAAAATAATGGAATTGAATATTTTGATGGTAAGCAAAAGATCTATAGCTATGATTTAATAATCGAATTAGTTTTCATTGCTTTGGCAATTTTGATCTTAGCATTGGGATCTGGTATATTTTTTACTTTGAGAAAAAGTAAAAAGTTTGATTTGCCGGTTTGGACTAATACCACTAAAAAAATGGTATTGAATCTAGCGATTCCTTTATTAGTTGGAGGCATATTTTGTATGGCTCTTTTATACCATCAGTTATTCGCTCTGATTGCTCCAGTTACTTTATTATTTTATGGCTTAGCGCTTATTAATGCCGGGAAATACACTTTTTCGGATATTAGATATTTGGGTGCATGTGAAATTATTTTAGGATGTATTTCCCTTTTTTATCTTGGTTTTGGGCTTGTTTTTTGGGCAATAGGATTTGGGATTTTACACATCCTTTACGGAATAATTGTGTTCAAAAAATACAAATAGAAATGGGAATCATTGATGCATTAAATAAAAATTTCGAAAGTCGGGTCAGATTGGGCATTATGTCTGTTTTGATGGTAAACGACTGGATTGATTTTACTGAGATGAAATCTTTATTGAATATCACTGATGGTAACTTAGCAAGTCATTCATCAGCATTAGAAAAATCTGGATACATAGAAGTAAAAAAAGAGTTTGTGGGTAAAAAACCGAGAACTTCGTATCGAGTTACCAATATGGGTAGAGCCGCTTTTATTTCTCATTTGAATAGTCTTGAAAAATTAATTAAATCTAAATGACCTTTTTTTTAATTAAATACTTTGAAAAGCAAAGTACTTTTGAATTTTATTATGAAAAAACTACATTTTATTTTAGCCAGCAGTTTGGTTTTTACACTGCTTTTTTACAACGAGGATTTGGGTCTCAATTGGGCCATTTTCGGGATGATGCAAACCGCCTTGATATGTTATTTCTTCCAAGAGAAATTTACCAGTAGGTTGCATTTGATTTTAGTGGTTGCATCGGTTCTGTCTTGCTTTGCGTTTGCCTGGTATGGTGATTTTCCGTCGTTTTTAGCTATGGCTTTGTCGATTATCTTTTTACAATTCAAAACCCAGGAGCCAAAACTTAAATTATTACAGGCTCTGCCTTTGGTGTTGATCAACGGAATCGCTTCGTTAGGTCGTATATTGATGTTCAGTCAATATCTTCCTAAGCGAAAAGTCAATAACGGTTTTGCTAAAAAGCTGATTGCTTATTTTGTTATTCCAATCCTATTTCTTGGGCTATTTTTAATCGTATATTCTTTTGGAAGCGATCATTTTTCGTCTTTGTTTACCGGTTATTATTTAGATATTGATGCTTGGCAAGCATTTGTACTTACCGCTTTAGGATTTTTTATTTCGTTCACTTTCTGGAATTATTGGATTCCTGTGATTTGTTATGAAAAGAATGATTTACTGGATAATGATTTTAAGGAAGAAGCCAAAACGCAAAATCAAAATTCATTTTCGTTTTTGGATATTGATTTTGAAAGAAGAAGTGGAGAGATTACGTTGTTTCTTTTAAATGCGTTGCTTTTGATTTTCATTGCAACTTATAATTACGAACAGTTTTTTGAAGTGGTCAAAAAATCTAACTTAAGTTCTGATACACACGAAAGAGTAACTGCCGTTATTCTTTCAATCATAATGGCAGTTGGTGTTATTTTATTCTATTTTAAAGGAGGGTTTAATTTTGATGCAAATGCTAAAAATCTTAAAAAATTAGCTAAGATTTGGATTCTTTTAAACGGAATTTTAATACTATGTGCCCTCATCAAAAACTCGGAATATGTTTCCTATTTTGGTTTAACCTACAAAAGATTAGGTGTGTATGCTTTCTTGATTTTAGCGATAATTGGATTGGTTATTTCTTTTATAAAAATCACCAAGCAAAAAACAAATGCTTTTCTTTTCAATCAAATGATTTGGTATTTCTATGGAACAATCCTATTATGCAGTTTTGTTAATTGGGGAAGTATAATCACGCAGTACAATATCTCTGTAAATAAAGGCGTTGAGCCTATGTTTTTATCCAGACTCAATTTTAATGATGAAATGCGTAGTGATTATTTTTCGCAAAAGAAATTAGATGGACAAAACATGGAACTTTCAAAAGAGAAAGAGATTATTCGGATGCAATCTCAACCCTTTTTATCAAAAGTCTTATATTATGAATTTATGACTAATAAATAAAAGCAAAATCCCATCAGCCGTAGCGGATGGGATTTTTGTATGTTTAATAATCTCCTCGACCTTTAAATCTGGGATCATCTCTTTTGATGAATTCAGTTCTTCTTTTTGGCACTTCTGTTTTAGGTAAACTGGCTTCTTCTGTTTTACTCGAAGGTTCAATCAATTCGTTTAATTCTTTGATTTCAGCATCAGTCAAATCTCGGTAACGGCCTACAGGGATATCCAGCGAAATATTGATAATTCGGATGCGTTTAAGCGCCGTAACATCATACCCTAAATATTCTGTCATTCTACGAATCTGGCGGTTTAAGCCTTGCGTCAAGATAATTTTGAAAATGAATTTGCTGATTTGTTCCACCTTACATTTTCGGGTAACAGTGTCTAAAATTGGAATCCCATTTCCCATTCTTTCGATGAATCGATCGGTGATGGGTTTGTTTACGGTTACGGTATATTCTTTTTCGTGATTATTTCGGGCACGTAATATTTTATTGACGATGTCGCCGTCATTAGTCATAAAAATCAATCCTTCACTCGCTTTGTCTAACCGTCCTATAGGGAAAATACGTTTGGGGTAATTGATGTAATCTACAATATTATTGCGAACATCCAGGTTTGTGGTGCATTCGATTCCAACAGGTTTATAGAAAGCAAGATAAACGGGTTTCTCATTTTTTTCTCGGATTAATTTGCCGTCAATACGCACTTCGTCATTTGGGGAAACTTTTGTGCCTAATTCCGGAACGACTCCATTGATGGTTACTCGACCTTCTTCAATGATTTTATCAGCTTCACGGCGGGAACAATACCCAGTTTCTCCAATGAATTTATTTAGGCGTTTTAAATTTTCTTCCATACTGCAAAAGTAGTACTAAATTGTTTAATCGTTTATGTGGTTATTTGTTTATTTGAAAAATTAAGAACTCTATAAAGTATTTCGTAGATTTTTATATTTTAGTTATCCGATTCAAATAAAAAGCGAGACACTTTTTCATACAATTCGGCATCATGCATGCTGTGTCCTAAACCTTTAGTTTCGATAAAAACAGCATTTTCCCATGCGCCTGCAATTTTCTTTCCTTCTTCGAATAAAACTACCGTGTCGTCAATATCATGAGCAATAAGCCCTTTGATGTTCAGTTTAGAGGCGAATAATTTCCCTGAAAATTGTTCCAGATTGAGTTTGAAATGATTCAAATAATGAGCTTCTAAGGATTTTGAAATTTTAGAATTTAAACTCAATAACGTAATGTAATTGTTTAAAATAATATTGAAATCACTTGGAGATCCTAGAATCACCATTTTTTTTAAAGCATCATTTTGATAAACGGATTGGTAATACAAACAGGTTTTACCACCCATAGAATGCCCTATTAAGTATTGAGGCTTAAATTTTTCGACAGCGATATGAATAAATTCAGCATATTTAGGAATGCTAAATTCTTTACCGCTCGATAATCCATGCGCAGGACCGTCAATTGCAATGATGGTGCTTCCTGATTTTTTTAGATAAGGCAGGATGTTTTCCCATCGGGAAGCATTACTTTCCCAGCCGTGAACTAATAATATTACGGTGTCATTTCCTTTCCAAGTATACGTATGAAAGAAATGTTCTTTATTTTGAAACGTTTCAGAGTGTGCTTCTTGTAGAATTTCTGGAAGACTGTTTTTGGATAATTTGCCTTCTCTGGGTTCACTAAAAAAGGCATACGCTATTTGCGATGCTTTTTTGGGCAATACAAAACTCAAAAGGTTGATGTATAATCCAATAGATTTAGTGAATATAAAAAACAATATTTTTTTCATAAAAAAAAGTCCCGATATGTATCGGGACTTAAATGTAATTAGAATTTAGAAAACAACTGTTCCATTTTCTCTTTTTCTTCGTCAGCCAATACGCTGTCTACTAATATTCTTCCTGAATGTTCATCAGTAATAATTTTTTTTCTAGAAGCAATTTCTACTTGTGTCTGTGGAGGAATAGTAAAAAATGATCCCGCAGAAGCACCTCTTTCAATAGAAACAACAGCTAAACCATTTCGAACGCTAGTTCTGATTCTGGTGTAAGCCTTCAACAATCGTTCTTCAATTAAAGCTTGAAATTCTGCTGATTTTTCAGATAAGAAAGCTTCTTCTTTAGCAGTTTCAGCCATGATAGCCTCTAACTCTGATTTTTTATGCTTTAAATGATTTGATTTTGCTTCTAATCTTTCTTTAGAACTTGAAATTACTTCTTTCTTATGTTCGATTGAAGCTTTCATTTCTTTAATTTGTTTTTCAGACAATTGAATTTCTAATTCTTGAAATTCAACCTCTTTAGTCAACGAATTAAATTCTCGGTTATTACGAACCGTTTCTTGTTGTTTCGTATATTTTTTGATAGCCTCTTTGTGGTCATCAATTGCATTCTTTTTTGATTTGATTAGATCCTCGATAACTTCAAGTTCACTTTTCAATTTTTCTGAACGGGTGCTTAAACCTGCAACTTCATCTTCTAAATCTTCTACTTCTAAAGGAAGTTCTCCTCTTACGTTTCTGATTTCGTCAATTCTAGAGTCAATAAGTTGTAAATCGTAAATTGCTCTTAACTTGTCCTCAACACTTAATTCTTTCGTATTCGCCATATTCTATAAGTACTTAACTGGATTTGAATTTTCTTCTGATAAAATAACTGCAAAATTAAGGATTTTTTTCCGAAGATACTCTACAATATAATTTTTTGTATAGCGTTCGCTTTCAAAATGTCCAATATCGGCTAATAGTAGTTGATTTTCGGCTTCATAAAACTGATGGTATTTTAAATCAGCAGTCAAATAGGCGTCAGCTCCCGCCTGAATCGCATTTTTTATCGCAAAACTTCCTGCTCCGCCAAGAACGGCTACTTTTTTTATTTCTTTTCCTGTAAAGTTGGAATGTCGGATTCCATCACTTTGCATTTTTTCTTTCGTAAAAAGGAGAAATTCTTTTTCATTCATGGGAATTTTCAATTCCCCAATCATTCCCAAGCCAATATTTTGATGTTTATTTTGCAATTCATAAATCTCATACGAGACTTCTTCATACGCATGGCTTTTGAATAATGCTTTTAGAATTTTGTTTTCTAAATGCTTTTCGAAAGTGACTTCGATTTTGATTTCGTCACCTTGTACAAATTCAAAACGTTCGCCAACTTGCGGATTGCTATGCTCATTTCCCATATAGGTTCCAATTCCTTTCGAATTAAAACTGCAATTTTCATAATTTCCAATATTACCTGCGCCAGCATCAAATAATGCATTTCGCACCTCTTCTGCATTTTCAGGAATTGTATAGGTCACTAATTTCCTAATAAAATGTTGCTTCGGAATTAGGATTTTAGTATTTACCAACCCTAGTGCATCGCTGAATATTTTATTCACGCCTTCTTGATGATTGTCTAAGGCGGTATGAACAGCATAAATAGCGATATCATTTTTTATGGCTTTAATTACGGCTCGTTCCACGTAGTTTTTACCTGTTATTTTTTTTAACCCCGAAAATAAGATGGGATGAAAACAAACTACCAGATTGCAATTTTTTGCAATCGCTTCGTCAATTATATTTTCTAAAGCATCATGGCAAACCAAAATTCCAGTAGCTTCTGATTCTTGATTTCCAACCAATAACCCCACATTGTCAAAATCTTCTGCATAGGCGAGTGGTGCCATTTCTTCAAGTACGAATATTATTTCTTTGATTTTCATGTTTTGACACAGATTTCACAGATTGACACAGATTATATTTTACACAAATATTTAAAGTTATTTTTTAATTTGTAAAAATTAGTGAAATCTGTGTTAGATTTTTATTTCAAAGATAATTTATTCTACTTTCGTAAAATGAATTTACTGCGAAAAATACTGTTCCCGTTTGCCATTTTATATGGTCTGATAACGAGTATTCGGAATTTTTTTTTCGACAATGGGATTTTAAAATCCCATTCGTTTGATTTGCCAGTTATTGCTGTTGGAAATCTTAGCGTTGGCGGAACCGGAAAAACTCCTCAAATTGAATATTTGATTCGCTTGCTTTCTGATAAATATAAAGTTGCGACACTAAGTCGAGGTTATAAAAGACAATCTAAAGGTTTTATTTTGGCGGGAGCCAATTCAAATGCTGCCATTATTGGCGATGAACCTTTTCAGTTTTATAAAAAATTTGGAACTATCCAAGTTGCCGTTGATGCCGACAGGGAAAATGGAATCGAACAATTGCTTTCACAATCCATAAAACCAGAAGTGATTCTGCTTGATGACGCTTTTCAACATCGAAAAGTAAAAGCGGGATTTTATATTCTACTCACTTCCTATGGTGATTTGTATTCGGATGATTTGATGTTGCCAACCGGAAATTTACGCGAAAGCCGAAGCGGGGCAAAAAGAGCTGACGTTATTATTGTTACGAAATGTCCTTTTAATCTTTCGCTTGACGAAGAAAAGGATATTAAAAACAGGTTAAAAGTTTCTGAAAATCAGGAATTGTACTTTACTTTTATAGCATACGAAGAATTTATTTATGCAGAGAACCGAAAGATAAAGGTAAATGAAATTCAATCGGCGGCTAAATTGCTGGTGGCAGGAATTGCAAAACCGGAACCGTTTTTTGCCTATTTGCAAGATACTAATGATGTCTGTTTGTCTTTTCCGGACCATCATAATTTTACCGATAATGACATTTTAGAAATTAAAAATTTAGCTCAAAAAAATAGTATTATCACTACCGAAAAAGATTATGTACGTTTAAAAGGAAGTTTGTTAAGCGAACAGCTTTTCTATTTACCAATACAAAGTTCTTTCGTTTCGGGAAGTGAAAATTTTGATAAAACAATTATAGACTATGTGGGAAAAAGTACAAGAAACGGTAAGTCAAATTAAAGGAAAAATCAATTTCATACCAGAATATGGCGTGATTTTAGGTTCAGGATTAGGGAGTTTTACAGATGAAATGAAAGTAGAATATACGTTGCCGTACAACGAAATTCTGAATTTTCCTGTTTCGACAGTTCAAGGTCACAAAGGCGCATTAGTTTTTGGAACAATAGGAGAAAAAAAAGTAGTTGCTATGCAAGGACGATTTCATTTCTACGAAGGGTATTCCATGACAGAAGTTACTTTTCCGGTGCGAGTGATGAAGTTTTTAGGTATTGAGAAATTGATAGTTTCAAATGCTTCAGGTGGTGTAAATCCAAGTTACAAAGTAGGTTCTATTGTTCTGATTACGGATCATATCAACATGACACCGGAACATCCTTTACGTGGAAAAAATGACGAACGTTTCGGACCTCGTTTTGTAAATATGAGTGAGCCGTATTCAAGAAAAATGATTGCGAAAGCAACTGAATTGGCACAAGAATTAGACATTGCCGTTCATGAAGGAATTTATCTGGGTTTGCAAGGCCCAACCTTTGAAACCTTGGCAGAATACAGAATGGTAAAAATTCTTGGTGCAGATTGTGTCGGAATGTCAACGGTTCCCGAAGTGATTGTGGCGCGTCACATGGATTTAGAAACCTTTGGTATTTCAGTAATCACCGATATGGGAAATGAAGAAAGCATTGGAACTATTTCACATGATGAAGTATTAGAAGCCGCTAAAAAAGCAGAACCAAAAGTAAGAAGTCTTATTAAAGAATTAATTTTAAACTATTAGCACTGTCCGCTTTGCTTAGTGCTATTGTTTTTTATGCCACAGATTTAAAAGATTTTTACAGATTTCCTTAATGAATCTCATTCACTTTTCTATAATCTGTTGAAATCTTTTAAATCTGTGGCCAAAAGTTTTGTTTTAGTTACGGATAGCCATAAAAATTAAAATTTGTGACAATTTGTGTAATTCGGGGCTAAAACAACTAATTTGGTATTAGTAACGGACAGGTGTATTAAATCAGGGATCTAAATATATTCAGCAATTATATTGTAAAATTCCTCAGGCACAAATGGTTTAGTGATTACTTCATTCATCCCAAACGATAAAAGCATTTCGCGGTTTTCATGTAATGAAATTGCAGTAAGGGCAATGATAGGGGTGGTGGTATCAAATGTTCGTATTGTTTCTGTTGCAATTGTTCCATTTATTCCGGGTAAGTGAATATCCATAAGGACTAAGTTGAATGTATTAGTCTTTAGTAAATCGATTGCATCCTCACCATTGTCAATTATTTCGCATATAATCCCTTTATTACCAAGCATTTTCTTAGTAATCATTTGGTTAATTTTATTATCCTCAACCAATAATATTTTTTTGTTTATTAATTTGGCAGCATCGTATTTTATCATGGTTTTTTTCTCAATTTGAGATTCTTGCTGTGCACTTATTTGGAATTCTAAGCGAAATGAAAATGTAGAACCTTCGCCAACCACACTTTTAAGTTTGATTTGCCCGCCAAGGATTTTAATTAATTTTTTTACAATAGTTAATCCTAAACCGGTTCCTCCATATTTGCGATTCACTTCTATGGACCCTTGCGAAAAACTATCAAAAACGGTTACTAATTTGTCTTCGGGTATTCCTATTCCAGTATCGGTTATTTCAAAATACAAGGTCGCTTTTTTATCCTTTAACGTCTCAAGATTGGCGATAACGGTAACGTTTCCGTTTTTTGTAAATTTTAGGGCATTGTTAATTAAATTCAATATTATCTGTGATAATTTTGTGGGATCACCTATTAAATAATCGGGAATAGCTGCGTCAACTTCAAGTTTAAAATTGTTGTTATTCACCAAAGCCAATTCTTTCAAAGAATGCATGATGTCCTCTAATAATTTTTTTAGATTAAAACTTGTGTATTCTATTTCTGATTTTTGCGAATCAATTTTATTAATTTCTAAAATTTCATTGATGAATTTTGTCAAATAGTTTCCCGAGAATTTTAAGGATGACAAATAGTCCAATTGATTTTTCTGTGGGTTTTCTTCCAATAATAAATGGGTTATACCATTGATGGCATTCAAGGGAGTTCGAAGTTCATGGCTTACAGTTGACAAAAATTCGGATCTCGCTTTTGACGCTTTTTCGGCTTTGTCTTTAGCAATCTCTAATTCTTTATTTTTTTCTTGCAATAATAAATTAGACCGATTTCTAATGATGTTGTTTTTGTAGAGGGATAAACTTAATAAAGATAAAATTGAAATTAAGGCAATTGCAAAAATACTGATTAGTTTAGAAAATTTATTAACCTTTTCTTGTTCCTTATTTTCATAATTTGCTTGTGCAATTTCTTTTAATTTTTGAGACTCTTTGAATTTTTGATAATCATCTATACCGAGTCTCTCATTGTTTAAGATGGTGATGCTCTCTTTTAAATTGTGATGTTGTTTTAAATAGAAATAAGCATTATTTTTATCTAACGTTTTTTCATAAACATCACTTAAGGCCAGTAAAATATCTGATTTTTGTTCTAGATTTTTGGTTTTACTGTTTAATTCTAATGCTTTGTTTAGATAGTTTAAAGCTAAGTTATTTCTATTTCGGCTGGCTTCAATCTTTCCTATTTGGTAAGAGGCTTCTGCTTTAGTATTTAGCAAAGCTGGGTTATATGGTTTAGCAATTATAATTTTAAAAGCGGATAATGCTAAATCTAATTTATTCTTTGATTTGTAAATTAGTCCTTTTTGAAGGTTAAATAACTCAGCAACATCAGGAACTCGTAATTTATCATTAATAGATTTTGCTCTCTCAAAATATATTGAAGCTCTGTCATAATTTTCTTTTTGCATGTAGCATAAACCTATACGATAATAAGTTGCAGAACGCTGTGGAGTTGGCTCAAAACTCGAAAATAATGCAGCGCTTTCGAGTAAAGTTTCTATAGCATCATCATATTTTTTTAGATCAAAATAAATTTTTCCAAGATTGAAGGTCTGCTGCGCTTGTTCTTTAATGTTTTTGTTTTTTACAGCATTGCGTATTGCTTTTTGAGTATATAATAGTGCCTCTTTATAGTTATTAGTTTGAATGCTGGAATTGCTTAAACTACTGTAATATGCTGTGCTGTCTTTTTCCTCATTAGGTTGAGAATACAATGAGGAGTATAAAAAAGCAATAAAAAGAAAAAAACACTTCATTTGCAACTGAATTTTTTCTTGGGGTTGTTTTATTTTTTTGTTAGCAGAATTAAATCAATAATCCTGGACGAATAACCTATTTCATTGTCATACCATCCTACTACTTTTACCATTTTATCAATAACAGAAGTGAGTTGCGCATCAAATATACATGAATTTTTATTGCCAATCACATCAACAGAAACAATCGGGTCTTCGGTGTAATCCAAGATCCCTTTTAAATTTGTTTCTGCGGCAATTTTGAAAGCAGCGTTGATCTCATTTATAGTTACCGCGCGTTTCACATTGAAAGTAATGTCAGTCAAAGAACCATCGGGAACGGGTACTCGTATACCGCAACCGCCAATTTTACCTTCAAACTCAGGGAAAATTTTTGTCAATGCTTTTGCCGCTCCAGTTGTTGTAGGTACAATGGACTGACTTGCGCCGCGAGCGCGACGTAAATCTTTATGCGGTTGATCGTGTAAGCTTTGGTCTGTCGTGTAGGAATGAATGGTAGTGATGTACGCTTGTTCTATGCCGCAAAGCTCATTGATTACTTTAATCATTGGCGCGGCATTATTCGTGGTACAACTGGCATTCGAAATTATAGTTTCAGTGCCGTCAAGAACAAAATCATTTACTCCCAGAACTACCGTTTTTATACTGTCAACTTCCGAAGGTGCAGAAAGAATCACTTTTTTGGCTCCAGCAATAATATGGGAATTCAGTTCTTCAAAAGTGTTGTATTTTCCGGTAGATTCCACAACATAATCAATATCTAGAGTTTTCCAATCCAGATTTGAAATGCTTTTTTCGTGAAAAAATAAAAAATGATTTCCATCTACCAGAATTCCTTTTTCATCATCGCTAACCGTAAATGGTAATACACCGTGAATGCTGTCGTATTTCACTAAATGTGCCATTGTTTTTTTGTCAGCAATATCATTTATGGCAACAACTTCAATTGAGGGATGGTTTAAAAGTAATCGGAATAAATTCCTGCCGATTCTTCCAAAACCGTTTATGGCAATTCTTATCATAAGTCTTAAAGGCTTAAAGTCTTAAAGTGCTAAAGTCTATATATTAAGCCTTTCGGCTTTCTGACTTTACGACTTTCGACTATAATATATGTTTTTGTGCTTTATAAGAGGAACGAACTAATGGTCCGCTTTCTACGTGACGGAAACCTAATTCCAAACCAAATTGCTCGTATTTTGCAAATTGTTCCGGTGTTATAAATTCCTTTACAGGCAAGTGTTTTTTACTCGGTTGTAAGTATTGGCCTATCGTTACAATGTCAACATTTACTTCACGCAAATCGCGCATTGTTTGATATACTTCCTCTTCTTGTTCGCCAAGACCAAGCATGATTCCAGACTTCGTCCTATTGATTCCTTTTTCTTTCAAGTAGCGCAAGACTTCCAGACTTCGGTCGTATTTTGCTTGAATGCGAACTTCACGTGTCAATCGGCGTACTGTTTCTACATTATGAGAAACTACTTCAGGATTGGCTTCTACGATACGGTCAATATTTCTTTCGATACCTTGAAAATCAGGAATTAATGTTTCCAGTGTGGTGTTTGGGTTCATTCTTCGAATGGCTTTCACGGTTTCAATCCAAATAATTGATCCGCCATCTTTCAAGTCATCTCTGTCAACGCTGGTAATTACGGCATGTTTGATGTTCATGATTTTTATAGAACGCGCCACTTTTTCTGGCTCATCCCAGTCCACCGTTTCTGGTCTTCCGGTTTTTACACCACAAAAACCACAAGAACGCGTACATACATTTCCTAAAATCATAAATGTTGCCGTGCCTTCGCCCCAGCATTCCCCCATATTTGGGCAACTTCCCGAAGTACAAATCGTGTTCAAATTATATTTGTCTACTAAGCCGCGAAGCTCGGTGTATTTTTGTCCTATTGGGAGTTTTACCTTGAGCCATTTCGGTTTTCCAATTGGTAAAGTATTTTCTAAAACAGTTTCCATATATCAATTTTCAAAGCACAAAGATAAGGAATGTAGTTTATTTGTGGATTCGTTTATTTGTTTATTTAAAAGAAGGGAATTGAAGCAGTAGGAGCAGAATATTTGCTTGTTTTTAGGAATTAGTTGTCCTGCTTTCCGTTGTATCTATGCAAAAAAAATGCAAGGATATCACTGCAATCAGGGCTAGATTAGGACCTTTTGTTATTTTAGGATAAAAATGCAAAAAAAATAAAAAAGGTATTAAAAAGAAAAGCTTCAAAATTAATTGAAGCTTTTCTTTGTTTTATTTAATCTATCAGTAGGATTTAAAAAGCATATTTAAATCCAATTTGTATTTGAAATGGATTTCCTGAAAGCGAAGGGAGTCCAGCATTGTTTACTCTGTAATTAAATTGTTGTCTTGTACTGTCAAATCCGGGAACAGTAGCTGTTGTTCCAGCTGCCGGTGTGCCTAAAGCATACAATGACTGACTTCCCAGAGATTTATTTACGCCCCATTCTTTATTTAATAAATTGGCAACATTAAATATGTCTGCTGTAAATTCTATGAATTGTTTTTTGTCTAATGCAATCTTTTTGCTAATTCTAACATCAACAAGACCATAAAACTCATTTATTCCTCCATTTCTTTCAGCTAATTTTCCGGAGTATTTATTAATATAATCTTTCAAACTTTGGCTTGCAGCCGGGTTGTTAAGTATGGTTTGTAATCCCGTTTTTACATTTTGGGGAACCGCAGAATTATTGAGGTCAAAAATATAAGCTAAATCATTTGAAGATGATACAAAATCGGCATTTGTATTTCCTCCTGAAAGCAAGCTGTAGCGTGTACCACCGATGCCAGAATAACGAACACCAACACTGATGCCATAAAAAGTAGGTAATGTTCCGTAAAATACCACTTTATGACGGAAATGATTATCAGAATAACTCATTTTACTTAAGTCTCTCGGGTCATCTTCTACTGGTAAAACTAAAGTTGCTGTGTTAGCAACATTTCCATTAAATGAAGTATTGTCTTTTGTGTCATTCAAGGTGTAGCTGGCAGATATTTCACCATCTTTAAAATAACGATACGTAGCATCTACCACCATTGCAAATTGATTGACTTTACCCTCGCTGTTTAATTCTAATACACGACCTAATTTATTACTGATACGTCCTTGCATCCAGTCTCCGGCACCATTTGCAGGCATTGAACTTGCGGGAACATACACACCACGATCACCTTCATTGGCCAAAGTAAAAAATGGATTCGCTACCATATTTCGGTCTACGTAAACATAATTGTTACGTCCTAGAGTGGCGTAACCTGCTATTCCTGCTTTTAATTTATCCGTAAAGAAATGGGAGTAGGATATATTGGCTTTGTAGACTACCGGTACTTTTGCATCTGTTCCTGTAAAATTAATAGTCGGTAATTGAAACGCATCCAAAGTGGGTATACTGGCATAGTTATTTCGATAATCAATGAAATTTGGCATAGGAACATTTGGTGATCTTACATCCACTGTGGCGGTGTGATTTCCATCAAAATATAGATTATTGATGACTGCATAGTTATTCAAATCAGATGCGAAAATTCCAGCTCCTAAACGTACATAATCTTTGTGGTTTTCATTTACATCCCAAGACAATTGTACTCTCGGTTGAAGGATGGCAGATTGAAGTTTATTGTCTGTACGGATGCCTAATTCATCAAAAACTAATTGATTGAATGTTGCTGTCGGATATTTAGCATAATCAAATCGCAACCCTAAAGTAAGGTCTAATCCCAATGCGATTTTGGTTTGTAACTGACCATAAATACCGGCGTTTAATATATTCGAAGTAACCGTAGGATCAGCTACTAAAGGTACTTCTCTGTAATAACGATAAGGTGTTAAGTTGTCAAAATTAGCAACACTATTAAAATGGAAACGACCATTTACTTCGCTTCCATATAAAGATTCTGAATTGGTTTGCATTAAATCAAAACCAAAAGTATATTTAACTTTATCTGTGTTGAAGTATAAATTATCTACAATTTGAAAAACATTATTGGTGAATTTTTCTTGGGCAAATCGGTGTCCTCCAATTTGGATATTCGTAGTTCTTACTGCTCCATTAATAGTTGAAGCTACATTTTCTACAACAGCACGTGGAATATTATAGGAAGGCAATTGGTCTCCTGGATTACTGTCCTGAAAAGTATATAAATGCTGTACTTTCAACTCATTTGTAACTCTTGCATTTACTTTTGTTCGTAATGAAGCCAAAATACTGTTGTCAATATTTAAATCGTCACCAAATGATTCATATAAATTAATGGTCGTATTATCTTGTAGCCCTAATTTATTATTGTCGTAGGTAAAATTATTACGAACGGTCAATAAATTGTTACTGTTAATTTGCCAGTCAATACGAGCGAAAGCGGCATCCGAATTACGTTTTTTATCAAAAGTTCCGTATTGTGGAGCATTAGAAACGCCATATTTATTACGGGCAATAGTCACAAAATTGTCTAATGTGGCTCTTGTAACATTAAAACGCAATTCATCTTCGGCGGATTGAACATCAGCTATGATTAATGGACGCGAATCTTGTTGGTGGTCCCAAGCTACAAAAAAATGCAATTTGTCTTTAATGATTGGTCCACCAAAAGTGAAACCATATTGTGACGTAGAAAAATCATTTTGACGTCTGTTCCCTCTAATGTCATACGGGCTGGACAACCAATCGGCACGATTATAAGCAAACATACTTCCTGTAAAATCATTTGTCCCTGATTTAGTCACGGCACTTACTGTTCCACCACCACTTCGGCCATAGCCTACATCATATTGATTGGTGACAACTTTAAACTCTCTTACTGCTTCTATGGATATCGAATAAGGAGCCCCGCTTCGACTGGTTGTTGATCCTGCCGAAGTTGGGTTTTTGGCATTCATTCCGTCTAACGTGTAATTTGTGGAAGAGGCTAATTGTCCAGAAATATTTCCACCTCTGCTTAAAGGCGATAAATCCATTAAACTGGTAAAATTTCTTCCGTTTACCGGTAACGCATTAATCAGTTTTGCGGTTACAGCCGTTGCAGCTCCTAAATTTCCTGTTTTATTTTTTAAACCTCGCCCTACAACTTCGACCACTTCTAAATTTTGAATGTCGTCCTGCATTAATATTTCAATATTTATTAAATCACCTTGATTTAAAGTGTAGCCGGAGCGTTGTTGTTCTCCGTAACTTAAAGCTTTGACGCTAATAGTATAAGGTCCTCCTAACGGGAGTTCCTTGAAGGTGAAAACACCTTTGAAATTAGACAATGAGTTGGTTTTAAATCCAGTTGATTCATTTTTAATTTGAACCATTGCGTCTTTAATAGGTTCTGAATTACTGCCTAAAACAATACCTGATATGGATGCTTGAGTCGTTTGAGCAAAGTTTTTATTGCCCACAAACACTGTCAGCACAATTGTAAATAAAAATAATTTGAGTTGTTTCATGAATACTTTTTTTGTTTTTTAGTGCCGACAAAGGAATTGACTAATTGAAAAATGACTGTTATTTTAACAATAACACTAGAATACTTTTATGTTAATGAAAACCTAAAATAGAAGGCTGAAACAAACACTTTCTTAAGCTATTGTTAACTGATTAGGTACTAAAATCAACCTATTTGATAGGTTAAATATTCTTAATTTAATCCCTTCTTAATATTTGAGCCTGACGAATAATCTATTTTTACCTTAAAAAATCAAATGAAAATTATGAAATTCACTAAACTAGTATTGGCATCCTCAGTAGTCCTATTATTTTTAAATTGTGCTTCAAATAAATTTGTTGTTTGTGGTCACAGAGGAGCAATGGGCCATGCCACAGAGAACACCTTAGCATCAATAGAAAAAGGAATAGAATTGAAAGCCGATATGTTAGAAATAGATGTTTATAAAATTAAAACGGGTGAATTGGTGGTTTTTCATGATGATGATTTAGACCGAATCACAAATGCAAAAGGAAAAATTGAAGCATACACTTTCGATGAATTGAGAAAAGTTTTGGTTGCGGGTAAACATCAAATCCCAACTTTGCAAGAAGTGATAGAGACTATCGATAGAAAAACAGTCCTTAATATTGAATTGAAAGGGACAAACACAGCAACGGATACATATAGAATAATAGAAGAATACAAGAAAAAAGGTTGGAGAAATAAAGATTTCTTTATTTCTAGTTTTCGAGTAGGGGAGTTGCAAAAAATGAGGTCATTAAGTCCTGAAATAACGATTGGATTGCTTACCTATAAAGATCCTATTGAGAACATTATCAAAACTGGAAAAGAGCTTAAAGCGCAAGCCATAAATCCATATTATAAAACCTTAACGGCTGAAAATGTTGCTGTAATGAAAGCGAATAATTTTAAAATCTATCCTTGGACTGTGAATGAACCTATGGATATTAAGAATATACAAGGACTTAAAGTAAGCGGAATCATTACGGATTATCCGGAAAGAATTATAAGATAATTTTTTAAAAATCTGTAATTGCTTTTAATTTAACAAAGTGGTCTAAAATTAATTTAGATCACTTTTTGTTTTTAAGGAAGTAAGGATCGGTGCTATTTTATAAAATAAGGCTACCTTTTATTCTGAATGATTTCTGCCAGAAGTTTTTTGGCGCGAAGCAATTTAATCTTAACGTTACTCAAAGGTTCGTCAATTTTATTGGCAATTTCCTGATAACTCATTTCCTGAAAATAGCGCAACTGAATCACTTCTTGATAATGTGGTTTCAATTCTTTGATGAATTGCAATAACCGAGAAAGATTTTGCTCGGTAATCAATTCATCTTCTGCAGATGGAGTAGTGTCAGCAATATTGTAGGCTTGCTGGTCTTGTTCATCGGTAATTTCGACAAAAAGACTCGATTTCTTTTTTCGTAATAAATCGATGTGTACATTTTTTGCAATAGCAATAAGCCAAGTGTTGAACTGGAATTCCGAGTTATAAGTGGCTATTTTATCAAAAGCTTTCGAGAATGTTTCAATGGTAATATCCTCGGCATTAGTTTCATTTTCGGTGCGTTTCAGCATAAAACCATACACTTCATTCCAATAATAATCCAATAGAAAAGTAAAGGCAACCTGATCGCCTTGTTTTGCTTTTTCTATTTGTTTGTTTATTTCCAATGTACTGGTTTTGAGAATGTGTTTGTTATAAAGATATTGATTTGTGTGAAGATAAGTACTATCTCAACGATTGGGAACCAGAATTTAATATCATTTTCTTTAAGTTTACCTGCTGAAAACCCTACCACAATCCATGCCACAAGATAGCGCAATGCTATTAAACTTAAAACTAATATCCATTGATATTGAAAAGCGAATAACAGAATGGGCAATAAAAAAAATAGTAATTGTGAACAATAGAACACTCCTAATTGTAATTTATCAAGAGGTTTATAATAATTTGCCGTGGCTATATGCCTTCTTTTTTGGATTAACCAGTCTTTGTATGTCGTTTTTGGCTTAGAAAGTGTAAAACTTTCTGGCATGTAGGCAATAGTTGTATTTTTAGCTTTTGCAGCTTGGTTTACAAATAAATCATCATCACCAGAACGAATCTGCATGTGTTCGATAAATCCATTTACATTGAAAAATTCTTCTTTTTTATACGCTAAATTTCTCCCAACGCCCATGTATGGATGTCCAATTTTCGCCCATGAAAAATATTGAATTGCTGTCAATAATGTTTCAAAACGAATTATTTTATTCAGGAATGAATTAGGAATTTTTTCATATTTGCCATAACCCAAAACAATTGTTTTTTGCATGGTAAATTGAGAACTCATAGCGGTTATCCATTCTTTCGAAGTTGGGTAACAATCAGCATCGGTGAGTAATAAATACTCTTTTTTGGCGGCTTTTATTCCTAATGTCAAAGCGTATTTTTTGTTTCCCCAAAAGGCTTCGTTGTTTGCTACTTTTACCAAACGAACATTAGGGTACTGCCTTTCAAAACCTTCAAAAATATCCAAAGTAGTATCACTTGAGGCATCGTCAATCAGAACAATTTCAAAATCAGGATAGTTTTGTTCCGCAAGCAGAGGAATAAAATTAGCAACATTTTCCGCTTCGTTTTTGGCACAAACAATCACCGAAATCGGGATTCTTTTTGGTGTGATTTTTTGCGCTTTAGCGAAAGCAAATTTTCCAAAAACACCTAGATAATACGAAATTTGAACAACAACAATAAAAATAAAAAAGTAAAGAATTAGTATAAGCATTTGAGTTTAATGAGTTTTTAATCCCTAAATTTCGGGAGAGTGCAAAGGTATGAATTGAATTCTAAAATGTTAAATACAATCTGTGAATTTCGAAAGAATTTATATTGGGCATTTCTTCATCTCATTTGCAATCGCAATGGACTGATTTGTGTTCGCTTTTTCTAACTCGGAAATGATATTTTGGTGATTTTTTTCATTTCTGTTTTGAGACAGTTTTCTTGTGGCTTGGATTTCAGTGATTTCAATTTCAAATGCCACAATACCGCGAGTTTGCATCATGGTTTTCTGAGATAAATCTTCAACGCGAACTGGCATTTCAGAATTTTTTTCGTACTTATCCACTAGCTTTTTTAAGGATTCGATGACGGCTTCTCCTTCAATAATTTTGATTTTTCCATACACATGAATGGCGATGTAGTTCCATGTTGGTACATTTTCATGATCGTACCAAGAAGAAGAAATATAAATGTGAGGTCCTGAAAAAACTGCTAAAATTTGATCATTATCTATAAAACCATTCCATTGTGGGTTTTCTTTAGAAATGTGCCCACATAAGATGTCCTTACCTTCTTTGTTGGTTTCCAGTTCCAAAGGAATATGTGTGGCACACAATTTTCCATTGGTTTGATTGATTAGAATACCAAAGCTGTTTTCTTGAAGAAATTTTTTGATTTCTTCTTGATTTTCGTTTTTATAGATTTCTGGAGTGTACATGGTTTGATACCTTAGGTTTTTTGGATATTAGAATTAAAAATAAAAGGAATTGATTTGTTATCTAATAATCTATGGGGTCTAACAATCTGTTTTTTGTTAAATCACATTCACTTCGGCTTCAATACGAATGCCAAACGTTTTGAAAATAGTCTCCTGAATATCTTTTGAAACATTCAAAATTTCCTGTCCGGTTGCATTACCATAATTCACTAAAACCAAAGCTTGGTTTTTATGGATTCCGGCATCACCAAAACGTTTTCCTTTGAAACCAGCTTGCTCAATTAGCCAGCCTGCAGGGACTTTTACTTTGGTTTCAGAAATATCAAAATATTTCATCTCGGGAAATTGATGATGAATTTTTTCGAAATCTGATTTTAATAGAATTGGATTTTTAAAAAAACTACCGCTGTTTCCCAGTTCTTTTGGATCGGGTAATTTGCTTTTTCGTATGGCAATTACGGCATCACTCACGTCCTTTAAAGTAGGATTTGTGATATTATTTTTTTCTAATTCAGACGAAATATCTCCGTAAGAAGTGTTGATTTTATGATTCGTTTTTGTCAATTTAAAAACAACCGATGTAATGATGTATTGATTTTTCACTTCGTTTTTGAAAACGCTTTCTCGGTAGCCAAAATGACATTCTTCCTTTGTGAACGTTTTTATTTCCTGACTTTCTATCGTCATTGCTTCACAGGAAACAAAAGTGTCTTTTATTTCGGTTCCGTATGCTCCGATGTTTTGGACCGGCGTAGTTCCAACGTTTCCAGGAATAAGAGACATGTTTTCCAATCCACCAAAATTTTGGTCAATAGTCCAAAGTACAAATTCATGCCAGCTTTCACCAGCCTGACTTTCGACCCACACAAAATCATCATTTTCTTCAATGATTTTCTTGCCTTTTAAATCGATATGAATCACAAGCGCATCAATATCCTTTGTCAAAAGCATGTTACTTCCGCCGCCTAAAATAAATTTTTGAGTGGCTTTGTTTTCTAGTAAAACAGTTTTCAATTCATGTACAGAATGTACTGCCACAAACTGTTTTGCTTTGGCTTCAAGGCCAAAAGTATTGTATTTTTTTAAAGAGAAATCAGGTACTATTTCCATAAAAGAAAGTGCTTTTTGAATTGTTTTATTCCGCACCAAAAGTAAGGATTAAAATTTAGTTGCATATGTTTTCATCCAGATATGCATCATAAACAATGGCATAATATAAGGAGTCATCGTAATGTCACCTTTTTGTAAATTCTGAACTAGTTTTTTAATGTTTATGTGTTCAAAATAAGGTATTTGAAATAAATCACTTTTCGAAAAAGATTCTAATTCTTCTTTAAAAGCCGGACTTTTTGTGATGTAAACGCCCCAAGGCGCACTCAAACCTACTTTTCTGAATTTTAGAATTTCATCTGGTAAACGTTCTTCCATTGCTTTTTTTAGAATGAATTTCCATTTTTTCCCTGTAAAAAGCCATTTATCTTCCAATGATCCTAATCCAACAATTAGTCTTGGATCCAAAAAGGGTTCCCTGCATTCAATCGATGCACCCATTGTACAGCGATCGTTTCTGTCCAGAAGCGAGCATAAATAAGTATGTTGGTCAAAATAAAGTGCTTGTCGGCGTAAATTATCTGGATACAATGACTTTGCTTCTTTATAGATTTTTTTTCTGTATTCGTTTTTAGGAGGCGTGTTAATCCCATAAGTCTCCGCAATATCATTTGGATAAATATTGGAGCCATTGTAAATAACCAAATCAGATTTTTTACTGATTTGGGCGTAACGTGTTAGCTTTTCATATCGCGGTTTTTTGGTAAAACCCCCCAGATTACCAATAGTGGCTATGGAATTCAATAAGGATGGATATTGTAAGGCTTTGTAGCGTACATAACCACCCATTAATTCATCGGCACCTTCGCCGGAAAGTAATACTTTTACGAAAGGTTTTGCCATTTGTGAAACTGCCAGAAGATGTGGTTCGCTTAAATGCATGATTGGTTCGTCCTGAAAATAAGTAGCACTTATTAACTGATCGTAAAGGTTTTTATCCTCTAATTGCATGGTTTTAAAACCATAATCGAACTTCTCGGCCATCATTTTTGCCAAATGTGCTTCGTTGTGTTCTTTCTCTTTAAAACCAATATTAAAGGTTTGTATGTCTTTGTATTTTTGATGGTGTAATGAAGCTAAAATAGACGAAGAATCAAGGCCGCCACTTAACATAACGCCCACAGGAACGTCGCTTACCATTCGCATTTTTACAGAATCATCAAAAGTTTCCCGAAACCATTCTACCGGATTTTTTATTTCAGGTTGGTTTTGAATTTCCTTTTTTAAATCCCACCAGTTGTAGAGAGTGGTTTTTCCGCTTTCATAAATGGTCATGATATGTCCGGGTAATACCTTTTTTACGTTTTGGTACAAGGTGTTTTCACCGGCAACAAATCGGTTAAAAATGTATTCTTCCAGTCCGTCTTGCGCCATTTTGAGAGGAACTCCAGCCGTGAAAAGTGCTTTTTGTTCGGATGCGAAATAAAAAGTTTCGTTGTAAAAAGAATAATATAGCGGTTTAACACCCATTCTGTCCCGAACAAGAGTTAGCTTTTTTTCCATTTTATCCCAAATAGCAAACGCAAACATTCCGTTGAGACGATTAAGCATTTTTAAGCCGTGCAATTGAAATAATTTCATCAAAACCTCGGTATCCGAAGCTGTTCTGATGTCAAATCCATTGCTTTTTAACTCTGGATAAAATTCTCTAAAATTGTAGATTTCGCCATTATAAACCAGCACATATCTTCCGTCTTCTGACAGGAAAGGCTGGTGTCCGGCTAGTGAAACATCTAGAATTGAAAGTCTTCGGTGTCCTAAACCAATATTATTTTCTATAAACAATCCTTTATCATCAGGACCACGATGTTCTAGCGAATCGCGCATTTTTGTAAGAACGCGTTCGTCAACTTTTTTTTGTGATTGTAAATGCAAGATTCCATTAATTCCACACATAGTTAATTGGGGCTATTTGTGTTAATTAATTCGTGGTATTTATTGGCAATGATTTTCATATTTATGTTGTAATCTGCATTTTTTTCTACAAATATTCTGTTTTTTAAAACGGCTTCGTTTCGGTGTTTATTGTTTTTAAAAGCCCAAATTAATTCTTCTGCCAGCATTTTGTAATCATCAACTGTAACTAATTGTCCATTTTCACGGTGTTTAATCCAACTTTGATTTCCTGCAATATGAGTTACAATTGGATAACAATTAGTTGCCATCGCTTCAAATAACGATGCCGAAACCCCTTCGGTAATGGGCATACTTATATAAATATTGGATTGTTGCAATAGTTTTGGCAATTCTGAATTTGGAATTCTTCCGGTAAAATTCACTTTGTTTTCGATATTTAATTTTTTGGCTAAATTCTTCAAATTTGATAGTTGTGTTCCGTCTCCTATTATGGTAAGTACGAAATCAATTCCCTTTTGGTTTAGAATGGCAAAGGATTTTAGAATAATATCGTGACGGTATTCCGGTAACAAGGATCGCGTAACTATGGCACAAATTTTTTCTGGATTGGCATTGTTGTTATTACCGAATTTTTGTAGATCAATTCCCTTAGGTAAAATCATTACTTTATTCAAATCTACATTGGCTTCCAGCATAGAAATAGTCATCACAGGTCCCCAAGCATGAATTAAAGTAGCTTTTTTGAAAGCATAATGTTGAATGATTCTTTTTAAAGGCAATGATATTGATTTTTCAGGCCATAAATCCGTTCTGCCTTGTTGTGCAATTGCAACCGGTTTTACACCGGATAATGCGGCAAGAAAACCATAACTGGTTGTTCTCTCTGCAATTACCATATCCGGCTTCTGGTTTTTTATTATTTTCTTGATTTTAAAAATGGCTAATTCAAATTCGAAAATCCTCAAAATTCGGTTGTGAATACAGTTACTGGGCGTTTTTAATTCCCAAGTAATAATTTCAAAATCACCAAATTCTTTTAAGCCGTTCATCCAAGTGATGGCATCAGCTCTATAGGATTCTCCCAGAAATAGAATTTTCTTTTTTTGCATCAGTGTACATTATAATTAGTCAGCAGTTAAAGCGCGATTTATAAAGTCATTCAATGGTTTGAGGGTAATTAATTTTTTACTCATTGTAGCAACAAAATCTTTTTTTGTCACTTCTGAGATATCAATTCTTTGAGAACATTCGAAACTTTTCAATTTTAAAAAATCAATAGCCGGATGTTCTTTTTCGTATCCTCGCGGCGGATTTTTTAGGGTATCTTTTTCATTTCGATCAAAATCTTTAAATTCCCTTTTAAAATTTTTTTCGTTAAGAATGGCTTCTAAATCATCATGGAAATAAGCAATTTCTTTACGCATTTTTTTCAAATCTTGCGCTTCGGGGCAATATAATCCACCGGCGATAAAACTGGCTCCTTTTTCTAAATGTAGATAGTAACCAGAGCGATTCATGCCTTTAGCTCCCGAAGAAAGCCAAACGCCTAAGTGCGATTTATAAGGAGTTTTGTCTTTAGAAAACCGAATGTCACGATTGATTCTAAAAGTACAGTTTTTTACTTCCAACATTTCCAGCGATGGGTCCAGTGGTTTCATGGCGTCAAGAAAATCCCCAACTAATTGCTGGTAGTCTTTCTTGACTGCTTCGTAGCGTTTTTTATTTTCCAAAAACCAGTCCCTATTGTTGTTGGCCTTTAAATCATCCAGAAATTGTAATGTGTCTTTTGAAAGCATCTTGAAGCTATTGTAATTGTTTTTTTAAATCAGTTTCATTTATATAACCAGAATGTTTCCATTTTACGGCTGCTTTGTCATACAATAATAGCGTAGGAAGTTCACTGATTTTCATTTCCGAAACTAAGGTTTTGTTTTTATCGGCATCCAATCGAATAATAACCACTTTGTCAGCTAAATCTTTTTGCATTTGCAAAACATAAGGAGTCATTTTTTTGCAGGGAGCACACCATTCAGCATAAAAATTAATCAGTATTTTTTTATCTGAATTTAATAGTTTGTTGTATTCCAGAACGGATAATCCTATGATTTTAGTACTTGGTTTTGAAAGACCGGCAGCGTCCCATTTTAGCATTCCTCCGTCTAATTGATAAATGGTTTTAAAGCCTAAATTATTTAGTTTTTCAGCCGCTTTCTGGCTTCTTCCGCCACTTTTGCAATACACAAAAACGGGTTGTGATTTGTCCAGTTTTTCTACTTCGGAAGCAAAGGTGTTTCCTAGCCAATTTATATTTGTAGCATTGTCAATATGATCAGAAGTAAATTCTTCAGGAGTTCGCACATCCAGAATTTGTGGATTTGGAGTTGCGGCGATTTTTTCGGCAAAATCTTTTGAATTGACCGTTTTTATTTCTTTTGAATTTTGTCCCTTGCAGGATAAAACAACAAAGCATAAAATTACCAGGAATATCGAATGAAATTTCATTGTAATCGAATTTAAAATTGAATACGCTAAAATAGGTAATTTTTCAATTTTCGAATCCAATAAAGTACTAAATAAAAGTTATAAGTTGAAAATTTTATACGTCTGATGTGTCGATTTCACAATGGCTTCAGTACGTTCAGGATGTGTATCTGAAATGAAAAGCTGTCCAAAAGTATCACTATTGACCATTTCGATTATTTTGGCGACGCGACTTTCGTCCAATTTATCAAAGATGTCGTCAAAAAGTAAAATAGGTTTTACACCGCTTTGCTTTTTTAGAAACTCAAATTGAGCCAGTTTTAAAGCAATCAAAAACGATTTCTGTTGGCCTTGAGACCCAAATTTCTTAATTGGGTGTTCGTCTATTTCAAACGCCAAATCATCTTTGTGGATTCCCACACTTGTATAATGTAAAGCCCTGTCTTTATTGATATTTTCTTGTAATAAAGTCAATAAGTCTTTTTCGAATAAATGGCTTTCATATACCAGTTGAACGGTTTCTTCTGAGCCCGTTATACCTTGATGGTGGGTGTTGAAAATAGGAATAAACTGGTCGATAAATTCTTTTCTTTTTTCGAATATATAATCTCCAAAACCATTAAGTTGTTCATTATATATAGAGAGCGTATCGTTGTCAAAAACATGGTTCAATGCAAAATATTTTAACAGGGCATTGCGCTGACTCATTACTTTTTGATATTGAATCAGTTGCTGCAAATAATGAGAATCCAGTTGCGAAATCACGCTGTCCATGAATTTCCTTCTGGTTTCGCTGCCTTCCACAATCAAATCCCTGTCAGCTGGAGAAATGATTACCAAAGGAATAAAGCCAATGTGATCTGAAAATTTGTCATAGGCTTTCCCGTTGCGTTTCAATATCTTTTTTTGCCCTTTTTTAAGGCTGCAAAGAATTTGTTCCTTTCTTTCGTTTTTTTCAAATTCAGCATCAATCACAAAGAATTCTTCTCCGTGTTTAATATTCTGAACCGCTAATGGATTGAAATAGCTTTTTCCATACGATAAATGGTAGATTGCATCAAGCACATTTGTCTTTCCAATACCATTCTTACCTACAAAACAATTTATTTTGCTATCAAAATCGAAATTTGCTTCCGAAAAATTCTTATAATTGAATAATGAAATCTTTTTTAAATACATGGGTAAGGCTTGCTGGTATTGAGAACTTTGATGTTTTTAAACGTGTTTTTCAAAGTGGGTGCAAATTATTGAAAAATATCGATAAAAATAGCTTTTCCATTTTTTCTATGGGAATTATTTTTCCTTTGGAAAGAAAGAACCTCTTATAATATTTTTTTGAATATAAAAGCATATTTTATATGTCGGTTTGAATAAAAATTTTATTTTTGCGACTCACTAAATTAAAATAAATGGCTACTTACAGTAAAAGAGGATATAAAGCACCAAAAGAAAAAGAAGTAAAAGACGGAGTTGAAGCGGTAATCATTGATGAAAAAGACAGCACAACTGCTGAGGTTTTTTCTAAATTAGATGAGACTGCTACAATAACTGAGGATTGGGTAGCTAAAAACCAAAAAGTTATTATTGGTTTAGTTGCTGCTGCTGCTATTTTTACAATTGGTTATTTAGGATACCAAAGATTCGTTGCTGCGCCACAACAAGAGGAAGCAGCGAATGAAATGTTTGTAGCACAACAAAATTTTCAAAAAGCAACTGATGGAGTAGCAAGTGACTCATTATATAAACTATCTTTGAATGGTTCAGAAGGTAAATTTGGATTCTTAAAAATTGCGGATGAATATTCTGGAACTGATGCAGGAAACCTAGCTAATTATTATGCTGGAATTGCGTATTTGAATACAGGGAAATATACTGAAGCGATTGATTATTTGAGTAAATTTAAATCAGATGATATCGTTTTAGGAGCATTGGCAAAAGGAGCAATTGGCGATGCTTATTCTCAAAAGAATCAACCAAAAGAAGCTTTAGAAAATTACGTAAAAGCTGCTGAATCAAATAAAAATGACTTCACTACGCCACGTTTCTTGTTGAAAGCTGGAAAAACAGCCTTGGCATTAGGAAATAAAGCAGACGCATTGAAATATTTTACAGATATTAAAGACAATTTTGAAGGATCCCCAGAGGCTGCTTCAGTTGACGTTTTGATAGGATTAGCACAATAAATAGATTTTTAGATTTTTAGACTCCTTAGATTCTAAATCTAGAAATCTGAAAATCTAAGAAATCTAAAAAATTTAAAATATGGCTACCGTAAATAAAAACTTATCCGAGTACGATAAAAATTCAATCCCAAACGCAAAAGATTTTCGCTTTGGGATTGTTGTTTCAGAATGGAATGATGCTATAACTGAAGGACTTTATAGAGGCGCTATTGAAGCCCTTTTAGAAAACCAAGTTCCAGCCCAGCATATTATTCGCTGGAATGTTCCAGGAAGCTTTGAGCTTATATATGGTTCAAAGAAAATGTTGCAAACCCAGAATGTTGATGCTGTTATTGCTATTGGATGTGTAATTCAAGGGCAAACCAAACATTTTGATTTTGTGTGTGAAGGAGTTACGCAAGGTATTAAAGATTTGAATGTTCAAACGGATATTCCTGTTATTTTTTGTGTTTTGACTGATAATACCATGCAACAATCCATTGATAGAAGTGGAGGGATTCATGGTAATAAAGGTACAGAAGCGGCTATTGCGGCTATCAAAATGGCTTATATTCGTCAACAGGCCTCGTTGTCACATCAAATCGATAACCAACATTTATTGTCTTCCGGAGCTATTCAACTAGAAGAAGGAACACCATTAGAGTTGAAGGA
Organism: Flavobacterium glucosi; assembly: GCF_048286535.1. Classification (NCBI taxonomy): domain Bacteria; kingdom Pseudomonadati; phylum Bacteroidota; class Flavobacteriia; order Flavobacteriales; family Flavobacteriaceae; genus Flavobacterium; species Flavobacterium glucosi. The sequence continues at coordinate 195,130 of NZ_JBLVPK010000004.1, read as the reverse complement.
ATAAATAATAAAAATACTACAAAAAAAATATAAAAAAAGCCTATTCCAATTGGAGTAGGCTTTTATGGATTCAATAAAAGATTTACATAAGATTCTCTGTATATATCCGTATACTAATAATTAAACCGGTTTTATGAATTGCAAATTATTATCCGAAAGGATTATGCATGTGCATGAGCTGCATCAAGATTAATGTCTGATAGCGCAATTTCGGTTAAGGATGCATCTGCTTTTTTCTCTTCTTCAAGAGTTTTGGCAAATAAAGTTGCGGCTTTATTTTCGCCGAGTGTCACGGCATAAGCATGTAAGGTTCCGTAGGTGGCAATTTCATAGTGCTCTACTTTTTGAGCTGCGGCAATAATTGCTGCATCGCGTACCACTCCTAATTCAGTTTCTGCCATAATGCCATCGGCTTCTTTGAGTAGCCCTTCCATTGCATCACATTTTTTGCCAACGGGTTTCAGTCCCAAAGATTCAAAAACTTTTTCTAAGCGAGTAACGTGTTCCTCTGTTTCTTTTAAATGATGTTCAAAAGCATGTATTAGTTTTGAAGAGGTGGCATTTTTTACCATTTTAGGGAGTGCTTTAGTCAGCGCATGTTCTGCCCAAAAGATATCTTTCAATCCATCTTCAAAAAAATCTCTTAAACCTTGTGCCGCATTTGGTTTTGCTTTTACAGCTCCTTTTTTAGATTCTACTTTTGCGTTTTCTTGTTTTTCATTGGTTGCTTTCATAATAGATGTTTTTAATTGTTAACTTGTTTAAAGTAACAAATTTAACTTTAAAACGTGTACCAAAATTATATAGTTTTGTTAAAAATTTCAAAAATTAATGCTTTATATTGTTGTTGTTCAGTGTGTTAAATTTGCAAATGCACTTTTTGATTTTAGTCTTTGACTTGGGATTTAAGGAGGTTATTACTATGTGTCCGCTATTTTGTATCATCGTAGGTATAAAAGGTAATGCAGCTTGAATTTAGTTCTTGACAAAGTTCGATACACCTAATTTTTAGGTTGTGAATTTTTGTTTTTTAAAAGCACATTAATAATAAAACCCAATAGAAATTCATTAAATTTGTACCTCTTGGTTTTAAAAAACTTTAAACCTTAAACTTTAAACCTAATTTTTTTAATGTCGAGTATAATTCAATTACTTCCTGATCATGTTGCCAATCAAATTGCTGCTGGAGAAGTCGTTCAAAGACCCGCTTCAGTTGTCAAAGAGTTGCTTGAAAATGCGGTTGATGCCGGAGCAACAGATATAAAATTAATTCTTAAGGATGCAGGGAAGGCATTAGTACAAGTGATTGATAATGGTTTAGGAATGAGCGTTACGGATGCGCGTTTGTGTTTTGAACGTCATGCGACTTCCAAAATTCGTCAGGCAGAAGATTTATTTTCTTTGGATACCAAGGGTTTTCGTGGGGAAGCATTAGCATCTATTGCGGCGATTGCTCATGTAGAAATGAAAACCAAGCAAGATCAAGAAGAACTTGGAACTCATATTATCATTGAGGGCAGTAAGTTTGTATCACAAGATGTTGCTGTTTTACCAAAAGGGACTTCATTTGCTGTCAAAAATTTATTTTTTAATATTCCGGCGCGACGCAATTTCTTAAAATCGGATACAGTGGAATACCGTCATATTATTGATGAGTTTCAACGCGTGGCTTTGGCGCATCCAAAAATACATTTTACCTTTTATCACAATGGCAGCGAAATGTTCAATTTGCCACCTTCCACTTTGCGACAACGAATTGTTACTATTTTTTCGGGTAAAACCAATGAGAAATTAGTACCGGTTCAGGAAGAAACAGAAATAGTGGCCATTCAAGGATTTGTGAGTAAACCAGAATTTGCCAAAAAAAATCGTGGGGAACAGTTTTTCTTTGTTAATGATCGTTTTATAAAAAGCGGTTATTTGCATCATGCGGTTATGGCAGCTTATGATGGAATCTTGAAAGATGGTGCGCAACCTAGTTATTTTCTATATTTATCGGTGCCGCCAAACACGATTGATATCAATATTCATCCTACGAAAACGGAAATCAAGTTTGATGATGAGCATGCTTTATATGCTATTTTAAGAGCTTCGATAAAACATAGTTTGGGTCAGTTTAATGTAGCACCAGTTTTGGATTTTGATCGGGATTCGAATTTAGATACGCCATATCATTATAAAGATTTAGAGGGTGCAACGCCGACGATACAGGTTGATGGAAACTTCAATCCGTTTTCTGACGATAAACCCAATAGGCATTTTTCTAATTATAAGAAACCGGAACCCACGGCTAATTGGGAAAGTTTGTATGTAGGCTTAAAACAAGATACGGATGAAATAGGACAAATGATTTTCGAAAATGAAGAAGTGACTTCCTCTTTATTTAACGACGAAGAAGTAGAACATTCTGTTCATAAAACGTATCAAATACATAAAAAATATATTGTTTCAGCGATTAAATCAGGAATGGTAATTGTCGATCAACAGCGGGCGCATCAGCGTGTTTTGTACGAGCAGTTTTTGGTGAATATGACAGTGAATCAGGCTTCAAGCCAGCAGTTATTATTTCCATTGAACTTGTTTTTCTCGTCGAGCGAAATGGATCTTATTGGGGAGTTACAACTTTCGTTGATGAATACCGGATTTGTTTTCGAAGAAAATAATACCGATCATATTGTTATTTCGGGAATTCCCGTAAATGTAACAGAGAGCGAAGTCTCACTGGTTTTAGAACAATTATTAAGTGATTTGCAGGACGGAATACCTGAAAGTAGTTTCAGTCAGAACGATACGATTGCCAAATCCATGGCCAAAAGTTTAGCGGTAAAAACAGGAACACACCTGACAGAAAAAGAGCAGGAAAATTTGGTGAACGGACTTTTTGCCTGTAAAGATCCAAACGTTTCCCCATTTTATAAACCCACTTTCATCACCATGCGTGTGGAAGATTTAGATAAAAAATTTGCATTATGAGAAACGTAACTGAGACAGTAAAACAATTAATAATTATAAATGTATTATTTTTTGTAGGTACGCTGGTTATAGGTGACGCTGCCTATAAAATATTGGCTTTGTATTTTCCGGAAAACCCAAGTTTTGAATTGTGGCAACCGGTGACGCACATGTTCATGCATGGAGGTTTTATGCATATTTTTTTCAATATGTTTGCGTTGTATTCTTTTGGGTCTGCTTTAGAGCAAATTTGGGGAAGCAAGAAATTCTTGTTTTTCTATATTTCCTGTGGGTTGGGCGCAGCGTTGTTGCATACCGGAGTCAATTACTACTATTTTCAAGAGAGTTTGAATACGCTAACCGCTAATGGATTTCCTAAACAAGAAATTTTGCAACTTTTAAATGAGGGTAAAATCGATACAAGATGGCAACAATTTATATCCGTTTCTGATTTTCAAAATTTCACAAGCGCTTATGCGGGTACAGCAGTAGGAGCATCCGGAGCTATTTATGGAACGATAGTAGCATTTGCGTTTATGTTTCCTAATGCTGAATTGGCTTTGATGTTTATTCCGGTACCAATAAAAGCAAAATATTTTGTACCAGGTTTAGTCTTAGTCGATTTGTATTTAGGAATTTCTGGAAAATCTATTTTTGGTGGTGGTGGAATCGCTCATTTTGCACACGTTGGTGGAGCATTATTTGGTTTTATTATTATGTGGTATTGGAAGAAAAATCAGTTCAATAAAAACCGTTGGAATTAAAATTGTAACAGCTTTTAAAGTAGTACGACCTAAACATCAGATCTTAAATCCCAATTAAATTATGAATATTATTGACGACCTGAAATTACAATACAAAATGGGAGGGATAGTGACTAAGCTAATCTTTTGGAATGCAGCGTTTTTTGTTTTTCCGTGGTTGTTTTTTGCGCTTTTATCTTTGTTGGGAGTCAATATTGATTACATTCATTATGTGAGTTTATCCTCTAATCCGACACATTTGCTTTGGAAACCCTGGTCGTTGCTTTCGTATGCTTTTTTTCATAGCGGAATCATGCATATTATTTTTAATATGATTGTTTTGAACTTTGCAGGTAGATTGTTTATGACGTATTTTACGTCTAAACAATTACTAGGGTTGTATATCTTAAGTGCGATTTTTGCAGGAATTAGTTATATTCTGGTATTCTATGTATTAAATATTAACGCCCCAATTGTAGGTGCCTCTGCCGCTATTATGGCTATTTTAGTAGCTACTACTACGTATCATCCTTTAATGGATCTTCGTTTATTAATTATTGGAAATGTTAAGTTGTGGCATATAACCGCCGTAATTATTATTGTGGATTTAATGCAACTGCGTTCAGAAAATATGGGTGGGCATATTTCTCATCTTTCTGGAGCTCTTTTTGGTTTTATTTTTATTAAATTGCTTCAAAATGGGACTGATTTAAGTACTGTTGTTTCTCGTTTTTTAGATTTTTTTGCAAATTTGTTTAAAAAGAATACAGCGACACCATTCAAGAAAGTGCATAAAAACTACAATAAGCCTTTGGAAAAAATCGTTTCAAAAATCGTTGCAAAAGATAAATCACAGCAACAAATAGATGAAATTTTAGATAAAATCAGTCAGTCGGGGTATGATAGTTTAACAAAAGAAGAGAAAGAATTCTTGTTCAAAGTTGGTAAATAGGGATCATTGAGATTTTAGTTGTTGTCTTAATAAAAAATATAGAAAATGAAAAATCTTTCATGGTTTAATAAAGGAATGTTTTTTTTGAATATAGTCCTTACTATTGTGACTTTTATTGCCTATGTTTTGCCTTTTTTGGCACCAAAATCTTTTCCTCTTTTGTCTGTTTTGACACTTTTTATGCCGCTCTTTTTTATCTTAAACGGCTTGTTTTTTGTGTATTGGGCCTTCCAATTCAAAAAGCAATTAATCGTTTCAGGTTTGGTTTTATTGATAGGGATTACTTTTATAAATAAATTTTATAAATTTTCTTCTCCTGAGTTTTCCAAAGAAGAGAAGGATTTTACCGTAATGAGTTACAATGTTCGTTTGTTTAACGTTTTTAAATGGATTGACAGAGACGATGTTCCTTCAGAGATTCTCACTTTCATTAATGATAAAAACCCAGATATATTGTGTATTCAGGAATACTCTTCATCTGCTAATATTGATTTGAAAGTGTATCCGCACCGCTATATTTTTACTGATGGAAACCAAATTAAAACCGGACAGGCGATTTTTTCTAAATTCCCAATTATTGACCAAGGAAATATTATTTTTCCAAATTCCAGTAATAACGTTGTTTTTGCAGATATAAAAAAAGGAAAAGACATTATTAGAGTCTACAATATGCACATACAATCAATTAAAATTTCTCCGGATGTTAATGAAATTGATGAGAATATCGATGCCATTAATCAGCAGAAATCACAAATGCTATTTATCAGGATTAGTAAAGCATTCAAGCAACAGCAACAGCAAGCTGAGATTTTTAAGGAACATAAAATGAAATGTACGTATCCAATTATCATTTGCGGAGACATGAACAATAGTGCGTTTTCATACGTGTACCGAAGCATCAAAGGAAAGTTGAAGGATAGTTTTGAAGAAGCAGGAAAAGGTTTTGGAGAGACGTATAAATTCAGGTATTATCCAGCCAGAATTGATTATATTTTTGCTGACGAAAAAATGAAAGTCAAGAAATTTGAAAATTTCCCCAAATTTATAAATTCAGATCATTTTCCTATTATGGCAAGATTGTCTTTGGAATAAAATTTAATCAGAAATTTTATTTCAGATTCAGATTTTGTTTTTTCAAATAATCCAGTGCATATTTTCCTTCATTGAACAGCAAATCCAGAACACTAAGATTGTTGATAAAACCATGTTTGTCATCAAAAACCTGTGTGTAACTTTCGAATAAAGAAAGATCTTTTTTCCCGTTTACCAAAGCTCTGAAATCCGTAATTGCAGTTGTATCAACTTCGTGTAAGTATTCCGTTGTGTTCGTGAAGTCCAGCTTCAGGCGAAAACATTTTGATAGGATGGCAAAAACTTCAAAATTTAGATCCAATAAAAAGGTATATTTTTTTTCGAAAATGGGTCTGATGTCATCTTCGAAAAATTCAAAAAATGGAGAACTTCGGTACCCTGCTTCTAATGATTTGAAATGTTGTTTTTGCCAGTCAAAATCGGTTTCAATTTTGATGTCTTTTGTTTTTTGATGACTTTCTTTCGAATGTTTTACAGGGATATTCAATAGTTGAATTCCGTTTGGACTGTAAATATAAGCGCGGTTGCGGTTGGTTTGTTTTTGGAAATTATCTTCTATTTCAAAAGTAATGTTTTCCGATTGTACCATGGCTGCAAAATGGCTGATCGAAGGAAAATAGGTAGGATGGATGAGGGTGTTCATATTTGTCTAAAGTTTTTAAAGTTATAAAGTCAAAAGTCATTAAGCTGGATTAAATAGAAACTCTATGACTTTTGACTTTGAAACTTTGGACTAGTTTTTTCCCTCTTTTCTTTTCTTCCAAAAATAATCTCCAATGAAAAATGCCGCTAAAGCGATTAGGAAATATTTAAAATAAGATTGAGGTTGACCTTCTCCGCTAACAGTAGTAAAAACTCTGTCCCAACGTATTTTCTTCAAACCTTTACCGTTTGTATCCCAGCTCAACCAGATAAAAATAGGTTTCCCTACAATGTGATTTTCAGGAACAAATCCCCAGTAGCGGCTGTCTTCGGAGTTGTGACGGTTATCACCCATCATCCAGTAATAATTTTGTTGAAAAGTATAATCTTTAACTATTTTTCCGTTTATTCTTATTTCGTTTCCTGTTATTTTAAGGTCGTTTTTATCTCCATTTTCATTTGTTTCATAATCAGTAATTATGGTTTTATAAAATGGCAATGATTCGGTTGTTAAAGCGACTGTTTTTCCTTTCTCAGGGACATAGATTGGACCATAGTTATCGGCGTTCCATTTATTAATGTGTGGGAAGATGCTGTTATCAATATCTTTTGATATTTGTCTCGTAACGGCAGTAACACCGGGTATATTTTTCAATCTTTCCGCTCCGTCAGCTGTCAAAGCTCTAAAGAGTAATGTATCTCTTCGTGTTTGATCAGTAAAGAATACAGGATCCGTTATGTCCATCTCTTTAAGTAAATATTCAAAATCGATTGGTGTTTTTCCATCTAATGCTACTTTGTAGGAGAACTGCGGTTTTGCTCTTTCGGGCATTTCCAATAGTTTACCATCAATGTAAACCATACCGTCTTTTATAGATAAGTTATCTCCAGGGATTCCAACGCATCTTTTTACATAATTCGATTTCTTGTCTACTGGTTTGAAAGCGCGTCTTTTTGAAGTGTCAAAAAACCTGTAAACAGTATCAACCGGCCAGTTAAATACAACGATGTCCGTTCTATTTATGTTTTGAATACCCGGCAATCTTAAATAAGGCAACTGTGGCCAAGTCAAGTATGATTTTTTTTGAAGTAAAGGGATCGAATCGTGAACCATTGGCAATGCCACAGTTGTCATTGGAATTCGGGCACCATAATTCATTTTGCTTACAAATAAAAAGTCACCTACCAATAAGGATTTTTCCAACGACGAGGTAGGGATCGTGTACGGTTGAATTAAATAAGTATGAACCAAAGTCGCTACAATAACCGCAAAAAGTAAGGAACTAACTGTGTCAGCCGCTTTATTTTCGGGACTTAAGCTTCTGTCAGCGATGTAATTTAATTTTTGAGTATAATTGATGTAATAGATATAAAATCCAAGTGTTATAAGTACTAAAAAAGTATCTAATCCAGATCTTTTTCCAAAACTTCTCAATGTTTCTACCCAGATTACAGGGAACATAATCAAATTAATGATTGGGATAAAAAGTAAAATGGTCCACCAAGTAGGGCGTCCTATTATTTTCATCAAAACAATAGCATTGTATACAGGAATAGCGGCTTCCCAACGTTTCCTTCCTGCGCTTTCATATAATTTCCATGTTCCTAAAAAGTGAACTATTTGTATTAGCAGAAAAAATATAAACCATTGATATACTGACATAATTTTTTGTTTGGTTAATCGGTTATTTGTTTATTCGAAAATTAGAAAGCGTTATGATTTCTAATAATCTATTTATCTAATTTTAAAATTCTAATACATCCTTCATTGTGAAAATTCCTTGTTTCCCCACAATCCATTCAGCTGCAATTACTGCCCCTAAAGCAAAACCTTCCCGATTGTGTGCCGTATGTTTTATTTCGATAGTATCAACAAGAGAAGTATAGGTTACGGTGTGCGTACCCGGAACAGTTCCTATTCTTTTTGCTTCAATATGAATTTGCTTAGCTTCAGGTTTTTCCAATGTCCAGTTGGTGTATGAACTATTTTCAATTACTCCTTTGGCCAATGAAATTGCGGTGCCACTTGGTGCATCTAGTTTTTGAGTATGATGAATTTCTTCCATATCAACAGAGTAACTGTCGAATTTTGACATGATTTTTGCCAAATATTCGTTGAGTTCAAAGAAAATATTTACACCTAAACTAAAGTTAGAGCTAGAGATAAAACCGCCATTTTTTGCTGCACAAAGTGCCGCCATCTCATCATAATGTTCTAACCAGCCTGTTGTTCCTGAAATCACTGGTACATTAGTATGGAAACAATTGGAGATATTATTGACTGCTGCTGATGGGACACTGAAATCTATAGCCACATCGGCACTTGAAAGACCATCAAAAGTATTGTTTTGATCTTTTTTCAAAACGATTTCATGGCCTCTTTCCAGTGCAATTCTTTCAATTACCTGACCCATTTTTCCGTATCCTAAAAGCGCAATTTTCATTTGTTTATTTTTTTAAATTTTGAATAATTTACGATTCCTGCAAGCAAGAGTCCTATTAATGCTCCAGCAATGAATCCAGAAAAGAAATCATTCATTCGGATAGTGTCAAACTCTTTAATTTCTGAATAATTCACTAGAGTGATTAACAGCAAAACTGTCGTAATGATAAAAAAATATTTCTTCCCGATCTTATTAATTAATGACATAATGTGCTGTTCTTTTCTTATTTAAGCTTTAAGACTGATTTTCAAATTCTAAAAATTATAATTAAATGTTAGTCCCACATTAGTCTTTAATGTTACATCATTCGGATAAAGAACAGGTCTTACCGATAAGTTTTCATCCACATTGAATTGTATTAAAGCGGCATCAACATTAGCATCAATGATGTTTAATGCATAAAATGCCAAAGTAACCAAAGCGGATAAATCTCGATTTCGTTGATAAAATTTTTGTCCGGCAATCAGTCGATCATTATCTAGAAACGCTAAATCATCGGTAGTGTATCCTTCCAGTCTGTTTTTATAAGCATTTCTATATTGATGGTATTTCCTGTTGCTATCAATGTAAAAGTAAACGCTCGTTCCTAAAGCACCATAAACCAGCGGTATCTTCCAGTATTTCTTATTGTAGGCCTGGCCTAGACCTGGCAAAATTGCTGAAAAGAAAGCTGCTTTTGCAGGAGTCAACGGATCAATGTCATTTGATTTCAAAGTATCTTTTGCTACAAGCACCGCTTCTGTTTGGGCAAAAACAGTAGTGTTTCCTACAATAAAAAGGAAAAGACCTATGAAAATGATTTTATGCACTACTCGTTTATTAATTTAATAATTCTGTTGAAGTCTTCTTCGGAGTGAAACGGAATAGTGATTTTTCCTTTACCGTTTCCGGCTACTTTAACATCGACTTTAGTTCCAAAATAATTTGTAAAAGTGCTTTTGTGAGCGTCTGCAATTTCAAATGAAGCGGCTTTTGGTTTGCCGGCAGGTTTAGGTTTTAAACTTTCCTGATAGTTTTTCACCAAAGCTTCCGTATCTCGAACGGATAGATTTTGACTGACAATTTTTTGATAAATATCAGTTTGAATGTCTTGATCTTCAATATTGATTATTGCACGACCATGCCCCATACTGATGAAACCATCACGAATACCGGTTTGGATTATTGGATCCAGTTTTAAAAGTCGCAAGTAATTAGCAATTGTAGAACGTTTTTTTCCTACACGCTCACTCATCTGTTCTTGAGTCAGCTGAATTTCGTCGATCAAACGTTGGTACGAAAGTGCAATCTCAATTGGATCTAAGTCATGACGCTGGATATTTTCCACCAATGCCATAACCAATGATTCATTATCATTTGCAATACGAATGTAAGCAGGTACGGTAGTCAATCCCACAAGAGTTGACGCACGAAGACGGCGCTCACCCGAAATCAATTGGTATTTATTGAAGTCTAATTTACGTACGGTAATAGGTTGTATAACACCTAATTCTTTGATAGAAGTTGCTAGTTCTCTCAATGATTCCTCATTGAAATTGCTTCTGGGCTGAAACGGATTTATTTCAATCGCATCAATTTCAAGCTCAATAATATTTCCTACAACTTTATCGGCATTTTTATCGTTTACGGATTTTATATCGTTTTCCGGATCTTTTAACAATGCGGATAATCCTCTTCCTAAGGCTTGTTTTTTTAGTGCTTTTGCCATAAAACTATTTACTGTTTTTCTTTATAACTTCTTGAGCAAGGTGCAAGTAATTAGTCGCTCCTTTGCTTGTTGCATCGTAGTTTATTATACTTTCTCCAAAGCTTGGCGCTTCGCTCAGTTTTACATTTCTTTGAATAATGGTATCAAAAACCATATCGTTGAAATGTTTTTGAACCTCTTCAACTACTTGGTTAGATAAACGCAATCTCGAGTCAAACATGGTCAATAATAAGCCTTCGATGTCTAAATCCGGATTGTGAATTTTTTGGATGCTTTTTATCGTATTCAATAATTTCCCTAAACCTTCCAGTGCGAAATACTCACATTGAATAGGAATAATCACAGAGTCAGCAGCAGTCAAAGCATTTAAGGTAAGCAATCCCAGCGATGGTGCACAATCGATGATGATAAAATCGTAATCGTCTTTGACACTTTCCAATGCTTTTTTAAGCATATATTCCCTATTTTCTTTATCGACTAATTCGATTTCAATGGCAACAAGGTCTATATGTGATGGAATTACATCCACATTTGGAGCAGAACATGGTATGATGGCCTCTTTTGGCGTATGACTGTGTTCCAGAATTTGATAGGTACCTATCTCTACAGAATCAACATCAATGCCTAATCCTGATGAGGCATTTGCTTGTGGATCAGCGTCAATAAGTAATACTTTCTTTTCTAAAACACCCAGTGAAGCAGCAAGATTAACTGATGTTGTAGTCTTTCCAACCCCACCTTTTTGATTAGCAATCGCGATGATTTTGCCCATTTATTTTTCTAAATTTTGAACCGTAAAAATACAATTAATTATGGTTTCTAAAAATCTATTTTGTTAACATTTGTTAAAGCTTGATTCCTTGCTATTTGACCATTCCCATTTTCAAAACGGATTTTATTTTACAGGAGCTATTCCAGCTGTGTGTTACAAGTTCTTGAGCTGCTCCCAGTTTTTTCTAAAGCCATAAAAGGAGCTTCCTCTGGTCGCTCTTTTCTGTCAAGAAAAAATCGGGAGCAGCTCATCGAAGCTTTTAACTGCCATCTGGGCTAGGGGAGTTGTGGATGAATAATGCTTTAGAAAAACAAATTTATTTTAGATTTCCACACCAATTTCGCACCAAATAAATTTAGCCCTTATTTTTGAAATAGTTTTGCATTAGCCAAAAATAATACTATATTTGCACCCGCTTTCGGGGTGTAGCGTAGCTCGGTTATCGCGCCTGCTTTGGGAGCAGGAGGCCGCAGGTTCGAATCCTGCCACCCCGACTAAAATCCTTTCTGTCTCTACAGAAGGGATTTTTTTATTGTAGAATAACAAAAACTGATTATTCAGGTTCTGTAATACAGTAATTATGACTTATTTTTGCACTGTTAAAAAAATATAATATACCTTACTATGTCTGATACAATCGAAAAAATTAAATGTCTTATTATAGGTTCTGGTCCAGCGGGTTACACCGCAGCTATTTATGCTGCCAGAGCTAATATGAATCCCGTTTTATACCAAGGAATGCAACCTGGTGGGCAGCTAACAACTACTAATGAAGTAGAAAATTGGCCTGGTAATCCTGAAGGTATAACTGGTCCAGAAATGATGGTGGGATTGCAAGCACAAGCACAACGCTTTGGTACTGATGTGCGTGATGGTTGGGCAACTAAAGTTGATTTCTCAGGAGATGTTCATAAAGTTTGGATCAATGATACTATAGAATTGCATTGCGAAACAGTAATTATTTCTACTGGAGCATCGGCTAAATATTTAGGAATGCCATCAGAGCAACACTATTTAAAAATGGGTGGCGGAGTTTCTGCATGTGCTGTTTGTGACGGTTTTTTCTATAGAAATCAAGAAGTCGTAATTGTTGGTGCAGGAGATTCAGCTTGTGAAGAAGCACACTATTTGTCAAAACTTTGTAAAAAAGTGACCATGTTAGTGCGTAGCGAAAAATTCAGAGCTTCTAAAATCATGGAAGAACGCGTTCGTAAAACAGAGAACATTACCATATTAATGAATCACGACACTGTTGAAGTTTTAGGGGATGAACAAGTAGTTACTGGGGTAAAGGCTTTAAATAAAACTACTAATGAAGTTTTTGATATTCCTGCAACTGGTTTCTTTGTTGCTATTGGTCACAAACCAAATACAGATATTTTCAAAGATTTTATCACATTAGACGAGACAGGATATATTATCAATACTCCAGGAACTTCAAAAACAAATGTAGAAGGTGTTTTTGTAGCGGGTGATGCTGCAGATCATGTGTATCGTCAAGCGATAACAGCAGCCGGAACAGGTTGTATGGCTGCTCTTGATGCGGAAAGATATTTGGCTTCTAAAGAGTAATTTTAGTTAAGAAATTTCAATATAAAAAAAGTCCCATTTGCCTTAGCAAGTGGGACTTTTTGTTGGTTAGGATATTTATTATCAATCCAGTTTTTACTCCCTCGCCTTTGGAGAGGGTTGGGTAGAGGATTTTCTATTTCAACTTTTTTATCAATTTAGCTTCATCGGCTAATTTTCTGATTTCAATTTTTGGAGCGCCTACAAGTTGGATTTCTGATTTATTAGCGGCGTCTATAATAACTGTTGTTACTGCATTTACACTACAATTGGAATAACTTTCTGTGGTTACGTCAACATTTTTCACAGTTAATTTATTTCCTGTCAAGCTCGAGTTATTATCCATTCTAATGATGGCATTAGCTGCATCTCCTTCTATAGTTGCTTCTGATTTTTGGTACATATCTACTTTTAGATCAGTAGTAGTAAGTAAGGCTTTCAGAGATGCGTTTTTACTTAATTCGATGTTGGTATTTTCTGATTTTAAATTGAGTTCTGTTTTTGAGTTATCATCGGATTGTAATACAAAGCTTTTAGCATTGACATTCAGAAATAGTTTGGATTCATCGTGTGCTTTCAGTGTGAGATCATTCAATATAATTTCCTGAATTGCATTTACAGTCGTTTCATTTTTTGAAGTAATCATTTTTAAATCAGTGGTATACGTCACTCGAACAATCAGTTTTTTGTAATTTGTGGCTTGTTTTGTGGTATATATACGCAATATATTATCATTTAAATCCAAAGAAATAATATCGTGTAAATTTTCGTCAGCTTCAATTTTAAGTTCGGTTTTTTCGCCTCTTTCTAAGTATACTTCTAGATTATCTTCAACAGTAAGCGACTCGAAATTTCCAATTTCTCTTTGTTCCACGGTTACTGTTTTTGAGCCTTTTACTTTTTCTTTTTTCTGTGCAAATGCCAATGTGGTTGATAATAGGAGCAGGAGTATAGCAGTATATTTCTTCATAGTAATTTGGATTTGAGTCTACACAAATATAAAAAAATCATCCACTTATGATGGATGATTTTTAATTTTAGTACTATGATTTTTTATTCTTGATGAATACTTCCTCCGGAATTGGTTTCTTTTCGAATTGATTTCGGAACTTTATTGTAGCTTATACTTCCACCGCTAGATGCTTCTGCATCTAAACTCACAATAGGCTGTATACTGATGGTGGCTCCACTAGAAGCTTCGGCATTAACTTCATTTGCTAAGAATTTTTTAGCGTCAATTTCGCTTCCACTTGATGCATTAGCTTTCATTTTTAATCCCATTCCGTTAATGGTGATGCTGCTTCCGCTACTTGAATCACAAGTGATGTCATCTGATTCTATATTCAGGTCGATAGTTCCTGCACTAGAAGTGTTTAGTGTGATATTTTCTCCTTTTATAGTATTTGTGCTTGTGATTGAGGCACTGCTATTGGCTTCTAATTGTTCAATAATAGGCATTTTTACGGTTACTTTTTTTGATTTTGTATTGATAAAAGAATTTTTATCACAAGAAATAACGAGAGTGCCATTTTCAACTTTGGTAAAGATGTGTTTTTGTAAATTATCATCAGCCTCAACTACTATTTCAGTTACGTCTGATTGTTCAATGACAAGATCGATGGCATTACTGACTTCTATGCTTTTGAAATCACCTTCCACATTTCTTCTTTCGGTGGTGACATTACCGCTTCCTTCAATTGATTGTAAATTTATGGAATGGTTACACGATGCGAATAGTAATGCAGTTAAGGCAACCAGAATAAATTTTGTAATTAACGTGATGATTTTTAACATAGCTTTAATTTTTAATGATTACACCGTTTTTACTTAAGGATAAGCCTTTTTTCGTTCCAGCTTCATTTACTGTAACCGTTTCACCGTTTACTTTTACAGTAGTAGTTGTTACACTGTCATTTTCTGTTGCTTTTCCCGTAATGTTTCCTTCAACAGTATCACCATTTTCATTTAAATCAACATCATTATACTCATTTTCATCAGCAGGACAATTTAAACATTTTATTTGAGAATTTCCTACTTTGTATATGTAATTGTCTGAACTGTAGTGTAGGTTGAAAAATGAATCATCAGATCTGTCGTAGTTTTGCACTGAAGAATCTGGTTTCAATAGAATTCCTTCTGGTACGTATAAAAATATTTCTACTTCCTGATCACGGAATTTATTAGCTACCTCTGTCAATAAATAATTATCCAGAATCAGCTGATTTCCTTCAATTTTGATTGCGTATTTTATTTTTTCAGCTCTTCGTTTTGCATCTTGAAATGATTTTCCTCTAGCTATTTTTTCAATTTGAATGAAAGGTAATTTCTCGTCTGTACGTAAAATTTCTAAACGTACACTATTGGAATAAATCAATTGGGTATTAGCTGAATCCTGAACAAACTTGAAGCTTTCTCTGTCATCAATGTCTTTAGTGTAATATTCATTGTATCTGAATTTCACAAACAAAGTATCATTTGGTAAAATATTAATTGTTTCTTTCTGAACAGTTTTTCCTTCGTAAGCCACTTCTGATGCTTGTTTTATTCCTATCGAAATTAGTATTGCTATAGTAATTATCCAAAGTGCCAATAATGTGTATTTAGCAATGTTTCCTATTGATTTCATACTTGGTGACAATAATTTGAAACCTAAAAGAGTCAAGAAAAAGAACGGAATTCCAACAGCAAAGAACATTAACAATCCAAAAGACCATATTGGGTAATCCGTGAAATTTCCTGCTTCGATAAAACTTTGCCAAGGCACATCAATAAAATCGGAGGAACCTAAAGTGAAAACAGCAATTAGTAAAGAAACTAATGTTGCAATTCCTGTGATGATTAAAATCACACCTAAAAACTTTGCGAAAATCTTAAAAACAGTCATGATAAAATCACCAAAAGAGCTTCCTATTTTTCCGACCCCCGTTTTTATTTGATTGCCATATTTGTCGTAATCCACATTTTTTAATTTCCCGGAAACGCTTTCAAACTCTTCACGTACTTTTTTTTCGATATTCGAAATGTTTACCGGTTCTCCGGTCATTTCCAGTTTTTCTGATGTGGTAATAGCTTCAGGAGTAACAATCCAAAGAATGATATACGCTAAAATTCCAGTTCCAAATGCAGCAAAAACTAATAGTATTAGAACGATTCTGATCCATACGGAATCAATCCCAAAATAATGTCCTAATCCAGCAGCAACACCGCCAATCATACCTTTTTCTTTATCACGGTATAATTTTTTTGTTCTTCTGTTTGATTGGTCACTAAAGTTTTGAGAACCTTTCAACTCATCTTCAATAATGTAATCTTCCGGTTGTCCCATTACGGCAATAACCTCATCTACATCTTTTAAACCCACCACATGTTTGTCGCTTATTTGTTTCTCATTCAATAATTCTGAAACACGCATTTCGATATCTTTTATAATCTCATCATGTCCAGATGAATTAGATAAAGAACGTTTAATGGCATCAAAATATCGAGTTAATTTTTGGTATGCATCTTCATCTATATGAAAAAACATTCCGCCTAGATTTATATTTACAGTTTTGTTCATGACTATTGTTTTTGGTTGGTTATAAGGTTTACAGCATCGGATAATTCTGTCCAGGTGCTACTCAGTTCTTTTAAAAAGGTTTGTCCTATTTCAGTTAGACCATAATATTTTCTTGGCGGTCCTGATGTGGATTCTTCCCAACGATAGTTGAGTAATCCATCATTTTTCAATCGGGTTAGCAGCGGGTAAATAGTTCCCTCCACGACTAATAATTTTGCGTTTTTTAATGTGTCCAATATTTCCGATGTGTATGCATCTTTTTCTTTTAATACGGATAAGATGCAAAACTCGAGAACACCTTTACGCATCTGGGCTTTTGTGTTTTCAATGTTCATAATTTCTTTTTTTTGATTTTGTGTTGATTTAACGGTTCATTTTTTGATTGATGATTGATTTGTGTTTGCAAGGAACGAAGCAATCGCTTCTTGCTATTTGGTTCGCTTTATTTATTAGGTCTATTCTCTTTTAATCCATTTTGTTTTTACTATTTAATAAACGGAATCGTTATAGGATATTTGTATTTTTCACCATTTGATGTTTTGATCGAAGCATAAATGATTAAAAAGAATTCAGCCACTTTTAAAAGTACAAAAATTAAAACAGCAACTAAACCTACTGTTAACATTCCAATGTTTCCTTCAAAGTTGAAATTTCTAAAAACAAAATCGTGATCATTTAATACAGCTTCTACCGGAACATTTCTAAACAGTGTTATTAAAAAGGTTGGAACAGCAATTAGTACAAGCACTAAAGAATACAATAATAAACTTAACTGAAAATTAAGTACTTGTTTTCCGTGATGATCTACAAATTCTGAACTTTCCTTTTTTGAAGTCCAAAGTATTATTGGAAAAATATAATTTCCAAATGGAATAAAATATTGAGTTAATGCACTCAAATGAGTAAATGTAGCGGTGTTTTTTTCGGTAGTTGTTTCCATGATTAAAAGTATATAGTAATTTCTTATGCAAATATATATCTAAAAGACAGTATCTTGTTTCGCATAGTACCAAATATTAACATAATATTAACAAATTAGTTTGATATGTACGCATAGTATTTTTTTGTATTTTAGCAGAAAATCTAGCAATAATGAACCTTACAGCGTCAAAACTTAATAAATTTCTCTTATTTAAATTACCGTCGGCATTTATTTGCGGTGTACGTGTAAAAGAGATCGATGAAAACAAATGTGTGGTATCAGTAAAACACCGTTGGATTAATCAAAATCCGTTTAATTCCATGTATTTTGCAGTACAAGCGATGGCTGCCGAGCTTTCTACAGGAGCTTTAGTAATGTTCCAGATTCAAAAAAGTGGCAGGAAAATATCAATGCTTGTCGCTAATAATAAAGGAAATTTTACTAAAAAAGCAACTGGTAGAATCACTTTTACTTGTATAGATGGTCATTTAATTGAAGAAGCAATTGAAAAAACAATTACTACCGGAGAAGGACAAACTTTCTGGATGAAGTCTATTGGAACAGATGAAAAAGGAGTTCAAGTTTCCGAAATGGATTTTGAATGGAGTGTCAGAGTTAAATAAAAAACGTTAAATTCCTATTATAAATAAAAAAACGCTTCCAAAACTAGAAGCGTTTTTTATGGGAAATTAAAATTTATATTTGTTAGATTAACACTTTTTTCCACTTGCTTTTGCGGTTGGAGCATCACATTTTTTTCCTTCGGCCTTGCATTTTGCTTGGCATTTTTCTATTTCATCAGCACTCATCGCTTTTGACTTAGAATCTTTTTTAGCACAACAAGATTCTTTTTTAGCTTTTTCTTTTGTGGCAGTTTTACTTTCTTGCGCACTTAGATTCACAGTTAGAAATGCGATTGCTATACATGCTATTATCTTTTTCATTTTTATAATTTTAAATGGTTTTCATTTTTTGCTTTGGATATAAATCCAAAATTATAATTCAAATATAAATAATAATTTAAACCAATTTATTAAAATTTAGATTAATATTTACTTAACTGAATCCGATTCTAGCCCTGGAAACGTACATTTTATTTGATTATAATTTTTTTACTGTAATCTCCTTTTGAAGTTTTCATTTTTACGATATATACTCCTGAACTTAAATTTTTAATGGGAATTTGAATTTTGGTTTGATCTTCATTTTTCACGTCCCAATTTGCCACAGCTTGTCCTAATAAATTAAAAAGACGCACCTCATTTACAGTCGAATCAAGAATTTTATTTTGAATAATTAAGACTTTATAATTAGTAGAGTATAAAACTATAAGTCCGTTATTTAAGTTATTCTCATCAACATTGAGTGTTTTATTAGTGAATTGAAGAGAGAAACGATCTCGGTATTCGCCAACGGCTAATGAAATTGTAAAATCACTATTACGGATGTCATGATAAATACCCGTTACATTATCATGGAGGTAAATTTGAGTTGTTCCAGATGTGTTTTCGAGAGCATCAATTTTGATAGTCAGTTTGCCTTCGTTTCCTATAGTAAGCCCTAATGGGATTATTTGATTCTCATTAAAATCAGCAACGGCTTGAATTACATATTCAATATTATTAATTTCCCAAAACATATCATCTACACTCAAATCAAACATTGGAGCATCATAACCGATGTCGAACATTGAGGTTGTACTACTATCCGCTCCAAGTAATAGTTGTCGATGGACACCAAGTGAAGAGTAAAAACCGAGTCTTATTTTTGATCTGGTATCTGTTATTTCTTGTGTTGTTTTTTTAGTTTCCGAAGTTTTCATGAAAATGGAACTTGTTACATTTTCTCTCACGAATACCCGTTGACTATTTTTAAAAATCAAATCGCCACCATCAACCGTTGTCGGAATCATCGTTCCCGATAGGTCAGGGTCTAAAAAGGCATCAACAAAAAATCCTTGTGCTACGGGGATGTATCGTTCTGGTACTTTTGTACCAGCTCCAATACCCGTCAATGAACTGTCAGCAATACCAGCTACACCTCCCATTAGCGTATAGGTAGCATAACCACCTTCATATTCAGCCAATAAATGATTGTTTGACAGACC
The DNA here is from genome assembly GCF_048286535.1 of Flavobacterium glucosi. Classification (NCBI taxonomy): domain Bacteria; kingdom Pseudomonadati; phylum Bacteroidota; class Flavobacteriia; order Flavobacteriales; family Flavobacteriaceae; genus Flavobacterium; species Flavobacterium glucosi. The sequence continues at coordinate 175,668 of NZ_JBLVPK010000004.1, read as the reverse complement.
AAAATGATCCCAAAAATAAAGTGCGCCATTAAAAACATTTTTACCTAGTGCATTTCTACCAGCTAAGTTGTCTCTTATAAATTCGTCGGCGTCAAGAGCTGATGGGTAGGGATTTCCTACTAAGTACGTTTGGTCAAAAGGTAAACCTAATGTGATAGTCCCAGAATTAGGCTTTCCTACAAAGACATAGTTTTGCAGTGCTGTGATTGGAGCAATTCCACCGGTTCCTTTCATGGTATATCCTTCTCCAGTTTTTATGAGGCCGGTACTACCAACATATTTCCATTGAAAATAATCATTTAATTCCGTATTCGAACTTAGTGTTTGTGAATTGTAAGACCATAACCAGCGGTTACTGATTTTTATAGGACTTGAAATCCCTGCATCTGCAAAAAAGGCACCGTCATTAAAATCGATAGTACTCGGAATCAATGAATTCGTTCCATCTTTTAAAACAGTTGCAATTGAATAGGGAGAATTATTTACCGCTCCTTGAATACTTACTGGCGATGACCAATAGTTGTAATTGAAACTGTTTTTTTGACCTTGTTGATCTCTTTCAATATATCCGGAACTAGCTTCATCTAATATACTGTCATCGTATTGGGATGTTGTGTATCTCTTTTGTAGCAATTGTGATTGACCTACAAGATCAATATTACCATTTAATAATAAATAAAGGGTAATCCATAAACCTTGACCGTCATTATTTTCAATTGGCGAAGTAACAGCTGGATCTGCTATTGTTAATTTTCCGGCAGTTGAAAGTAATCCTAACACTGTTATGTCTTTATTTCCTGAATTAATGTTGTGTGATATTTGTACAATATTCCAGTCAATTGGAGTACTATTATCAACTCCTAAGCTGTTTGGCGCATCCCAAACATTAAAATAGGTCCAAGTAGTATCCGTACCCCAATCTTGACCATTAACTCTTGAAGTATATGGTATTGGAGCGGTTTGTTCTTGGGTGCTAGTAATATTTCTTAATTTACCTACTGCAGTTCCTTTTGTAGGATTGAGATAACCGCAACTAATGAAACTCATTTGGTAATAACCTAACAAATCGGTTGTCCATGAAAGTCCGTTTACAGCTACAGGAACGATTACTCCTGCAACGGCAGCTCCGTTGCTTTTAATTTCCTGATTCATAATTTGGTGCAATTGTTCTGGAGTTAATGCTTTATTCCAAATTCGAAGTTCATCCATCCATCCATTAAAATAGTTCATAGGTTGACTTCCGGATTTATTCATGGCTCCTAAAATACAATCAAAATCATTAGAAGTGGGTAAAGAGCCAGATGCATTTTTCACTTCAATACCATCAATATACAATCGATAGGTTGTGCCACTCGAAGTAACTGCAACATGATACCATCTATTTGTACTAATGGTATAACTAGTGGCAACTGTTCCTGCTCCATTCCAATTAAATGAAATTTTGTCTCCGATCAATTTCAAATCATAACCTGTAGCCAGATTATTAGAATCGCGTTTAGAAAATATGGTTTGTGTCCCCAATACAGAATTTGGTTTTACCCAAACTTCAATACTAAATGGCGCTGTAAAATCATAATTATCTTTAAAGGTTATATTGTCATTTGCCCCGTCAAAATTGATTGAAGCACAATCGGTCAAAACAACCGTTATATCATCTGAACAACCAGCCGCTGTCCATGTTAATACATAAGTTCCAGCATCGCCGCTAAATGTAGCATTAGGATCTGTATCATTTGGTAAAAAGGCGGCCGTATTACAAGGACTTACTGCTGTACTGGATTTAATAATCCATTTTCCTGTCGCACCAGTACCTAGAGCAGTATCCGTTACATAATTATTGTCCCAAGCTCCTTTTGCAATATTTTGCGCAGCAGTGAGCCTATTGTCATACGCATTAAGAGTTACTGTATTATTACCACAGTCAGCAGCTAGAATTGCAAGATCTTTCCCTGCATAGGCAAAGTTTACATTAACGGTTACAAATTCTGTTCCTTCTATTCCTGAACTTCTACATCCATTAATTAAACTTGTAACTCCGTACACTTGAACTCCAGGTGAAACAGGCGTTATATTCGCCGTATTTATTGTTGAGATTATATTTCCATCTTCATCAGTCCATTCTATTGTTTGATTTGGCGGAGCATCGGGGAATTTAAAATTATCCAAAGCCCAGGCACTATTTGTATTCGCTCCTATAAAAGTAAATTTTACTCTTAATTGTGTTTGGCCTATAAAATTTTGTAGATTGAAAGAAGTATTGTCATTCGCAAAGGTATTAAAGAGAGCCGATTGAGCCACTCCGGTAATATCTTGTAAAGTAACGGTGTAACTTGTACCACCGTTCAGTGAAAGTTCAATGAGTATGCGGTCTCCAGCCAATAATTTATAGGCCTGATCAAATCCAAAAGAAAAGGTTGTTAAGCCTAATGAATTAAATACAGGTGTTTGTAAGGTTGAGGTTAGCGGACCATTAGCAATTGCAAATTTTGGATTACCAGAATCATAAATGATTCCGCCTGGAAAAGGATGTGGGTTTGTACCAGACCAATGGTTAGAACTCGTATTATTGGCAGAAGCGGTGTAACCTCCAGGGGAACCATCAACTAACCAACCTCTAGGATCTTGCGTATTCAATTGCCCTGTTTGAAAATTACCGCCTTGCAAAAATTGCCCCGTACCATAACCGCTTTGGGATGTAAATAACGAAGAACTTCCTAAGCATAAAGTTGAAGGTGATGCCGATACAGGATCTGGTTTGATATTTGGCGGAATAACATTTACAATTGCTATGGCTGAATAAGCAATTCCACAAGCTCCACTTTCAAGTACTGCTCTGTATAATGTTGTTTGACTGATATTTGTAAAATTATTTGTTGTAGTCGTATTTGCAATAGGCACCCAAGTTACGCCACCATTAGTAGTGTATTCCCATCTTAGAATATTCCCAACAGTACTACTTAAATTAAGTGTACCACTACCTAGATGACAGGCAGTAATTATATTACTTATTACTGTGGGAGTAGCACTAAAAAAACCAGTTATTGAACCACCAATGGTTACAGGATGAATTGTCAATAATTGGGAATGGGTAACAGCTATACAACCACCTGATGCTGCTATAGTATTGGTAACTGTATATGTTCCTGCTGTGCTTGTCGCCAAATTGATTGCTCCCGTAGATGAATTAATAGACAATCCCGCAGGTGTCGCGCTAAATACTCCTGCAACTCCACCTCCGGTAAAAGTCAACAATGGATTTGCAGCACTCTTACAAAAAGTAGTGGAACCATAATTAAATGTAGCAACAGGAAGCGGATTAATAGTAACCGTAGTTGTTACTGCTATGATAGCGCAACCTCCAGAAGCCGGAATTGTATAGGTTACTGTGTATGTGCCTGCAGTACTTGAACTAGGTGTTATTGCTCCCGTAGCTATATTAATTGATAATCCGGCAGGGGCAGAATAGGTTCCTCCGGTATAAGCATTTGTTCCCGTTAAATTTACTGCTTGTGCCGTACTTATTGAATTGCAAAAAGGAGTTCCCGTATAACTGATAGATGCCGTTGGAATAGGCGTAATCGTAACACTAGTAGTTGCTGAAGCAGGCGCACAACCACCAATAGTAGGGCCGGTATAAGTTACAGTATAAGTTCCAGCCGTACTTGTACTAGGGGTTATTGCTCCAGTAGTTGTATTAATTGTTAATCCACCAAGAGCTGAATAGATTCCTCCGGTATATGCATTTGTGCCCGTTAAATTTACAGCTTGAACACTACTGGATGAATTACAAAAAGGTGTTCCTGTATAACTGATAGTTGCCGTTGGAATTGGAGTAATCGTCACACTTGTTGTTGCTGAAGCAGGCGCACAACCACCAGTGGTAGGACTAGTATAAGTTATTGTATATGTACCAGCAGTGCTTGAACTAGGTATAATTGCTCCGGTAGTTGCGTTAATTGTTACTCCACTTGGAGCAGTATAGGTTCCCCCGGTGTAGGCATTTGTGCCACTTAAATTTACCGCTTGAGCACCACTTGATGAATTACAAAAAGGTGTTCCTGTATAACTTATAGTTGCCGTAGGAATTGGAGTTATCGTAACTGTTGTGGTCGCTGTTACAGGCGCACAAATTCCAGTAACAGGAGTTGTATACGTTATGGTATAAGTTCCTGCGCTGCTTGTACTAGGAGTTATTGCTCCAGTCGAAGTGTCTAAACTTAATGCTGGTCCGCCTGAAACAATTGAGTAGGAATAAGAACCTCCTGTAAAGGCATTTGTTCCTGTTCTTGTTACAGATTGAGCGGTTGTATTATTTTTACAAAATGGATTTCCTACATAACTAATTGATACTGTAGGAATTTGTGTTACCATTAATGTTGCTATTGCTGATTGTACAGAGGAACAGGTATAACCAACTGGCCCTGAAATTACTACATCGTAGTTTGCAGCATCTCCTGATGCAATAGAATTTATTGTTAAGGTTGAAGCTGTTTGTCCAATAATATTCGAACCATTTTTTCTCCATTGATACGATAAAGGATCTCCGTTTGCATCAGCAACTACGGTAAATGTAACATTAGAGCCATTACAGAGTGATTGTGAAACAGGTTGAGAAGATACTATAATCGCTTGATCTACATTCAATGTCCTTTGTGCAGAAGTGACTGCATTACAGGGTGATGCTCCATTAATAACTACATAATAACTACCGTCATCACTTAAACTTGCTTGATTGAAATTAAGATTAGCAGCTTGCGCACCCGAGATATTAGCTGAATTAACTATTGCTGTACCACCAGGAGCGGCGCCTTTATACCATTGATACGTTAAGCCGTCACCAACGGCAAATACGCTTAGACTTGAAGGAAAACTGGCACATATACTTGTATTCGAAGGCTGATTTGTAATTGCAACAGCTTTTTTTATCGTTAGAATCATATTGGCATTTAAAGGTCCACATGGACCAATTGGATCATTAGTAGAATACGTTAAAGTAACTGTGCCTGAATTAATATCAGTTGCACTTGGGCTATAAATAGCAGTTGGTGTATTGTTATTAAATGTACCACTTCCACTTGTACTCCAAGTAGCCGAAGCAGCACCACCTCCAAATGAACCCGCCATTGTAGCTGTAGTATTTGAACAGATAGTTTGATTTATTCCAGCACTAACTGTTGAAGCTTCATTCACACTAATGGTTCTAGTAGCACTTACGGCAGAACAGGCAGTTAATGCATTTGTAGTAAGAGTCAATGTAACAGTTCCACTGAAATTAGCAACAGGAGTATAAGTAATGGTCGCAGGAGTTGCCGTTTGAGCTGTACTGCTTAAGGTTCCTCCGCCTAAAGTAATAGACCATGCTCCGGTAGTAGCTCCACCACCGATACTTGCACTAGAAAGTGTAATCGCAGACGGTGTTGGAGATTGACAAACAGTTACAGTTCCTCCAGCATTTACCGTTGGAGCAGCATTTACAGTAATGGTTTTTACAGCACTTATGACTAAACAGCCACTTAGAGCATTTGTAGTAAGAGTAAGAGTGACAGTACCGCTGAAATTCACAGCGGGAGTATAAGTAACGGTTGAAGGAGTAGCAGTTTGGGCTGTATCGCTCAATGATCCACCTCCCGAAGTGACAGACCATGCTCCGGTTGTAGCTCCACCACCAATACTTGCACCCGATAATGTAATCGCAGACGGTGTTGAAGATTGACAAACAATATCAGGACTTCCAGCATTTACAGTTGGAGCAGCATTTATAGTGATGGTTCTGGTTGCACTTATGACAGAACACCCAGTTGGTGTATTTGTAGTAAGAGTCAACGTGACTGTACCGCTGAAATTTACAGCAGGAGTATAAGTAACTGTAGCAGGAGTTGTTGTTTGTGCTGTACTACTTAATAATCCACCTCCCGAAGTAATAGCCCATGCTCCGGTTGTCGCTCCGCCACCAATGGTTGCACCAATTAGTGTAATTGCGGATGGTGTTCCCGATTGGCAAACAGTATTAGGGCCTCCAGCGTTCACAGTTGGTGTTGCATTGACACTAATAGTTCTAGTTGTACTTTCGACAGAACACCCAGTTGGAGTATTTGTAGTAAGAGTCAAGGTAACGGTTCCGCTAAAATTCACAGCAGGAGTATAAGTAACGGTTGAAGGAGTGGTAGTTTGGGCTGTATCGCTCAATGATCCACCTCCCGAAGTGACAGACCATGCTCCAGTTGTAGCTCCACCACCAATACTTGCACCCGATAATGTAATCGCAGACGGTGTTGGAGATTGACAAACAATATCAGGACTTCCAGCATTTACCGTTGGAGCAGCATTTATAGTGATGGTTCTGGTTGCACTTATTATAGAACACCCAGTTGGTACATTAGTAGTAAGAGTCAACGTGAGTGTACCGCTGAAATTTACAGCAGGAGTATAAGTAACAGTAGCAGGAGTTGCTGTTTGTGCTGTACTACTTAATAATCCACCTCCCGAAGTAATAGCCCATGCTCCGGTTGTAGCACCGCCACCAATAGTTGCTCCAGTTAATGTAATGGCTGCTGGTGAAGCTGATTGACAAACAATATCTGCTCCTCCAGCATTTACCGTTGGAGGAGCATTCACGGTAATAGTTCTTGTTGCGCTTGCTGGAAAACATGCAGTTGGTGCATTTGTGGTAAGAGTCAAGAAAACTGTTCCGTTGAAATTTGCAGCAGGAGTATAGGTAACGGTTGCGGGAGTACCAGTTTGGGCTGTACTACTTAATAATCCACCGCCTGTAGTTATAGACCATGCGCCAGTTGTGGCTCCTCCGCCAAGAGTTGCTCCGACTAATGTAATGGGTGAAGGAGTTGGAGATTGACAAATCACATTAGATCCTCCAGCATTTACCGTTGGAGCGGAATTTACAGTGACAGTTGCAGTTCCTGAAATAGTTTGACTACATGTTGGAGTTGATGTATATGAAACATTTGTTAACGTATAGGTCGTGCTTGAAGTCAATGCCGCTGTAGTTAATGTAGCTGTTCCACTTGCTCCAACATTCACAGTTGATGAACCGGCAACACCCGAAACGGTATAAGTTAGAGTTGTATTAGGAGTTGCAGTGAATGTTATATTAGATGTAGATCCATTACAGATTGGATTTGCTCCAGTTACACTAATGTTGGCTGTAGGAGTAGGAAGAACTGTGATAATCATTTGGTCAGTTGCAGTTCCACAGCTACCCTCTGCTTTCGCAGTTGCAGTAAGTATAACTGAACCTCCATTAATTACTATTGTATTATCAATTGTATAAGTACTATTGTATTTTCCTGAATTTGAAAAAGATCCTGATGGAGCGCTCCAAGTTAAATCATTATTTATATTGGTAGCTCCACCAGCTGTTGCATTTAGTATGACGCTTGTTGTACCAGCACATATAATTTGATCAATTCCAGCATTTATGTAGGCAAATGTGCCTACTGTTACGCCTAAATTTTGACTAATACTTGAGCCACAAGCATTCGTTGCAGTAACAGAAATATTTTTATTACCAGTAGTTTGGACATTTGCATTGACTGTTATTGATGTGGTTCCCTGACCTGATGTAATTGACCATCCAGCAGGGACATTCCAAGTGTAACTAGTTGCATTAGCAACAGCTGGTATTGAATACATTAAACCTGTGGCTACCGGACAAATTGAACTAGCTTGACCAATAGCAGCGGTAGGGGTTGCCGGGGTTGCCGGGGTTGCAGTATTTACAGAAACCGCAAAAGTTTGAGCGCTACTTGTTCCGCATGAATTATTAGCAATTACAGTAATATTTCCACCAACTGCGTTGCCTGATGTTGAAACGGTAATAGAACTTGTATTTATACCAGCTGTTATACTCCATCCTGACGGTAAAGACCACGTATACGATGAAGCATTTGCAACAGCAGATATACTATAAACAAGTCCCGTTCTGCTTATGCATTGTTCTGCAGCACCACTTATTGCTCCCGGTATTGCTGGTGTTGCTGGACTTACTGTTACCGCCAAAGTTTTTGCTAAACTCGTTCCGCAGCTATTTGTTGCAGTAACACTAATAGTTCCACTCTGGCCTGTATTACCTGATGTAACGGTGATTGAATTTGTTCCCGCACCTGCAGTTATTGACCACCCTGTTGGGACTAGCCAAGTATAAGTTGTAGCATTAGTTACTAAAGCGATGCTATATACTAATCCAGTAATTGCCGGACATACAGTCGATGTTCCAGTAATTAATACTGGTGTTACTGGTGTTGCCGGACTAACGGTTACCCCAAGAGAACTAGATGAACTCGTTCCGCAGCTATTTATTGCTGTGACACTAATAGTTCCATTTTGACCCGCTGTACCTGATGTTACAGTTATTGAATTTGTTCCTGCACCTCCGGTTATTGTCCATCCAGTTGGTACTGTCCAAGTATACGATGAAGCATTTGCAACAGCAGCAATACTATATGTTTGTCCTGTTAATGCAGGACATTGTGTAACCGTTCCTGATATTGCTCCTGGCGTTGCCGGTGTTGCAGGACTTACGGTTACTCCAAGAGAACTAGCTGAACTTGTTCCACAGCTGTTTGTTGCAGTAACGCTAATAGTTCCATTCTGGCCTGTATTACCTGATGTAACGGTGATTGAATTTGTTCCTGTGCCTGCAGTAATTGACCATCCTGATGGAACTGTCCAAGTATAAGTTGTAGCATTAGGAACTGCTGTTATACTGTATGTTAATCCAATAATTGCCGGACATACAGTCGGTGTTCCGCCAATTAATCCTGGTGTTATTGGTGTTGCCGGACTTACGGTTACTCCAAAAGAACTAGCTGAACTCGTTCCACAGCTATTTGTTGCAGTAACACTAATAGTTCCATTTTGGCCTGTACTACCGGATGTTACAGTAATAGAATTTGTTCCTGTACCTGCAGTAATTGACCATCCAGTTGGTACTGTCCAGTTATACATTGCAGCATTTGCTACTGCAACAATACTATACGTTTGCCCTGTTAAAGCAGGACATTGTGTTCCAGTTCCAGTTATTCCCCCTGGCGTTGCAGGTTTTGCCGGATTTATGGTTACTACTAGAGTACTATCTGTACTCGTTCCACAGCTATTTGTGGCTGTAACACTAATAGTTCCATTTTGACCTGCATTACCAGATGTTACAGTTATTGAATTTGTTCCTGCACCTGCTGTAATAGACCATCCAGTTGGTACTGTCCAAGTATACGATGAAGCATTTGCAACAGCAGCAATACTATATGTTTGTCCTGTTAATACAGGACATTGTGTAACCGTTCCCGTTATTGCTCCTGGCATTGCTGGCGTTGCCGGACTTACAATAACGGGCAAAGAGTTAGAAGGACTTGTGCCACAACTATTTGAAGCGGTAACACTGATGTTTCCATTTTGTCCTGCGCTTCCAGATGTCACAGTAATAGAATTTGTTCCTGCGCCTGCAGTTATTGACCATCCATTTGGAATTAACCAAGTATAACTTGTTGCGTTGATTACTGCAATAATGCTATACGTTAATCCGGTAATACCAGGACACACAGTTGGTGTTCCTGAGATTACTCCAGGAGTTGCTGGTGTAGCCGGATTAACTGTGATGGTAATACTATTGCTTACATCAGTTATTGGCGATACGCAAATGGCATTAGATGTTAGTTTAACAGTTACGATATCCCCATCGGCAAGTGATGAAGTAGAAAAACTAGGACTATTTGTGCCAGTATTAATACCATTAATCATCCATTGATACGAAGGAGTCGTACCCCCATTCGTTGCTAAAGCAGAAAAAATTACCGAACTGCTTGGGCAAATGGTTGTAGTGGAAGCGGATATACTCACAGATGGTACAACAACATCATTCACAGTCATTGTAATTAAATTACTGGTAACTGGAGAAGTACAAGCAGTGCTGGATGTTAATACAACGGTTACTTTATCTGTATTCACAAGTGAAGTAGAAGTAAATGTTGGAATATTGGTTCCAACGTTTATACCATTTACTTTCCATTGATAGGAAGGAGAAGCTCCTCCATTAATTGGAGTAGCTGTAAAAGTAACGGAGGTACCTGCGCAGATGTTATTTCCCGGATTTACTGCGATTGATACAGTTGGTAACGGATTCACAATTACTGTAAAGGTTGCTGTTTGAGTTTGAGGAGCACAGGTATTGTTGCTGGTTACTGTCATTGTCAAAGTAACAGAAGTTCCCGCATCGGCAGCAGTTGGTGTATAAGTTGGCGTTAGCGTTGTAGCTCCTGCGGTAATTGTTCCTGCCCCGTTTTCAGTCCATGCGATTGTTCCGTTAGTTGCGGAAGCACCACTTACGGTTGCCGTTGCATTAGAACAAATAGTTTGTGTTCCACCGGCAGTTGCAGTTGGTAAAGAATCTACTGTAAAAATTCCTGCACTGGAAGCAGTTCCTGAAGGAGTAACTACTGAAATAAATCCAGTTGTAGCTGTTGCACTCAGTATTGCGGTTATTTGGGAGCCATTATCGACAGTAAAAGAAGTTGCTTTTATACCATTAAAGGTGACTGAAGTCGCTCCGGTAAAATTAGTTCCAGTTATGATAACTGAATCCCCAGAATTGGTACAGGCATTAATTGGATTAAAATTCGATATGGATTGGGCAAAACTATCAATACTGAACAGAAAAACAATCAAAACAATTAAAAGAGAATTCTTCGAATTTAGTAATACAAAAAATGAATTTATATTGAATCTAAAGTAATTTTTTTTCATAATAGGCACACTTTTTAATCAAACAATTAATGATTTTGTAAACTGGGCATAGAATAATCCATGACTTTTACAGAAGTAAATAAAGTTTATTGTAGTGGTATTATTTGTAATGAAAAAATGAATCAAACTGTTGTCATACTTTATATCTTATCTCTTGTTAATTGATATTTAAAAATGACAACAACTATGATTTTGTTCGGATTTTATATATTGTTTTTTTTAGATGGTTTATCTTAATTAACTTAAAATTAGTTATTTATAATGGTGTATTGTCTAAAAGGATCCTTTTTTCGATAAAAGGATTTTATCTCCCGACCAACTACTTGTTTTAAAAAAATTAAACTCGAAGGTTTTCTTTTTTTCCTTTTTTAGAAACAATTTTGACATAAAAAAAACTGTCTTTGCAGACAGTTTTCTCTTTTTGAAGTTTATTAAACCTGAAATTATTTGATAATTATTTTTTTACTGAGCGATCCTTTGGAAGTTCTTAGTTTTACAACATACACGCCTGAACTTATTTTTTTAATTGGAAGCTGTATGTCATATTGTCCTTGATTTTCAATTTTCCAAGTGGTGATTGATTGCCCAATAATATTGAATAAAGTCACTTCTTGAACAGTCGTGTCTATTGCTTTATTGTTGATTATTATTGTGTTTTTACTTTGTGAATGTGCTATTTTTATTTCATTGTCAATACTGGTTTCATCATTAAGACTTAATGTTTTGTCCTTGAATCGTAATGAAAAACGGGAATGGTGTTCGCCATTTGCAAGATTGATTTCAAAAGCTTCATTTCGGATATTATGGTATATTTTAGTTTCATCATCGTATAGAAAAATCGGCTGGTTTGCATCAAAATCTTCTAAAGAATCAATCATGAATTTTACTTTCCCATCAGCATCCGTTTTTACACCGATAGGGTAGGAAGCATCGAGGTCAAAAAAACCTTCACCTTGAATTACCAGTTGATTTTCCCCATTCAAAAAATACATGTCATTTGGAAAGTCATCTATATTTAAACCGTCATAACCGTGATCCATTTCGCTGGTCGCTTTTTCTTCCATAAATCCTAACAATACCTGTCTGTGGTAATCATTATGGGAGTTAAATCCCAATCTAATTTTTTTATAAGTATCATTTATTACTACATCATTATCATTGTTATTCCAGGTTTTTTCTTTCCCCGATGCAATTTTATACATCACATTGGAGTTCAAAGAGTCATTTTCTTTATGAAATCCTCTTAGGCTATTGTTAAAAATAACTGTTCCGCCGGATCCAATTTTTCCGTTTACAAAAAAGCCTTGGCCAACGGGAATATAACGGTTAGGGATACCTCTTGATGGAGTTCCTGCCTGACTAATAAAATCTACGCCCGAAGCCGATGGAGCTAATCCTCCAGTTAAATTTCGTACCGCATATCCTCCTTGGTAATCCCGTAAAATGTGAGTATTATTACTGGCATAATGTTCCCAAAAATATAAAGTGCCATCTGTGGAGGGATTTGAATTTATGTTGGCTGTTATGAAAGCATCAGCATCTAATGCTGAAGGATAAGGATTACCGGTTAGCAATAACTGATCATCTCCAACTGTATTTGTTGTAATAGATCCATTATTTGGTTTTCCAATGAAGGTATAATTTTGTGTTCCTAATACACCGCCACTTCCTTTTAAAGTGAATCCTTGTCCTACTCGTATTGGGTTATTTTCAGTTATTTGAACCCAATTTGCATAATCATTGGTGTAATTGTCAAATTTATACAGCCAATATCTTGCTAGACTAATAGGAAATGTAGGAGCTCCGTCATACCCGCCAATCCAATTTATTGCTGTTGGTGCTAGAGGATTAGTCCCATCTTTCAGGCTGCCGGAAACGGTATAATTAGTGTTATTTGTAGTTGCATTTATTGGGCTGACTGGTGAGCTCCAATAATTATAATTGTATAAATTTGATTGTCCTTTTTGATCTCTTTCAATATATCCTGAGCTTGTAACGTCTAAATCGCTTTCAGCAGTTTGAACTAACTGTGACATTCCTGCCAAATCTATTTTCCCGTCTAATTTCAAGTACCAATCATTTTGTATTTTGGTATCATTGTTCATTAGGATATTTTTCCCTGCATCTACCAGCATTCCTAGATCAATATTGTTTGCCGTTTCTGTAATATCATGTTTTACATGTACAATCGACCAGTCTTGTTCCATGATATCTCCACCTCTTATTTCTTTAGTAGGGCTGTTTACGGCTGTTGCAAAACTTCCATTTCGTTCCGTTAAAAATGGCATAGGAGCTTGTTGAACATGAATGTTTTTATGGTTGTATATTTTTGTTCCAATGATATCAATTGCTGGAGTTGTTAGGTCATCAATGATATCATCTTTGTAATTATCCATTCTATAATAACGAAGCAAATTAGTAAATGGCAAAGAAATAGGAGCGGAAGCTACGTTTTTTGGAACAATCATACCTCTAATTTGGGAACCTGTATCTTGAATTTCCTGATAGACCATCCTTTGCAATTGAGATTCGGTCAAAGCCAAATTAAATACTCTAACTTCATCTATTTTTCCTTTAAAATATTTTGTGTTACTGCTTGGATCCTTTCCTAAAGTAAAGAGTGACGCATCTGCTGGAATACTTCCTGTTTTAGCTTGGCTTGTCACCAAAGTACCGTTTAAATATAATTTAATATTTGATCCATCATAGATTACACCAACATTGTACCACTGTGACACATTTAAAGTGGTATTAAAAAGAAGGGATGTTCCATTAACAACTGCTTCTAATTTCTTACCGGCAGTAATTCGTATTTGGAAATTATTTTGTCCTACTATTACTCCTTCTGAAGAAAATGCAGGGTTTAAATTAATCCACGCCATGAGCGATGCATTGGCTAAACCACCAAGAATTGCGGTACTTTGTCCATAATCATTTCGTCCGTCAAAATCTAGAAATAGTTTTGTGCGTATGTCTCTTGGTGAACCAAAAGAAGCCGTATTAGTGTCAAAAATGTCCAGAATCCCGTCTTTATCAATGTCCGTTGTGCCATCAATAATTCCATTGTTATTAGTGTCTAAAGTTTTGTAATCATAGATCAATATTGTGTTAGCAATATCGAATGTACTTCCATTGGACATGAGATCTAAGTAATCAGGAATTCCGTCTGCATCTGAGTCTTTTAGATAGGTAGTAGCTGGATTTGCAGTTGCAATTCCTTGTCCCAAATTTCCGTATTGGTTCGTAAGGCCTGCGCCATAGTCATAAATGTCTAGTATTCCATCGCCAAAACCCTCAGCAATCCCATCCCCATTAATGTCTTTATTTCTAAATGTTTCTGATTCCGGTCCATCACCAACACCATCACCATTGATATCACCATCACCATTTTGATATCCGGAAACGGCATTTGTATTTCCGGCTCCAGATTCGTCTACGTCAAAAAGGCTGTCATTGTCGCTATCTAAATCAATATAATTAGGAATTCCATCACCATCAGAATCTAATGTTGGTAATGCTGCTGCTGATTCACTACTATCATGAAGTCCATTTCCGTTTGTGTCGACCCAACTCACATCAATTTTTCCTTTAGCATTACTCAAGTTTCCTAAACCAGCTTCAATAACATCTTCTATACCATCATTATCGGCATCCAAATCAAACATATCTGCAACGCCATCATAATCTAAATCGCATAAAGTTTGTGAAATTAGGATGTCATCCAGTGCAAGATCATTACCGCCACCACCAGGAGCATTATTTTTAAAACGAATGGTAAAGGCATTTACATTTCCTAAGTTAACACTAGTGGTGAATTGTTTCCAAACTCCTTGCGCACAAGTGTTATCTGTCGTGCTTCCTGAGCATCTGCCGATATCTCCTGTGTTGAAAGTCGTAAGAAGATTGTTTGATAAATCATAAAATTCTACCGTAACATTGGGTAAAATTGAGCCTGGGAAAGTAGAGGATGCCATAATATTTAACACCCAAAAACTATAGGTTATCGGTAAATTTGACAAGACTCCAGTAATAGTTGTTTCATAAAATGTGCCAGGAGTAAAACTGGCATTAAAAACAGCCATCCTTCCATTGGTATCTCCTGTGGTATGGTCTTCGCCATTATACCATGCTAAATCACCATGAATGTTTTCTGGGTCGCTGGCTACTGTTCCTGTTATTTTAGAGACTACCGTGTATTCACCATCGTCCAGTATCCAAGTTGATTGACTAGGACATGCTGTAGTATTAGTGCCTGCAATTCCGTCTTCATAACAATAGGTTGTTGTTGCATTATAAGCAGCCGTAAAACTCGAAGTTTTTCCTCCTGTGCCAAAGGTTTCGTTCAAGAATTTATAATCTACTTTACGACCATTTGAGCTGTTGCAATTTACCTCTTCGGTGGCATCTAGGATACCGTCGTTATCATCATCAATGTCAAAGTTGTCATAAACTCCATCCCCGTCGCTATCATAAAAGGTTTGGATTCCTGTTCCCTGAATAGAAAAATCATAAGGGTTCTCATTGCTATCATCGTTCACGATCGAAAGTGAGGCCGTTTTTAAACCTAAAGTAGTAGGATTAAAGCTGATAGAAAATGTAGCACTACCTCCTGTAGCAATTGATGCACTCGGACTAGTTGTAACTGAGAAATCACTTGTATTAGTTCCAGAAATAGTTATAGCGCCTATGGATAAGGGTGATGTTCCAGTATTTTGAATGGTATATGTTTTTGTAATGATTCCAGTACTGGTTTCCATTGACCCAAAGTCGGTCCAATCTGTGGTACTAGGTGTTGCATCACCATCAATAATAGAAATCGCATTTCCCAGCATATTTATTTCGGGTACATTTACGGTTGCTATTATTGGAATTCTTGGAGAAGAAGTGCAAGAATTATTGGTTGTTTCAACATAATAGGTTGTAGTTGTTGCAATAACGGGTGTGGTAAAACTAGCTCCTGTTCCTAAAGCGCTTCCGCCTGTAGCAGCGGCATACCAAGAAATTGTTCCTGCAGAAGTTGTAGCTCCCAAATCGACCGTTCCAGAGCCAATTCTAGAAGCTGGTGTCGTACCTGTAATTGTAGGGATGGCATTTACGGTTACGTTTGCAGTATTATTTGTACCAATGGCTGAACTGCAATTATTTGGAGAAGCTCCACCAGTGGTTAGATTTGTGATAGTTATGGTAGTTATACCTGAATTTGGTAAAGTACTTGTTATAAAAGTTCCTGAACCAGCCGTTATAACGGTCATAGTTCCTGCACTCGCTGTTGCAGTATTTCCGCCCGTAAAGTTGTAGGTGACGGTATAAGTTCCTGTTGGCAATCCTGCAGCTGTAGAAGTAACGGATACACTTGCAGTCGCTGTTGCGCATATCGATGATGTTACAGCTGTTGTGCTTAAGCTATAGTTAGGGCAGGACCATGTAAGTATAACTTTACCATTTGCTCCATTTGCTCCATCGTCATTGTTTTTACCACCCCCCCCACCACCGCCGGGAGATGAACCGGTAGTTGTTGCTGAGCCAGTTGAACCATTACCTCCATTACCACCACCGCTTGGTGCGATTGCTCCGGTTTGACTGGTAGCTGTTGTTCCGTTTAAAGCTGTTCCTGCAGAAGATCCACCACCACCACCGTTAGTTATGCTATTTGCACCATTACCGCCAGATAGAACAAAATCTCCGATACAACTTGATAATGAACCACCAGCAGCTCCTAAGGTTGAATTATCTAATACACTATTACCACCTTTGGCTAGAATTGACGTATTGTTATCAAACCATGAATTACTAGCAGCGGTAGTCGTTTGAGTATTACTTCCAATACCAACTGTAACTGTATAAGTTGTTCCAGGTGTAACAGTTACTAATTTTTTGGCATAAGCACCACCGCCACCGCCACCATACGCGCTATTTCCACTTGTTTTTTTACCACCTTTTCCTCCGCCTCCCCAAGCTTCTACTTGTATAGATGTTACTCCAGCAGGAACTGTAAAAGTTCCAGAAGTATTGAAGGTTTGACTTGTTTGTGAAATTGCAAAAATGGTTATAAAAAGAAAGCTAATTGTAAAAACTTTTTTTTTGCTTATTAAAGTAATTTTCTTCATGATCTAATTACTGTATTTAATTAAGATTTAGTTTTTTTAGTACAATAAATTTAAATTTATTACTCTAATTAACCAGCTAAAAAGCTAATAAAAACGATTAAGTGCACTTTTATTTATTTATTGCAAGTTAATTAATATAAAAAATAATTTTTCCCTAGTAGTTTTATGAGAATATTATTGTTTGAAAACAGGAACTGGTTTCTAATTTTTTTTGAATATTATTTACTTTTTAAAAAAATAAAATCTTGAAAAAAAGCCTTTCTTAATTCACTATTTATGATTTGAATGAGGATTTTTATAACTGATTTTATTGTAAAAAAAAAAGACTTCCCGGTTATGGGAAGTCTTTTCTTAACTTGGATTGTTTTAAATTATTTGATAATAATTTTTTTATTGATATTTCCTTTTGAAGTTTTCAATTTTAAGATATAAACTCCTGATGTTTTGTTTTGAATCGGGATTTTAATACTAGTTTGTTCCTTTTCAGAAACATCCCATGTAGCTATTAATTTTCCTTGAATGTTGAATAGTGAAACTGCAAGAACAGTATTGTCGTTTGCTTCATTTGTAATATTCAATACATTATTAGAACGTGTAAAAACTACTTGAATACTATTTTCATAAATTACATCTTTTACACTAAGCGTTTTATCCGTAAAGCGAAGGGAGAAACGATCCTTGAAGTATCCTTCAGGAAGTTCTAATTCATAAAGCTTGTTGGTTATGCTATTGTAGGTATCCGTTTCTTTATCGTAAATGAAAATATTTTGGCTCTGATTGAAGTTTTCTAAGGCATCAATTCCAAATGATACTTTTCCACTAGCTTCTGTTCGTACAGCAATAGGGAAGGAAGCATTTTCATCAAAATAGCCTTCTCCTTGTATTGCTAATTCATTTTCGCCATTCAATAAATACATATCACTTGGTGAATCATCAATATTGAAGGCATCGTAACCATCATCCATGTTGCTAGTTGCTTTTTCGTCCATAAAGGCTAATAGCACTTGTCTGTGGAACTGTTTGTCTGTAACATTAAATCCTAGTCGTATTTTTTTATGAGTGTCTTTCTCAATTACAGTATCGGTGTTGTCTGTCCAATGATTAGCAGTTTTTGGAGTAAGAGGAATTCTGTAGGTTGTCTGAGAAAAACCCGTATTGTCCTCTTTAATAAACTCTCTTTGACTATTATTAAAAATTACGGTTGCTCCTACAGACCCAATTTTTCCAATTACAAAGAAACCTTGACCTACAGGAATGAATTGGTTAGGAATTGACTTGCTAGTTGTGCCGGATCCACTTATGAAATCTACACCAGTAGCACTTGGAGCTACTCCGCCAGAAAGATTTCTGATTCCATAGCCTCCTTGATAGGCTGCTAAATTATGGGAATTATTAGTTGCATAGTGCTCCCAGAAATACAGTGCACCATCAATTGCGGGATTACTAGTTGATGTTTCTATTGAACCAATGTTATCCGTTATAAATTTATTTGCATCCAATGCTGATGGATATGGGTTTCCTATTAACAGCAATTGATCTGCTCCTATAGTATTTGTTATGGTGCCGTTATTTGGTTTTCCTAAAAAGGTGAGGTTTTGTGTTCCTGAGGTTCCTGGACCTTTTAAAGTAAATCCTTTACTGGCTTCTAATGGTCCTGTTTCACCTATTTGAGTCCAATTGGCATAATTATTCCCTAAATTATCAAATTTATAAATCCAGTACCGTGCTAAGCTTATTGGAGTTGTTGGCGATCCGTCATATCCGGGAACCCAATTTATGGTTCCTGGTGCTGCAGCATTTTTCCCATCTCTTAAAACTCCGGCTACAGTAAAGCTATTGTTGTTTGTAGTATTGTTTATAGTCCCTACAGGTGAACTCCAATAATTGTAATTGTATTTGTTAGCCTGTCCTTGCTGGTCTCTTTCTAAGGAACCGGAACTGGTTGCATCTAAGTCACTGCCTAATTTTTGTACCAATTGTGATCTTCCTACTAAATCAATTTTTCCATCAAGTTTCAAGTAATGGGAAACTTCAATTTTAGTTCCGTCAGTTTGAAGTCCTCCGCTGGTTGTAGCAATTAAATTGGCGTTTGGTTCAACAAATAACCCTAAGACTGTTTTATTTCCTACCGAAGTAATAGCGTTATTACTCTTTATTTTTACAATATTCCAGTCTATAGTTTCAGTATCATCTACTATTGATAAACTATATGGAATATCTTGAACGGTATTGTTTTTCCATGTACCAGGAGTTTCCCAGTTTCCATTTGCTAAAGACTCATAAGGTAATGGTGCAGTTTGTAAATCTACAGTTGTTAAATTTCGTAAAGCAGCCGTATTATTGTTGTTTGATATGTCTTTTGCATTAGTAAAAGTATAGGTAGACATAGGATAATAAGCGCTTAAATTTGACCAAGGAATACTACTAATTTCATTCGATGTAATACTAATAGGGATAATTTTTCCATTAGTTGCTATGCCGTTACTTAGAATTTCTTGATTCATAACATAACGTAGTTCTTTTATAGAGAGCGCAACATTCCAAACGCGAACCTCATCGATAGTACCATTAAAGAAAGACGTAGGTGTTACACCATCTGCAGCTGCTATCAAGAAAGATTGTGATGGATTAGCAGGTACATTACTTAATGTTTTACTTGCATCTTCAAAACCATCTATATATAATTTTGCAATTGAGGAGGAATTATCATATACCACACATACATTATGCCATTTCTCTGTAGGCATTATTATTGAAGATGTTATAGTTTGTTTAGTTCCATTAAACCAACTCATCTCAACTTTTCCAGCTGCATTTATACTTAAATCATACCCTGCAGTATAAGGGTTGTTTCTTTTGGAAAGTATTGTTTGGTTTATAGTACTGCTTTTTATCCAAGCAGAAACTGTAAAGGAGGTGTTTAAATCTAATACTTTACCTGCATCTAGATAATCATTTACGCCATCAAAATCAATTGCTCTTTCAAAAGTTCGCTCAGGAGCATAACCAAAAGTAATGTATTTAGTTCCGTCAAAATCATAATCAGTTTCTAATTTTGACCCGTTAATGCGCATAACTTTATATTCGGATGTTGGATTAAATTGGGGAGTACTCGAAATAAACATTAAGAAATCTCCAGGAGGAGTTATAGTGGAAGTAAGTAGAGTAGAAGGAATAGAAATCTTGCAAGAAGGAATATTTCCTCCAGTTTCTTTCACTCTCCAAGTTCTTCCTATTGAAATAAAATCAACTGCAGTAGTTAGTGCAGGTGTTATCCCCGAACTCATGTTAACTAGTACTGCAGGTTGCGCAAGCAGTGTACCATTATTACTTCCCCAAATTAAAAACTCTTTATCGTTGATGAAATTATTTGGGTTATCTGAGTTTTTATCATAAATGCCTCCAAGCCCTATTGTAATATCATCAACTGAATTTTCAGTTTTAGATTGTCTTTGTTTTAATGCAGATTTATCATCACGTCCTATCCCAGCAATATTGTAATTAAATCCTGCACTTACATCGTAAATGGATGTCGCTGTATTTGTAGAAGCAGAGTTATAATAATCTAAACTGGTGCCATTATTTCCCAAGGTAATGCCATATTTAATAGCTAAATAAGTCTCAATTCTCCTTCTGTCAGTTGCACTATTACTGATGTTATAATTGATGATTTCGAGAATGTCTCCTTCGTAGCTAGGGCCAAAGGTTTCACTTGCTCCTAACCAGTATCTTGAGTTTACTATATTTTTATAAGTGCTTGTATTTGCTTCTGTTGTAGTTAATAATATGCCATTATTGTATATTCCCATACGGGTTCCATTACCACTAGGATTGAAAATATTGACTCCAGTATATGATTTTGTATTACTAAGTTCGCCAACGCCGTAATTGGTACTAGCGGCTTGATTATACGATACAACTTCATTTGTATACCTAGCAGTTCTTCCTCCCATTTCAAAACCAGTAATATCTTGATTAGGTTTGTTTGATGCAACATCGTCACCGCAATAAACATCATTTGCATTTGACTGAAAATTAATAGTTGCTGTTGGTTTAACCACGACATACATATCAGGATTATTAAAGCCTTGACTTCCAGTCATGGCAGTGGATCCATTAAAATAAATTACGGGATTAAAATTGACATTCTTGGCAATATTATGGTTAAATTTAGGTTCTTTTCCAAGTTTTGCTACTGCACTTTTAGTATTTGCGGTAGTACTCTCTGACCAACTTGACATTGAAGCTCCATCTGCTTTGTTTCCTATATTACTATCTGCTTTTAACCAAAATTTTAAATTGGAGGTTGTGCCACCAGGCGCAATTGTTAGGGGCGTAGCAGCTTTTACTTCGGCTTGAACTACAAAAGTATAATTGCCTTCATTTGGATCATTACTTTTGACTGTTATTCTAGCTGTGTTTATTCCTAAAGTTGCTGTAGGTGTAAAACTTACTACAAAGTCAGTTAAATATATTAATTGTCCGCTTGCATTATATGGCAAAGTGGTTTGTGTTACTGAGGTAGAAGAAAACCCAGTTCCTGTTAAAGGGGTAACAGTTACTGTACTATTGATTATTAAGTCAGTGGTTCCAAATGAATAGATGTAAAACGGAATTTTAATAGGAATAGATGAATCAGTTATTCCAAAATCAGTTTGATCTAATGCACCTGGCGTTGTATCACCAGATACAATAGAAACATCATTACCTTGTATATCTATCTCTATACCCGTGACTGTTGCATTTGCTGTGATTACAAAATCATAAATACTTTCATCATTATCACTATTAGCTATACTTACAACAGCTAAAAAGTTACCACTTATAGGAGTATTAAAAGTAATTTGAAAAGTTAAACTGGCACTAGACACTATTGAATTGCTAATTGGTTGACTAGTAACCGTAAATACATTATCACCTGTAATTGTAACTATTGGTGAGGTAGTAAGAAGTAGAGGGCCAGTACCTAGATTTTGAATGGTAAAGGTTTTAGTTGTGTTTGTGTTAATAAGTGGAGCGCCAAAATCAGTATCGTCGGTTGTTGATCCGGATGTTGCACCGTCTTTAATATTAGTGCTGTTTCCTTGTACATTAATTTCGGGTGTTACCCCAGTATCTCCAGTTCCGGCTATATTAAAGTTAAATGGATTTTCGTCAGCATCATCAGTAGTAAATGATAAAGTTGCGTTTCGTGTACCAATAGCTGTGGGAGTAAAGGTAATAGTAAAGGTTGCACTTGATTGAGGAGCAATTGATATTGGTGGATTTGTCGCTACAAATTCTGAGGCATTTGTTCCTCCAATGGTTATGCTGCCTAAATTTAATGTAGCAGCACCTAAATTATTGACTGTATACGTTCTGGTTAAACCTATTAGAAGATTGGAACTTCCTAAATTAGAAAAATCAGTAGTGTTTGGAGTAGTATCACCATCTGTAATAGTGAAACCATTTCCTGAAACGGCAATTTCTGGATTGTTTATAGTAGCTACTACAGCTACTCTGGGACTTGATGTACAGGATCCATTAATTGATTGTATATAATAGGTAGTTGTGGCTGTAATAGATGGTGTAGTGTAACTATTACCTGTTGTTAACGCTGTTCCTCCAGTCGCTGTTGCAAACCAAGAAATTGTCCCTGCTGAGGCTACCGCACTCAAAGCAACTGTCCCTGTACCAGTTCTTGAATTAGGGGTAGTTGAAGTTATAGTAGGGGTAGCCGCTACGGTCACACTTGAACTGTTAAGTAGTAAAATGTCATTACTACATGTTCCAGCGGCTAGATTTGTTATCATTATTGTAGTTAATCCTGAGTTTGGCAAGATACTGGTAGTAAAACTTCCTGTACCGGCAGTTGTAACATTCATAGTTGCAGTATTTCCAGAAGCAGTATTAGCTCCTGAAATGCTATAGGTTACAGTATAGTTACCCACTGGCAGTCCTGTTGCACTCGAGGTAACAGATACATTTGCTGTATAAGTTGAACATAAAGGAGATGCTACAGAGGTGCTATTCAAGCTAAAAGTAGGACATGTCCATGAAATGATTACTTGTCCATTTCCACCACCACCACCAGATCTATCAGTTTTTGTTATAGCATTTGCTCCTGCACCACCACCACCAGGAGGGCTACCAAAAGCACCATCTCCACTTTCTACAGAACCATCAGCTCCTTTTACTCCTCCAGTTACTGCTGCTCCTCCAGTTTGGTCAATACCAGAATTTCCATTAGAGCCTGTTCCTGCGCTTGATCCTCCAGCACCACCACCAAGTAGACCATCTCCGCCTTTTCCTCCATAATAGCTAAGAGAAGCCGTAAATCCTATATTACCCAAGCTAACTACGGTAGCACCTGTGGTGTAAGTATTATTCATACTTGTTGCACCTGCAGCATTGCCACCAACGGCTAATAAGTAAGTTGTTGCCCCACTACTCAATGATGAAAACCCTCCAGCTGTACCATTACCTCTGCTTCCTATACCACCTGTACCCACAGTTACTGTGTAGTTAGCACCAGGAGTTACAGCATATGAATTTCTTCTAGCATAGCCACCACCTGCTCCACCACCACCAGAAGAATTTGTTCCTGTAGCACCACCACCTGCACCACCTGCACCCCATGCTTCAATATTTATGCTATTTATTCCAGCCGGAACTGTAAAGGAATAGATTCCTGGTGTGCTGAATGTTTGTGAGGATTGGGAGAATCCAAAAAGACTAATTAATAAAAAAAATAAAGTAAAAAAGATATTTTTTGAAAAAGGTAAAGTTATCTTCATATTATGAAAAAAGTATTAGTTCTAAATTTTTTTAAACAGTTGTATTTGCATTTACGTATGTTTTTGTTCGTTGGTTTTAATTGCCAGCTAATTAATACTTTATGTACGTGATTTGACTCGCCAAATATAAAATAATTTTAATTACGCTACTATCTTTTTTATCGATAAAAACCTATTAAAACCGATTAAACTCACGAAATTGATTTTTTTTCTTTTTTTATTAAGAAAGATAGGT
This sequence comes from Flavobacterium glucosi, assembly GCF_048286535.1. NCBI lineage: Bacteria > Pseudomonadati > Bacteroidota > Flavobacteriia > Flavobacteriales > Flavobacteriaceae > Flavobacterium > Flavobacterium glucosi. Next base: position 151,795 of record NZ_JBLVPK010000004.1, on the reverse strand, counting down.
TTTTCGCTTGTTATTTTAACTGTTTTATTTAATCCGTTGGTGTAATTAAATAATTTGATTTTTGATATTATTTATTGGTCTATTGAAGATAAATATATTGATGTATTGAACTAATGTTAATGCTGTTATTTTTGCTAAAATTCTTGTTTTAAAACCTTCAAAAGTTTTAGCATAATTGTTTCTAATTCTGAATTGGTCATATAATTGCGAAAATAATGTTTCGATTCTTTTTTTGATTTTCTAAAAATATAAGGTTGTGGTTTGTAGTCTTTTTTATTTTTTCTTTTTGGGGTTTCTAATTGGATATTTACCGTTTGAAATAAATCTAATTGAATGCTCTGAGACAAGTAACCTATGTATCCAAGTAGCATACAATCAGATATTTGTTGTTTTATATTTTTCAAAAAATGGACATCATGAACCTCTACTTTTGTAATATCTAAAGAATGAAAAATTCCCTTTACTGAACAAACTCCATGGAGTTTATACCTGTAAAACCAATTGTTTTGAGAAGTACAAAACCCTTTTGAAGGTGCAGTTTCAAACTCATTTTTACATATTTTAATTCTCTTATGAAGAGCAAATTTGCAAATCTCTAACGGCATACTATCGACAATATAATAATCTTCAAATTCTAAAAACCTTGAGGCTAATTTTGTTCTTACTTCTTCTGAAAATAAAAATAATTTTCGTCTTCTTTTATTGAACTGACTTCGCTCAATTAAATTAGGAATTTGTTGCTTATCAATCTCTTTAAATAGAGAATTCTCACTATCAATAGACATAAATTCAGCTGTCAAACTCAATGCAACTACTTCTAAATCAGACATTTTTTGTTTTCTACCAACATCCGATTTATATTCTAATTCACAATTCAAAGAACTTATAACTTCTAAAACTCTAAAATAATTTTTTACTATATTTGACATAGATATTGGTTGTTTGGCGACTTCAAGATACTGAATTTCAGTATCTTGACCAATATCTAATCAATTTATTTTGCTTTAAATAATTACACCCAACGGGTTACATTTAATAAAATTTATAAATTATAGCATTATGAAAATTTTTAAAACAGTAGTAGTTGTATTTTTCATGTTTGTTAGTTTTGGGAACGCACAAAATAAGCTGTCAGGAAAGGTTATGGATAACAAGAGTAAGCCAGTAGCCAATGCCAGGATATATTTAGATTCCATTTATTCAAACGTTATTACAAATAGTAAAGGTGATTTTGAAGTTTTACTTCCTGAAAAGGTTGCTGTTATTAATGTGTACTCGCATAAATATGGTTTGCTGTCTTCTAAATTCAATAATGAAAATGTAATGAATTTCATGTTTTTAGAATCTCAAAAATCGATAAAAGATCGAGCAAAAAATGAGGATAATATTAGTATCGGATATTCTGAAGGGGATAAGCAATATAAAGTAAGTACAACACAAAATTTAGATGCTGAAAATGATAAAAACTCCAGTATTTATATTACTATATATGACCTCATACGAGGGCGTTTAGCGGGAGTTATTGTATCAAGAGACAATAAAATATCTGTTAGGGGAGTGAGTTCACTTCGGAACATTGTAGATCCATTATTTGTAGTCGATGGTATTATCGTTTCAAGTATTGATTATATTTCCCCTAATAATGTGAAAAGTGTAAGTGTATTAAAGGATGCTGCTGCGTCTATTTATGGATCACAGGCTTCTGCAGGAGTTATTATCATTAAAACGAAACAGTTTTGATAAGTATAAATGATTCTCTAATGGGACCTGGAATTACAGCTCTTACATTCTTTTATTTGTCAAGAAAAAATCATAAACATTTGTTTTTTAGGAATTTTATTTAGTGTCAATGCCGGGATTTAAAATCGGGACTTCAGGGTTTGTTTGTGATTTATTGAATTCAGGTTCCGTATTCTTGACGCATATTCTGAAAACTTCTTTTAAAAAAAGTTTTACTCTGAAGAGTTTATAAATGAATCACGAATTGAAATTTTCAGGTTTGTAGAATTTAATGCAGTGTTGTTAAAATCAAGGCATGATTTTATTTATTATTTCTAAAGGAATAATGATGATGTGTTAAATTTTTGGTCAGATAAAAACATAATAGTTTTATTGAGAGTTAAATTAAATTATACGCCCATTTACAGAAAACCGTAAATGGGCGTTTTATTTTTATTTTGTTTAGATTTTTAAATTTATATTGAAATGCATTTTTTTTGAGATATTGTCAATAAATCATTTAATTGGTAGATTTTTTTTTCATTTTAAAAAAAAAAATGAAAATACTTAAATTTTAAAAAAGAGAAATATGTACTTAAGGTTGCTAATGTATATCATGATATTAAAAACAATTTCTTCGATTTGACATTGCCTGCGGGAACTTATAATACACAATATGAAATTACTTTTAGTAACGGTAGCTTAGGCATTGATGATTTGATAAGGCAAAGCTTTTTAGTGCAACAAAACAACATTACAAAGGATTTAACAATTAGAAATTGATTGCTTAAAGAACTCGTATCTTATAGTTTATATAATGTTGCCGGTAAATTAATTTTTACAAAAAGCAGGTTGGAAACTGATTCCTCGTATTCGTTTTCGACATCAGATTTAAGTAACGGAATTTATATTGTTAAGTTAAATTCAGTTGACAAAACAGAAATGGCAACAAAAAAATTATCGTCAAAAACTAATAATTTAAAAACTATAAAATTCAGGGTTTATGTAGGTGCTGAAGTTTTTATGGGAACGAATTCGAAAATTTAACGACACTAATAGGTCAATTTAAAGCTCTGAATAAGACTGCAGCTCAGGGAATATTCAATTTTTAATAATACAACCTGAAATCGAGTAATTTGCAAAGCGCATAGTATTTTTCAAATAAATCTTCCACAATTTTGACAACATCATCTTGCTCTTCAAATAAACCAAAGAAAGCTTTGTCGAGGGCAATGCTAGTTAATTTTTGGAATACTACCCCATAACCAGAAACCGCGCGTGCTCCTGTAATATCTAAAAAGTATTGTGCTTCTTCCGCACTTAAGTCTAATGCTTTTGCATTGGCAAAATGTAAAATTTTTCCTTTCATTTTTCCTTCAAAAAGCTCTGCTATTTCCTCTAAACTGTAGTAATAACCGTTAAGGCAAATGTTATTTTCTTCGCCTTGCATTACTAAATAGATTATTTCATAATTGGTAAAATTATGGTCCTCATAGAGCAACGTATTTAAACTTTCTTCTAATCCTTCAATAGTATCGCAGGTTTTATAAATACTTGTAATACCTTGTTAAAAGGCCAGTTGTTCTAAGTTTTTGAACACTTCACTAATAGTGTCAGTTTCTATATCGGGAACAGCTTCGAGGCAGAAAATAAAGGTGTCTGAATCCATGAAATTTAATTTAGATAAATGATATAATACAAACAAATGTTTTATTAAGATAATAATTGTAAGAAGTGAAACCCTTAGCATTAGAAAAATAAGCATAAGCTTTTTTAGTACTTTTCATAGAGAATGAAATCCTCTCAGATTAGGGCTTCGTAATTTCATTTTGTAAAAATACTTCAGAAAGAAATTTGTTGCTAGTATTTAACAATAAATAGTTGTTAACCTTTCGGTAAAAAAGACTCAGGGCTGGCTCAGTTGAGTTTATAATTGTGAATACGGATTACAAAGTCGTCTATACTTTACATTTTGATAAAAAAGAAGACTTTGTGTTGAAAGTTTCAATTTTTTGAACGTAAATGCCACTTCTAGTGTTCAGGTCTGAAGAATTAGTCAAATTTTAAGCATAAAAAAACCCTAACGTATTGATGTTAGGGTTTTTGCTTTGGTAGCGAGACCGAGATTTGAACTCGGGACCTCAGGGTTATGAATCCTGCGCTCTAACCGACTGAGCTATCTCGCCATGTTTTCGGGTGAATAACCATCCCTGAATGCGGGTGCAAATATAAAAATAAAATTAATGTCTGCAAGCATATTTTTAATAAAAAAAAATATTTTTAAAAACACTTTTTTTTCGGAGTTATATTCTATATATTTCGAAAAAAATAAATGTAGCTCATGGATCAAAAAGTACGTTACGAAATCGAGTTTCCCATAAATTCTTCGCCTCAATTATTGTATCAATATATATCGACTCCTTCAGGTTTGTCTGAATGGTTTGCCGATAATGTGAATTCTCGTGGTGAATTTTTTACTTTCATTTGGAATGATTCCCAAGAAAAAGCTAGACTTGCCTCAAAGAAAACAGGTGAAAAAGTAAAATTTAAGTGGGTCGATGAGAATAGTAAAGACACAGAATACTTTTTTGAATTGCATATTTTAGTGGATGAACTTACCAAAGATGTTTCCTTGATGGTAGTCGATTTTGCAGAGAAAGATGAGGTTGACGAGGCTACACTGTTGTGGGAAAATCAAATTTCAGATCTTAAACATCTAATTGGTTCTGTATAGTAAAATAGTATTTTATAACTTATATTTGCCCTGAATAAAATTTAGGGCTTTTTTTATGATTAATTTTAATGGAACTATTGTATCTGAGGATGCTAATATATTGACACAAAATCGCGCTTTTCTTTATGGCGATGCCGTTTTTGAAACGGTTAAAATAATAAACAATAAAATCCTTTTTCTCGAGGATCATTATTTTAGGTTAATGTCTTCAATGCGTGTCGTTCGAATGGAAATTCCAATGAATTTTACGATGGAATATCTGGAAGAACAAATACTTTCTTTGGTCGCAAAAAATCAAGTAGTTGATTCATCTCGTGCTCGAATTACCGTTTATAGAAATGATGGTGGGTATTATTTGCCGCAAACTAATACGGTATCTTTTCTCATCCATTCAATAGCGCTTGAAAATACATTGTATTCAATTGAAAAAAAGCAATATGAAGTTGATTTATACAAAGATTTTTACATTACAAAACAATTGTTGTCTTCTATTAAAACGACTAATAAAATAATAAACATAACAGGAAGCATTTTTGCAAATGAAAACGGTTTGGATAATTGTTTGTTGTTGAATGATAGTAAAAATATTGTAGAAGCATTACAAGGCAATGTCTTTATGCTATTAGGCAACAAATTAATTACACCTCCAGTTTCTGAGGGATGCTTAAATGGCGTTATGAGAAAACAAATTCTAAGTTTGGCTAAAAAAATAGAAAATTTAGAAGTTGTAGAGGAAGTAATCTCACCATTTGACCTTCAAAAAGCAGATGAATTATTTATTACAAATGTTATAAAAGGAATTCAACCGATAACCCATTACCGAAAAAAAGTATTCACGACTAGTCTGTCAGTCCAATTGACCGAAAAGCTTAATGAGATGATCAGTATTACTTAATTTAAGTATGGATTTTCTGGAGCATTAGACCAGATGAGATATTCTCCACCTAATTCCATAATTTGCTCTTTCCAGAAATGTGTTGCTGATTTTCCAATTATTTTATTTTCATAGCTATTAGCGGTAATAATCCAGGAATTGCTTTCCATTTCATTTTCTAATTGGTTCTCGTTCCAACCCGTGTAACCTAAAAAAAATCGGATGTTATCGTTGTTAATTGCGCCTTTATTGATCAGTTCTTTTGTCGATTCAAAATCACCTCCCCAGTAAATTCCATTAGAGATTTCGATGCTATTAGGAATCAAATCCGGAATGTTATGTATAAAATAGAGGTTGTCTTGTTCTACTGGACCACCATTATAAATCTTAAATCGCGCATCTATATCCGGGATTAAATCATGGATGGTATATTTCAAGGGTTTGTTAATTATAAAACCCACCGATCCTTCTTCGTTGTAATCAGCTAGTAAAATTACCGATCTGTTGAATGATAGATCCCCAATTATCGTAGGCTCTGCTATAAGCAAATATCCTTTCTTTAGTTTATCTGTAATCATCGGAATATATTTTTATTAAATTTAAGTTTTTTATTATAATAATGCAAAATAAAATCGATGAAACGCATAAAAAAACCTTCCATCTGGAAGGTTTTGATTATATTGGGGGAACTAAAATTAGTTTACCGCACCTTCTAATTCTGCACCTGCTTTAAATTTCACTACATTTTTAGCAGCGATTTGGATAGTTTTTCCTGTTTGAGGATTTCTACCGTCTCTAGCAGCTCTAGCAGAAACTGACCATGATCCGAAACCTACTAAAGATACTCTTCCGCCTTTTTTCAAAGTTCCACCTACATTACCTAAAAACGACTCTAAAGCCAATTTTGCTGCAGCTTTAGTTATTCCTGCATCAGCAGCGATAGCATCGATTAATTCTGATTTGTTCATAATAATTAGTTATTAATTGTTGGTTAAAAAAAATTGTTAATACACAAATTTAGTAGGAAATACGTTCCTTGCAAGTGTTTTGCTTGATTTTAGCTTGTTTTGTTGATAACTTATTTATTTTGTTAATAAAACAAAAGTTATTTCTTGTTAAAATTAAAGAAATGCCCGTTTTTATTGATGTTAATGAGCTTTTGTTTCAGCCGAAAATGTGATTCCATTAAGTAATTCGGGTGTATTCATTTTCTTTTTGCCTGGAAACTGCAAACTTAGGACTTGGATATATCCATTTTCTACCGCAATCTTCATTTCTTTTTTGGTGCAAATCAGAGTTCCAATGCTGTAATCATGATCTTCTAAAATAATTTTAGCTTCGTATATTTTTACATTCCATTCTTCATTCTTGTCCTGAATGAAACACCAGGCTGCTGGATATGGACTCAAACCTCTAATGAGATTGTTGATTTCCAAGGCTGATTTTGTCCAATCAATTTTGCAATTCTCTTTATTGAGTTTGTAAGCCGTTTTAATCTCGGCAGTATCTTTTTGAATAATTGTGGATACATTGCCTTTTTCAATCATTCCCAAAGTTTCAATTACAGTCTTGCTTCCCAAATCCATTAATCGGTCATGCAATTGACCCGCATTTTCGGTTTCATTGATAGGTGTTTCGGCGCTTAAAATCATTGCACCGGTATCAATTTTGTCATCAATAAAAAAAGTAGTCACACCTGTTTTAGTCTCTCCATTTATTATTGCCCAGTTTATAGGCGCTGCTCCGCGATAGTTAGGAAGAAGTGAAGCGTGAAGATTGAAAGTTCCTAACGAAGGCATTTCCCATACTACTTTTGGCAACATTCTAAAGGCAACTACAATTTGTAAGTTAGCATTCAACGATTTCAATTCTGATAAAAAAGTTTCGTCTTTAAGGTTTGCGGGCTGTAATAAAGTAAGATTATTAGCCAGCGCATATTCTTTTACGGCTGAATATTTTAATTTTTGTCCGCGACCGGCAGGTTTATCTGCGGCGGTAATGACTCCCACAACTTCGTAGTTGTTTTTGAGTATGGTGTCTAATATTCCAACTGCAAATTCTGGCGTTCCCATAAAAACAATTCGTAATTTTTCCATTATGATTTTAAAGTATATTTATTATTTGATTTAACCAAAATCGTGTTATTTTCTAATAAGTCCTGAAGTGTAGAGATAACTTCGTCAGGGTTATTTTTAGTTCGGTTTTGAATGTCTCTCGAATTTAAATCTTCGGATTGTAATAAAGTAATGATTTCTTTTGAAAGTGACGTGTTGTCTTTTTTTTTCTTTTTTTTGGTAATGCAAAAGGAACAAATTCCACAATCAACATTCGTTTTTTCTCCAAAATAATTCAAGATAAGCTTGTTCTTGCAAACCTTTTTTTCGGTAATGTAATTCAGAACGGATTGAAGTTGTTCTTTCTTTAGTTGATTTTGATTTTCTAAATATTTTGAAACCCGACTTATCGTTCTTTCATCTTCGCGAACTTCATTAAAAATTAATGTGGAATCATTATTTTTCGAATGGTACTCAATAATTTCTTTTCCTTTCAATTTATGTAAGACCGCTTGTATTTCAGCTTCCTTGTGATTTGATTTTTTGGCAATCAATTGTAAGTTAAAAGCGGTTTGCATTTCATAAATCCCAGGATAGGTTCGTAATATTGCCAAAATAATTTCTTCGTCATTTGGATTCAAACTCATATACCGAATCACTTCTTTGGAAGGAATAAGAAATTGTAACGTAATTTTTTCAGAAAACGCTTGGGACAAATTGATAATTCCTTGCCTGTCCAGAAATTGCATTGCATTGTAGGTTTTCAATGTTGGAAATTCATATTTTAAACAAAAATGATGCAAATTGAATGTAAACTGCTCATTGATTCCCTCTCCGTAAGCAATCTGAAAATAATTGCAGAGTTTGACATACATGAGATTCAAAAACTTTTTATCGGGAAGAATATTTATAAATTGGTTTTCAGCCTGAATAATATCCGAAGGGCTTGTTAGTAAAACGGCATAGGCTTTTTCGCCATTTCTTCCCGCTCGTCCCGCTTCTTGGTAATAATTTTCTAAATTTTCGGGTAGTTGAATGTGGATTACGGTTTTTACATTGGCCTTGTCAATTCCCATTCCAAAGGCATTCGTTGCAATAATGACTTGAACTTCATCATTCATCCACAACTGCATGTTTTTATCTTTTTCTTTGGACGAAAGTCCGCCGTGATAATACGTTGCTTTAAATCCTAACGCATTCAATTGTGCCGAAATGTCCAAACAGGATTTTCTGTTTCGAACATAAATAATGGATGATTCAGGATTTTTCTTCAGGATTTGTTCTATTCTGAAAAGTTTGTCTTCTACTTCAAAAACCATGTAGGCAATATTTTCTCTTGCAAATGATTTTTCAAAAACGTGCACATCCTGCAATCCAAGTTCAGTGATGATGTCTTCTTTGACTTTTGGAGTTGCGGTAGCCGTTAATGCAAGGAAAGGTACTTTTGGAAAATGTTTTTTTAATGCCGAAATCTTCAAATAAGCAGGTCGGAAATCATGCCCCCATTGTGACACGCAATGCGCTTCATCAATAGTAATTAAGTGTATGGGAAGGCTTTTTATTCGTTCCAAAATCCAGTCAGATTGTAAGCGCTCCGGGGATAAATACAGGAATTTATAATTACCGAATTGGCAATTGTCCAGCAAATCAATCATTTCTTCGGATCTGATGCCGCCAGTTAATGCAATGGCTTTAATATTTCGCTTTTGCAAATTAGCAACTTGATCTTTCATTAATGCGACCAATGGCGAAATTACCAAACAAATTCCTTCGGTCAACATTGCCGGAATCTGGAAACATATTGATTTTCCTCCGCCGGTTGGCATCAATGCAAAAGTATCTTGACCACTTAAAACGGAATCAATAATTTCCTTTTGCAGCGACCTGAATTTGTCGTGTTTCCAATATTTTTGAAGAATAGCTAACGCTTCTGGCATAGATTACAGATTTCAATTCGTAGAAAACATCCCAAATTGTAACTTCTAAACTTGAAAATTATTTAGAAATTTCATCTAAGATAAAAAGAATTCTGTTATTCAGGGTATCTTTAGGGACTTCTATAAGTTCGTAGCCGTAATTTTGATACGTTTCAGTAAGATGGTTATAGATGAGTTTAGCTTGTTCGAAGTTTTCATAACGCTCGTGATCACTAATATAGATTTCTTCCCAAGGTGGAAGAATGAATATTTTTGAGTACGTATGTTCTCGACAAGCGATGTCAAAAGTGGCAGGATAGCTATCGCCAATATAATGCATGTAGGCCAAAACGTCAGGAATTCCCCGGTCAATAAAAACGACTTCATGTTGCTCTTTGGAAGCATTATGAAACTGTTTTTTTCTTCCTTCAAGAAGTAATTCGCTGAATAACAGTGGTTTTTCTAGGAATAATTGCTCAATTCCTTGTTTTTTTGCTTCTAAAGTTACTTCCCGTGAAATTTCGGGATAGCAACAATATCCATTAGCTACCAATCCATCGATGATAGTTGTTTTACCTGTTCCTGGACCGCCAATGATAACTATGATTTCTTTTTGCACCTTTAAAAAATAAGGAGCAAATTTACTTAAACTTATTGGGATTTGAAAAAATGATTGCGGTTAAAATAAGATTAGGTAAAAAATCATAATTCAAAATTCATAATTTACGTTTGAAACTGTATATTTGCCTTTCTTTTTAAATAGAAAATGGATAAGAACACTCAAGAATTTTATGATAGATTAAAAGTAGAACTGGACCTAAGTAATACATGGCCGGCGGAATACTTATTTAAGTTTATTGTGCCAACAGAAAATGATAATATTGAGCGTGTTCAGTTGGCTTTTGATTGTATGGGAGCGGTTATAAAAACGACAAAATCCAAAACGGGCAAGTTTACCAGTATTTCTGTTGACGTAACCATGAAAGATTCACAAGAAATAGTAGATAAATACCTAGAAGTTTCTACAATTAAGGGAATTATTTCTCTTTAGATATAAAACTAAATTTTGATGCATATCCAATCGAATGATTTCAAATCTTCGAAAAAGAGCAGGTAAGATTAAAAAATATACATTCGAATATGAATTCAAAATATATTAAAGAAAACTCGAACGATGTCGTGCATCACTTGGAATATAATGCAGAAAGATCACATTTGATTATTCCGGAATATGGACGCCATTTACAAAAATTAATTGATCAGGCAACTAAAATTGAAGATGCTGTAGAGCGCAACAAAGCCGCAAAATACATCATTCAGGTAATGGGTAGCTTGAATCCACACTTGCGTGATGTTCCTGATTTTCAGCATAAATTGTGGGATCAGATTTTTATCATGTCCGATTTTAAATTAGTGGCTGATTCTCCCTATCCAATTCCATCCCGTGAAGTATTACAATTGAAACCGGATGTATTAAGTTACCCTCAGAATTTTCCAAAATACAGGTATTATGGCAACAACATAAAATACATGATTGATGTAGCCAATAAATGGGAAGATGGTGAAATGAAAAGTGCTTTAGTGAAAGTGATCGCGAATCACATGAAAAAATCCTATTTGAGTTGGAACAAAGACACGGTTAAAGATGATGTTATTTTCGAACATTTATACGAATTGTCAGAGGGCAAGTTAAATTTGATTCAAAGTACAGAGGAATTATTAAATACCACTGATTTATTACGAACAAATAAGCGAGTTTCTAACAAAATCTTGCCGGTAGGACAACCAAAAATTCTTAGCAACAAGAATACAAAAACGGGAAAACTAAATCCGACGCACAAAAATCAAAATAGAAAACCGTTGTAAGTCAGTTATAAATTAGGAGCTAAAAGTTTTTGAATTTTTTATGCATAACTTTTAGCTCGTAACTTTTTAACTCATAACCAATAATTTATAACTCTTAACTGTAAAAAATGGGAATTTTCAAAATAGAAGGAGGCATTAGTCTTAAAGGAGAAATCACGCCACAAGGAGCCAAAAATGAAGCATTACAAATTTTATGTGCTGTTCTTTTAACTCCTGAAAAAGTGATCATTAATAATATTCCGGATATTATTGACATCAATAAACTAATTACGCTTTTAGGAAATTTAGGCGTTAAAATCCAAAAAACAGGATCAGGCTCGTATACTTTTCAAGCGGATGAAGTGAATATAGCGTATTTAGAAACCGAAGCATTCAAGAAAGAAGGCGGATCTCTTCGCGGTTCTATTATGATTGTTGGACCACTTTTGGCACGATTTGGAAAAGGATATATTCCAAAACCAGGCGGTGATAAAATTGGACGCAGAAGATTAGATACTCACTTTGAAGGATTTATAAATCTTGGGGCAAAATTCCGTTACAATAGAGAAGATCATTTTTATGGTGTAGAAGCGCCTAAAGGATTGAAAGGGGCCGATATGTTATTGGACGAAGCATCCGTAACTGGAACCGCTAACATTGTTATGGCTGCCGTTTTAGCCAAAGGAAAAACAACAGTTTATAACGCTGCTTGTGAACCTTATTTACAACAATTGTGTAAAATGTTAAACTCCATGGGAGCTAATATAACGGGCGTGGGATCTAACTTATTGACCATTGAAGGTGTAAAAAGTCTAGGTGGTTGTGAGCATAGAATTCTTCCTGATATGATCGAAATAGGGAGTTGGATCGGTCTAGCTGCAATGACAAAATCAGAGATTACGATAAAAGATGTAAGTTGGGATAATCTGGGCGTAATCCCTAATACTTTTAGAAAATTAGGAATTACCCTGGAACGTAAAGGAGATGATATATACATTCCTGCTCATGTAGATGGGTATGAAGTAAAAACAGATATTGATGGTTCTATTTTAACAATTGCAGATGCTCCTTGGCCTGGATTTACTCCTGATTTATTGAGTATTGTTCTTGTGGTTGCCACTCAAGCAAGAGGCGATGTATTGATTCATCAAAAAATGTTTGAAAGCAGATTGTTCTTTGTGGATAAATTAATCGATATGGGTGCTAAAATCATGTTGTGTGATCCACACCGAGCAGTTGTTATGGGGCACGATTTTAAATCACAATTGAAAGCTACTACAATGTCTTCACCAGATATTCGTGCGGGAATCTCCTTATTGATTGCAGCGCTTTCAGCAAAAGGGACGAGTACCATTCAGAATATTGAACAAATTGACAGAGGATACGAGCGTATTGACGAACGATTGAGAGCTATTGGAGCTAATATTGTACGCGTGTAAATAAAATAAATAAGTATAAAATATCGTTTAAGTAGACCCAATAGGATTTGAATCTAACCATTCAATACGGTTTACTTAAACGTTTTTAATTTTAATTAACTTTTAGAAAAAGAGCATGTCAATCGAACAAACAGCGATAAAGGCCACTTATTTTAGTATCATTGGAAATACATGTTTGGCAATTATAAAAGGATTGGCGGGATTTTTCGGTAACTCCTATGCTTTAATAGCGGACGCAATTGAATCTACAACGGATATTTTCGCTTCATTTTTAGTCTTATTTGGAATTAAATATTCCAATAAACCTGCAGATAAAAATCATCCTTATGGACATGGAAGGGCAGAACCTTTAATCACTTTCTTGGTTGTTGGTTTTTTAATCACTTCAGCCACCATTATTGCTTATGAAAGTATCATCAATATTGGTACGCCACATCAATTGCCAAAACCATGGACATTAATCGTTCTTGGGGCAATAATTATTTGGAAAGAGTATTCCTTTCGAGTAGTGATGAAAAGGAGTATTCAAACCAATAGTTCCTCATTAAGAGCAGATGCTTGGCACCATCGCAGCGACGCAATAACATCTGTAGCAGCATTTCTTGGAATTTCTATTGCTTTGATTTTAGGGAATGGATACGAATCAGCCGATGATTGGGCGGCACTTTTTGCTTCGGGATTCATTCTTTATAATAGTTATCAAATATTCAGACCCGCTTTGGGCGAAATAATGGATGAACATTTATACGATGATTTAATAGCCCAAATTCGAATGATCTCACTTCAAGTCGATGGAATTATAGATACGGAAAAGTGTTTTATTCGAAAAGCAGGAATGCAATATCACGTAGATTTGCATGCAATTGTGGATTCGAATATTACAGTAAAAGAAGGACATGACTTAGCACATAAACTGAAAGATACCTTGCGAGAGGAAATGCCGGAACTAGCTCATGTTTTGATTCATGTGGAACCGAATTAATTTCAGTATTTAAATCATATTGAAATTTATAAAAAACTAAAAAAGGCACAAGAAGATTATTTCTCGTGCCTTTTTTCTTGTTGTTAAACTATTTTATCGTTGTTGTTCTATACCAATGAATATCTTTTAGTCCAATGTTTTTTGTCACATCGAGCGCAGTCGAGATGCAATAATAGTTCTCGACTGCGCTCGAACTGACAATTGGACTAATTTATAAATACCTTGGGATTACTCTAAAATATTTAAAAATTTAAGTCCAAAAACTACCCCGTCGCCTTGGAAACCATTTTGGTAGGAACGTACATAATCAATACGCAACATCTTAAATTTTCCAAAACCTAAATTATCTAAACCAACCGTAAATTCGGTGTAGGGCTTAACATTAGGTGTAGAAAGTGTATGAGCACCCAGTATTAAAGTTGATTTTAATTTATTCAACAACGGAATTTTATTTATAATATATCCTTCATCATTGTATTCTGCGTGTGCTTCAAAATAACGGTTATTTGTACTGTTTGAATAATAAGGCAATAAGTTAAAAACATTCAAATAACGTGCTGTCTGACCTATATGTGTTTGATTTCCATTGAAATGTTTGTAGTCTACAAAGGAGATATTCTCTGCATTCAGGAATTTACCGGCTTTTAAATTCATTCCTAGAGTTCCTTTGTTTTCTAATTTTAAATCATAAGTTAATCGTGCATTTACATGGTCAAACTCATATTTTTTTTCATTGGCAGCAAACCCTTTTTCATACCCTAAAAATAGTGTAGGATATTTTCTATTTCTAATATTATATTTTCCGTCTGGTCGAGAAGAATATTTATTCCCGAAATTTATTCTTGCATTTAGAGTAGCTTTGATCAAATGATGTTTTTCAAAAGCTGGAGTAGTGAAATCATCCGGTGCCAAAGGATTATTTGAAGTGTATAAATCGTCCTTGCTAAACAAAGAAAAATCAGTGGTGTTGAATAATGGTTTGCGTTGCTGATATTCTAGCTTTCCATTTAAGTTTACTCCATTTGCAATGTCTTGACTATAGCCAATTGCCGCAAATTCAAGATTATACAGTTTCATATAATTGTTTTTGAATACCAAGGAACTGATCGAATTTATAGTAGCACTAATGGGTTGTTCTGCATTAAATTGTTTCACTGTATTTCCTCCCGTCAAGTATAAAGTTCCATAATTTTGATTGTTGAATCGGTGGATAAATTGTCCTGTTACGCGCATACGATCTTCAGCAAAACCGTAATTGAGTTTTGTGCTTATGGAAGTATATATTCCTTTACTTTCCTGATTTTTCCAGTTTGTGTATTTAAATCCAGAATCAAAGTTATAACCTTGTACGGTATTGAAACTTAGCGAACCAAGGTTTAATAATCCCTCGTAACTAAGGCTATGTTTTTCTGTACTGTTTTTGTAAGTGTAACCGGTCAGTAACTTCAAGAGTTTGAATTTATTCTCTTTTGCATCAATGGAGTCTAAATACTTTTTAGAATTTCGAACTTTGTAAATACTGTCTTTTCGAATGTAATCACTGCTTTCTTCGATTGTTAAAGGAATCGGTCTGTTGCTATTCCAAAAAACAGAATCTTTTTTATTTGAATTTATTTCGACACTAGTAATTTCATTTGTAAAAGTCTTTTTAGCAAAAGAGTTCACAAATTCATAATTACTATACACATAGGTATATTTTCCATCGAATTTTATTCCAAAGGCTCCGGCCGTAATATCGAGACTTTGGGTATTTTTAGCCCAAATTTTGTTGTTTTTATTGTAGCTGAAGTTTTGTTTTAAAGTCATGACATCGACAAATTCCTCTTTCATTCGGTATCCTTTTATATCCAAGTCAACGGCATATATGGCCCATGAATCGTCAACAATATAAATGTAACCTTCAAAAACAGGTTCGCTGTCTCGTTTTGCAGTAACCTTTATTTTATTAATCATTTGATTATTGGCATCATAAAAAGTGCTCTCCAGTTTATATTTATAGTAATTGAAGGCATTATTGGCAATTGGAGAAATCATATTAACCCCAAAGTCAATCGTGTTGTCATAGAAATCATAAAAGGAAGATCTGGCCGTATTGTAACTGTAGCCGTTATCTCTCCCGCTTACTTTTGAGGCAGTTACAACTTCTTTTAAATTATTGGGTTTTTCAAAAGTAATTTTAGAGAAAGTTTCCGATAGTGAAATAATTCCCGTTCCTGTAGAATCCAAAGAGCCATTAAGGTCACCAATTTTTTGGACGAATATTTTTTTAGGGGCATTTTTTAGTTTGAAAATTCCTCTGGAATAAAAATCGGCATTAAAACGGGCTGTTTTTTCGGTATTTTCTTTTTTGCTGGCAATCGCATTTTTTATGATAGCAAGTGCAGGATTAATTTTGGTATTGATTACCACTTCATTCAATGAGTAACTTTCTTCAATCATTTTAACATCAAATGAATAAGGTAATTTATCCTTTTGAATGGTTATTCTTTGTGTTTTAAAACCTAAAAATTGAAAAACAACGGTTTGTTTTTCCGCTTTCTTTAAATTCAGCTCATATTTACCTACTTCATTTGAGGTTGTCCCATTATAGGTTTCTTCTTGAAAAATGGTTACAAAAGGCAGAGGATTCCCTTTTTCGTCAGAAACGCTTCCTTTTATTTGTGCGAAGTTGGTAAGAGATACCAGCGAAATTAGAAGTAGGTAGTATTTTCTCATGAAAGTTTTTTCTTTCACAAAAATATAAGAAGTTTAAAAAGAGGGTATTAATTATTTGTTAAACATTTATAGGAATATTTTTATTCTAATTTGGAACTTACAAGAAAGATTGGATTGCCAATTCATAACTTTTTAAACCAAAACCTAAAATTACTCCTTTTGCATTTCCAGAAATGTAGGATTGGTGCCTGAAACTTTCACGTGAAAATGTATTCGAAATATGGACTTCAACAACTGGAGTAGTAATGGCTTTAATAGCATCTCCAATACCAATGGAAGTGTGGGTATAAGCGCCGGCATTTAGAATAATACCATCGTAAGTGAAACCAAATTCCTGAATTTTATCAATCAGTTCACCTTCTATATTACTCTGGAAATAGCTGAATTCTATTGTTGGAAATTTTATTTGTAAAGAGGTGAAATATTCTTCAAAGGTTAAGCTGCCATAAACTTCTGGTTCGCGTTTTCCTAAAAGATTGAGATTTGGTCCGTTGATAATACTAATTTTCATAATTCCAGTTTTTGTAAAAATAAAAAAACCGTTCCAATTTAAAGAACGGTTTTGATAAATTTAATTTTTTATTGGAATTAGAACGTAAATCCAGCTGATATTTGAACAACAGAATTCTTAACTTCGGCCTCTTTTGATGCTTCGGTTAATCCTAACACATAACGGCCTTGTAGGAAAAAGTGTTTAGTGATATTAAATCCTAATCCTCCTGCTACACCAAACTCGAACGTTTCAGAATCGTTGATATTAACATTCTTTCTTTCGCTCAATAAAAAAGAAGCTTGCGGTCCAAGATCTAGACTGACTGTTTTATTCAAATGAAATTTTGCCAAAACCGGGATAGATAAATAACCTAACTCCTTTTTGAATTCTGTAGCTGCATATTTGTATGTTGCTCCCTGTGTCGAATATAATAATTCGGGTTGAACAGAAAAACCATCAGTCAATTTAATTTCGGCTATTAAACCAGCGTGATAACTGGTAATTGCTTCCTTATCATAATTACCACTGTTAATTGTAATATCACTACCTGTTTGATTGGCGTAGTTTAAACCAGCTTTGATACCAAACTTGATCAATTGAGCTTGCATGTCTACAGACGCTGCAAGAAGTACTACTGCTACTAGAATTATTCTTTTCATAATTTGTTTTTTTATATTAATAATTGAATTGGGACTTTACTTAAAACTATTTTGTTTAAGTATTATTGTCTAATTTTTCTTAAAAACAGTTCTTGCAAAAATTAGTCCAATAAATTACAAAAGGAATATTAAATGCCCTTTTTTAACCTTTTTTTTATGTTTTTAAATTTAGTTAAAACGTAATATATTGATAATCAATTATTTGTAAATTATTTTTTAATTGTTTTTAATCTGATTTATTTGATGCACAACGAGTATTTTTATTAATTAAGACATGTCCTATTTGATTTTTTTAACTTTGGCAATATTAATTTTAAATGATAAATCATGAAAAAAATTATTTTAACGGGAGTTATGGTATTCACTTTTGGTTTTGTGAATGCTCAAGAAAAAGCAGCTATGGCATTTGGAGTAAAAGGAGGTTTGAATATTGCCACAATTACTAATGCTGATGTAGATGGAGAAAATTCAAAATCTTTAGTAGGATTTCATGTTGGTTTTTTTGGAGAATTTAGGGTTAGTAATACATTCGCAATTCAACCTGAAATTTTGTACTCTGCACAAGGAACTGAACTAGAGTTTGAGGGAGAAAGTGGAGATTTAAAATTAGATTATATTACTATTCCAGTTATGGCTAAATATTATGTAGCGGATGCTTTTAGTCTGGAATTAGGCCCTCAAATAGGTTTTTTAGTATCTGCCAAAACAAAATCTGGTGGGGTATCTGAGGACGTTAAGGACGAGCTAAAATCAACTGATGTAAGTTTAAATTTTGGTTTAGGATATGATATTACAGAAAATTTTATGATTGGTGCACGTTATAATTTAGGCTTGACACGTTTGCAAGATGAATTATTTCAGGGTGAAGAGGAATCTAAAAATTCTGTTTTTCAAATTTCTGTAGGTTATAAATTTTAATTTTTTTTTAAAAAGTTACTATGCTAAACCTCCCAATTTGGGAGGTTTTTTTTGTGGAATCATAATTTAAATATGTTAGTAACTTATATAAAATAGGAAGTGTAGTACTTTATAATTACTATACTTTTATGTCGGTATTAACAATTAAACATAAAAAATGAAAAGAATTATTTTAGCAGTACTTATTACTTTGGCAGGTTTCAGCGTTTATTCGCAAAAAAAGGATGGTTTTAGAGTTGGTTTAGATTTAGGAGTTGTTCCAACTAATGGCGGAGGCGGGATCTTATTTTCTTTGGAGCCAAAATTCAATATTCAGGATAATATGAATGTTGGTTTACGAATGGGTATTGCAGCTATAGTTCGTGATGTTGAAAGTTCTAATGGACAAATTGATAATGCTAAACTTTCAGCGAGCAGTTCATTTGTAGGAACCTATGACTATTATTTTAATAGATCTGGCAAATCTTTTGTTCCTTATGTAGGAGGTGGTGCGGGTTATTACGCCATAGGAAACGTTGAGTTTAACGAAGCTGATGTTAATGCTGGGACAGAATTGCAACCGGAAGTTAGCGGTGTATTTGGCGGTTTAGTTAGAGCCGGTTTCGAATGGGGAAAATTTAGAATGGGTTTGGAGTATAATTTAGTTCCGGATACTAATTTAGAAGATTCTAATGGAGCTAATAAAGGTTCTGTTTCAAATTCTTATTTAGGGATTCATTTAGGATTTTATTTGGGTGGAGGAAAATGGGGAAAATAACCTATTACTCTTAAAAATATTTTTATAACCACTCTTTGTAGTGGTTTTTTTTGGTTAAAAAGGCGTTACTTTGTGACCATGAATTGGATTACCTGCATCAAAAGCTATCAATCTTACTTGAAAATAGAGCGCGGTTTGTCTAAGAATACTATAGATAACTATTCTTTTGACATCGAACGATTATGCCTTTTTTTGACCAAAAATGCAATTGTAGTTTCTCCGATTAAAATAGACGAAGAAATGGTGCAGCAATTTATTTATAGTGTAGCTAAGGAAGTCCATCCACGTTCACAAGCCAGAATCATATCAGGACTTAAAAGTTTTTTTAGTTATTTGATATTTGAAGATTATCGGGCAGACAATCCATTAGAACTTATTGAAACTCCCAAAACAGGCAGGAAACTGCCGGATACCTTATCAGTGGAAGAGATTGATAGTCTTATTTTTGCAATAGATTTAAATACTAACGAAGGCGAACGCAATTGCGCCATGCTCGAAACACTATATGGCTGTGGATTGCGGGTTTCAGAATTAGTTTCTTTAAAAATTTCCGACTTATTTTTTGAGGAAGGTTTTATTAAAATAACGGGTAAAGGAAATAAGCAGCGCTTTGTTCCAATAAGTGATTTGACGCAAAAATACATTCAAATTTATAGGAATAATAGTAGAACGCAGATTACAATTCAAAAAGGTTTTGAAGACACACTCTTTTTAAATAGAAGAGGAAAGCAACTGACCAGAGCTATGATTTTTACAATAATTAAAAGTTTAGCAGTCAAAATAGATCTGAATAAAACGATAAGCCCGCATACTTTAAGACATTCTTTTGCAACTCATCTTTTAGAAAATGGCGCTGATTTGCGCTCCATACAATTAATGCTTGGTCATGAATCGATTACAACAACAGAAATTTATGTGCATCTTGACAGAAAATTTTTGATGCAAGTTCTGAATTCATTTCATCCCAGAAAATAACATTTTTGTTGCTAATTTTAATTTTTGTATTGTTTAAGAGAGAAAAGGTTTAGGTATTAAACCTAAAATAAAATTTTAAAGGCTCAGCTTAACGTCTTATTAAATTGATGAGATTTTATTGTTAATTTGGCTTTTTAATAAAAAATATAATCTAAATTGTGTTGAACTAAAATCTTATAAAAAGTAATATGGTTTTTGATTTTCCCCAAAACGAAAATTGCCAAGAGGTAAATGATTTTTACAGTAAATTATTTAATGAGATTCCAGATTTAATTTTTGAATTTGTGATTGCTCCTGACAATACCTATTTGTTTCCTTTAGTGAGTAAATCGGTAAATGATTTTTTTGAGTTGTCTTCAGATCATTTCGTAGACAGTGACAAGTTCCTTATCTATGATAGGATATTGGAAACGGATCGATTGTCGTTTTTTCAGTCATTGGTAAATGCTAAAAGGAATATTACAAGATGGGATTTTGAGTTTCGGGTTTTATTGCCTGAAAACGGATTGCGTTGGCTTAAAGTTTCATCAAAACCAGCATTATATCCTAATGGGAATATTGCTTTTTATGGAAGAATTTCGGATGTGACCGACTTAAAAGAACAGGAAATTAAACTTAAAATTTCGGAAGAGCGTTTTAAATTTGCTCTTGAAGCGTCAACAGCTGGAGTATGGGATTGGGATTTAACCACAAATAATGTTTTTTATTCCTCACAATCGATGAAAATTCTAGAGCAGGAGTCTTTGGATATTTTTGATAATCCGGAACGTTGGGATGAAATTGTGCACCCTGAAGATTTAGAAAAATATTATTCTGAAATTCAGGATCATTTTGACAATAAAACGCCCTTTTATGAAAATTACCATCGAGTCTTAACTTCAAGTGGAAAATACAAATGGATTTTAGACCGAGGGAAAGTAATTGAGCGTGACGCAGATGGAAAGCCATTGCGAGTTGTAGGTACACATACCGATATCTCTTTACAAAAAGAAAAAGAATCAGAGTTAGTACGAACAATGGAATTGTATAGTCAGCAAAATAGCCGATTATTAAATTTTTCACATATTGTATCCCATAATTTAAATACGCAAGCGGGTAATATTAAATCACTTTTAGACATTATAGATGGCGATGATGATTTAGAGAGCAATAAAGAAATGTTAGCTCATTTGCGCACTGTTTCGAATGATTTAAACGAAACAATTGCTAATTTGACCCAGTTGGTATTAATACAAAGCAATTCGAACATCCCAATTAAATCATTAGACTTGAATTTATACTTAAATAAGACTTTGGATTTGATCAAGAATTTTAAAAATTATAATCAGGTAACTATTATAAACGAAATTCCTGCGGGCGTTTTTGTCGATTTCAATCCGGCATATTTAGAAAGTGTTTTGTTGAATTTTACAACAAATGCTATAAAATATTCGAATTCTAATAAACCTATTGAGATAAAATATTCTTTCTCAGTTGAAAACGGTAAAAAAACGTTGTCCATTTCAGATAATGGATTAGGCATCGATTTGAAAAAATATGGAGATTCTCTTTTTGGAATGTATAAAACATTTCACAAACATGAAGACGCCAGAGGATTAGGATTACATATTACGAAGAATCAAATAGAATCGATGAAAGGAACGGTTTCGGTTGAAAGTGAAGTAGGAGTAGGAACTACGTTTAAAATCGTTTTCAACGACAGCTTGAATGAATAATTAGTTTAAATAAATAAAGTGTTTTTGAGGAGCTTCTTCTTCAATTATGATGCAAAAAAAAAACTTCTCAGTGATGAGAAGTTTTTTATATGTAAAATTAAAATAAGTTATTTAGCAATATTTACTGCTCTTGTTTCCCGAATGACAGTTACTTTAACTTGTCCTGGATAGGTCATCTCAGTCTGGATTTTTTGTGAGATATCAAAAGATAAGTTAGCTGCATTTTCATCAGAAACTTTTTCGCTTTCCACAATTACACGAAGTTCTCTACCTGCTTGAATGGCATAAGCGTTTTTCACACCACTGAATCCGTACGCTACTTCTTCAAGATCTTTTAGACGTTGAATGTAAGAATCTAATACTTGTCTTCTCGCTCCTGGTCTTGCACCTGAGATAGCATCACAAACCTGAATAATTGGTGATAATAATGATTTCATTTCAATCTCATCGTGGTGTGCCCCAATAGCGTTACAAACCTCTTCTTTTTCACCATATTTCTCCGCCCATTGCATTCCTAATAATGCGTGTGGTAAATCACTTTCAGCATCTGGAACTTTACCAATATCGTGTAGCAAACCAGCTCTTTTAGCCAGTTTTACGTTTAGGCCAAGTTCAGCAGCCATGATTCCACAAAGTTTAGAAACTTCTCGAGAGTGTTGTAATAAATTCTGTCCGTAAGAAGAACGGTATTTCATACGTCCTACCACTTTAATCAATTCAGGATGTAAACCATGAATTCCTAAATCAATAACAGTACGTTTACCAACTTCTATAATTTCATCGTCGATTTGTTTAGCAGTTTTTGCAACTACTTCTTCAATTCGAGCTGGGTGAATTCTTCCGTCAGTTACTAATTTATGTAATGCCAAACGAGCAATTTCTCTACGTACTGGATCAAAACAAGAAAGAATAATAGCTTCTGGCGTATCATCTACAATGATTTCAACTCCAGTTGCAGCTTCCAGTGCGCGGATATTTCTACCTTCACGGCCAATGATTCTTCCTTTTACATCGTCAGATTCAATGTTAAATACCGAAACACAGTTTTCTACTGCTTCTTCTGTACCAACTCTTTGAATGGTATTGATGATGATTTTTTTAGCTTCTTGCTGTGCAGTCAATTTTGCCTCTTCAATAGTATCTTGAATATGAGACATTGCTTTGCTTTTAGCTTCGGCTTTCAATCCTTCTACTAGCTGATCTTTAGCTTCTTCAGCAGATAAACCAGAGATAACTTCCAATTGTTGCAATTGACTTTTATGTAGTTTGTCAACTTCAGCTTGTTTCTTATCTAGGTTTTCAATTTTAGTGGTGTGTTCTAAAGTTTTAGATTCAAAATCATCATTTACTTTTTTAGCTTTTGATAATTCATTAGAAATTTGAGATTCTTTATCGCGAACTCTTTTTTCTATTTCGGCAACTTTTTTGTCACGGGATAAAATAACTTGTTCGTGTTCTGATTTTAATTCAATAAATTTCTCTTTTGCTTGAAGAATTTTATCTTTTTTTATGTTTTCAGCTTCCAGATTTGCATCTTTCAAAATGGATGATGCTTCTTTTTTTGCGTTTTTAATTAAGTTTGAAATATTGCTTTTTTCTATTAGTTTGGCGATAGCAAAACCTCCTGCAATACCTATAATTCCTGAAATAATAATCGTTAATATGTTGTCCATGTTTGTTAAAATTTATATATAAAAAAGCCTACATTAGAGTGAATTGAATAAACTCGAAAAGACAAGTTTTGAGCTAACTCGTTGTTCAAGCTTCCAAACTGAATTGGCTTGCTATAGTAACGATGATTTGCTCATTCTAAATTGTTAGTGTTGAGTTTACCAAATGTGAACTAATGTAGGCAGTATCTTAGTTTTTGTAAAGAACGTTTATTTGTCGAGATATTGATCTAAAATCGAATTGATTTTTTTAATTCTTTCGATGGTTGCTTCTCCATCTATGGTATTATCAATTTGTTTTTGTTCTGTTTGAGAAGCAAATTGTAAAGCACACATGGCTAATACATCTTGCTTGTCACGAACTGCATAATTTTCTTCAAATTGCTTGATCATCGTATCAATTTTTTTCGAAGCGCTTCTAAGGCCTTCTTCCTGCGAGAGATCCACCGTTAACGGGTAGACTCTGTCTGCGATTGATATTTTAATTTTAAGCTTTTCGTCCATATCTTTTATTAATCTGATAGCTGTGCTATACAGTAATCAATTTCGCGAATTAATGAATTTATTTTAAGCTTCGTATCTCTTTTATTATCGTCACTGCCTAGTAATGTATTTGCTACTTTGAGTGTTTCATACTGCGTTTTTAGCGCTTCAATCTCTTGTGACTGAGTTTGTATTGTGGATGCAGTTTTTGTTAATTCGTTTTTCAAATCTTGATTATTTTTCTCTAAACCTTTCATTTTTATAAAAAGTTTTTCAATCTTATTTTCAAGAGTATCAATAATTTCTGCAATTGCACTCATTATATATCTTATTCATTACATAATCATACAAAGTTAGTATTCCTTTTTAATTTTGCAATATTTTATTATTTTTTTTGCATTAAATTAATTAAATATCAGTTAAACAAATGGTTACGGACTGTTTTTTTTAGTGCTGTTTTGAATACTTTTTTTATCTTAGCAAAAATGTAAACGATGAGATTTTCTGTATTTTTATTATTTTTTTGCACTGCTGTTTTTGCACAAGCGGACTTTCCGAAAGACTATTTTAGATCTCCTTTAGATATTCCGATGCAATTATCCGGGAATTTCGGAGAGTTGAGACCCAATCATTTTCATGCCGGTTTTGATTTAAGAACGCAGCAAAAAGAAGGATTAAAAGTGTACGCAGTGGCCGATGGTTATGTGTCAAGAATAAAGATATCTACTTTTGGTAACGGAAAAACTATTTACATCAACCATCCCAATGGATACACATCGGTTTATGGGCATTTAAAAATGGCCAACGGTGAAATAGAAAACTACATCAAGAAAACGCATTATAAAGAAGCATCATTTGAAATTGAAATGTTTTTGAAACCAGATGAAATGGTAGTGAAAAAAGGAGAAATCATTGCTTTTTCTGGAAATACAGGAGCGTCAGAAGGACCGCATCTGCATTTCGAATTTCGAGATTCTAAAACAGAGTTTATAATCAATCCGTTGCTTTTTGGGTTCGATAAATTTTTAAAAGATACAAAGAAACCAACTATTTCCGGAGTTTATGTGTATCCTTTGGATTCGAAAACTACGGTCAATCATTCGAAACGACCTTTGTTACTGAGTGTTTCTTTGCAAAAAGACGGCACCTATCTTTCAGATAAAGTGGTGGCAAATGGTACAATAGGTTTTGGTATTTCTGCTTATGACACGGATGATGTTTCGTTTAATAATAATGGAGTGTATAAAGTGCAATCTTTTTATAATGGAAAACCAAACTTCGGATATGAATTCAATACCTATTCATTTGACGACATGCGCTACATCAATGCGCTGATTGATTATTCGCGATATAAAAAAATGCAACAAAGGGTTCAGAAATTATTCATGAAAACCCCATATAATTTGAGCATTATCAAATCCGATGAAAATAATGGAGTGCTACAAGTTACTCCAAACTTAGCATCGCTGTATCGCATTGAAGTTTCAGATTTCTTTGGAAATAAAAAAACAATAGCCATTCCTGTTCAATATGATTTATTGACTACGATAATAAGCCCTGAGCCAGTGCAATCGAATTATTTCGTCAGAGCCAATAAAGACAGTAATTTTGCTTTAGCGAATATGTCAGTTTTCTTTCCAGCAGGAACTTTTTACGAAGATTTTGATTTAAATTTTGATGTAAAAAATGATACGTTGTTTTTACACGACGATACTGTTCCGGTTCACACTAATTTTACGGTTTCAATTGAAGATACAAAATCGACTGAAGCGCAGAAAGAGAAAATGTTCATCGGGAGAATAGAAGGAAAGAAAATAAATTACAATCCAACCTATAGAAAGGACAGCGTGTTCCATACAAAAGTTAAAATTTTAGGTAAATATGCTTTGGTTTCTGATACAGTTGCACCAAAAATAACTATGGCGGTTCCTATTGAAGGAAAATGGATCAGCGAGCAAAAAACAATTCAGCTTTCCATATACGATGCGGTGTCGGGCATAAAATCTTACAACGGCTATTTAAACGGAAAATGGGTGTTATTTGAATATGACAACAAAACCAGAAAATTAACGCATTATTTCACTGATGGAATTGTTGCTGATGGTGCCAATGATTTAAAAGTTGTGGTAATTGATAATGTAGGAAATTCAACTACCTTTGAAACTCGTTTTTTTAGAAGCCAAAAAAAATAAAAACCAAATCATTTGAGCACTAATAAATTAATTTTTGTTTTCTTTTTTTGCTTCGCAAGCCTAGCTTTATTGGCTCAAACGGCTAGAATAAAAGGAGTCATTTTGGACAAAAACAATCAACCGGTAGAAAATGTAAATGTTTCTTATTCCACTATTGGCACTCAATCCAATAAAAATGGATTTTACGATATAAAAGTTCCTGCGAATCAAAAAGTAACGTTAGTTTTTACACATGTCTCGTTAAAAAAAATTACCATTATTTTTTCTTTGGATTCCAATGAACAAAAGGAGTTCAATCCTGTTATGAGTGATCAGGAAGAACAAATGGGCGAAGTGATTGTGATATCCAATAACCGAAAGCTGATTCAGGGTGTTGCAACAATTGAACCTGAAATCATCAGAAAAATTCCTGGAGCAAATGCCGGTATCGAAAACATTTTGAAAACCTTACCCGGAGTAAATTCTAATAACGAATTGAGTACGCAATATGCTGTGCGTGGTGGAAATTATGACGAGAATTTAGTTTATGTGAATGAAATTGAAGTCTATCGCCCGTTCCTGATTCGTTCGGGACAACAAGAAGGGTTGAGTTTTACCAATACCGATTTGGTACAAAATGTCGATTTCTCCGCAGGAGGTTTTCAAGCGAAGTTTGGAGATAAATTATCCTCAGTTTTAGATATTACGTATCGAAAACCGGTTAAATTTGGCGCAAGCCTTGAAGCAAGTTTCCTTGGCGGAAGCCTTTCTGTAGATGCGGTTTCTAAAGATAAAAAATGGTCTGCGGTTACGGGAGTTCGATATCGAAACAACAGTCTTTTGGTAAATAGTCAAGAAACTCAAACGAATTTTAGCCCGTCTTTTGCGGATATTCAAACCAATATAAATTATCAGGCATCGGCTAAATGGCAGTGGAGTTTTTTGGGGAATATTTCTCAAAATAAATACCAATATCAGCCCTTAACGAGACAGACTAATTTTGGAACGATAGATAATCCTATGGCACTGACTGTTTTTTATGAAGGTCGGGAAAAGGATAAATACGATACGTATTTTGGAGCTTTAAAAACAACTTTCAATGTATCGGATAATTTTACGTTGAAATTTATTGGTTCTGTTTTTCAGACTTTAGAACAAGAATATTTTGATGTTTTTGCCCAATACCGATTAGGTGAAGTGGATTCTAGTATTGGATCAGAAACTTTTGGAGATGTAGCTTTTACCAGAGGAATTGGTTCTCAGCTCAGTCATGCCAGAAATGACTTAGACGCACTGATTGTTAATACGGAAATAAAAGGATTTCATGATTGGAAAGAAAGCCAATTTGAATGGGGAATAAAATACACACGAGAATCCATTCGGGACAGAATTATAGAGTGGGAGGTAATTGATTCGGCTGGATTTTCATTGAATCCACCAAGTATTGATTTGCCTAAAAATGATCAGCCATATTCGCCGTACACCGGACCGCTTGTTCCGTATCAAAATATTAGAGCGATTAATTTTAACTCCATCAATAGGTTTTCAGGGTATGGTCAATGGAGCTTGAAATCGAATATTGGTTCGAGTGAAGTTTGGTATAATGCTGGTGTGCGACTGCATAATTGGGAAGTTATAGGGGCTACAATATCGGGAAAGTCCCAAGTTACTTTTAGCCCCAGAGCACAATTTGCCATAAAACCAGATTGGGAGAAAGATATGGTTTTTAGACTTTCGGGAGGATTATACCATCAACCGCCATTTTACAGGGAATTGAGAGATGCGGGTGGAATGGTGCAACCCAATACCAAGGCACAACAATCTGTTCATGTTGTTTTTGGGAATGATTATAGTTTCAAGATGTGGGATCGTCCTTTCAAGTTGGTTTCGGAGTTGTATTATAAATCGCTGACAAATGTAAATACATACACAATTGATAATGTTCGCATTCGGTATGCAGCCAACAATAATGCAACAGCGTATGCACAAGGATTGGATGTTCGCTTGAACGGGGAATTTGTACCCGGAACGGAATCGTGGTTTAGTTTTGGCTATTTGAAAACAGAGGAAAACAGTAATGACAAAGGATATATTGCCAGACCTACGGATCAAAGATTGAAATTTGGGCTTTTGTTTCAAGATTACATGCCTAATATTCCAAGTATAAAATTGTATCTGAATTTAGTTTACAATACTGGATTGCCGGGAGGTTCACCCTCGTACGCTGATCCTTACTTATACCAAAATCGATTGAATGATTACCGCCGCGTAGATGTTGGTTTCTCCAAAGTTTTTATTGATAACACTACAGTAAAAAAGAATACGGGTTGGTTCAAAGATTTTGAAGAGTTGGCAATAGGACTGGAAATTTTTAATCTTTTTGACAATCAAAATGCCATTACCAATACTTGGGTTCGCGATGTATATTCGAAAAACCAATATGCGATTCCTAATTATATGACCACCAGAGTTTTTAATGTAAAATTGACTGCGAAGTTGTAAATATTAAGAATCACTTAGGTTTAGCGTAAAGTTTAACCCAATTTTAATTCGTTAAATCAAGTATCGGATGCCGTTACCATTTTTAAAAATGATTACATTTGAATTTTAATAGTACAACAACATGAAAAAACTACATATCACAATAGTAGGAATCGCAGTTTTATTTTTAGCCAGTTGCAAAGAGGAAATCGAAAAACCAAAAGTGACTTATAATGGGGCTAATAGAGGTAAAGCAATTGCCATAACCGATTCTACCCAAATACAAATTGCCGATTTGCCACTTCAAATGGAAGGAACCGATTATTTGATTCATCCTGTTGCTGATTTAAGTATTCGTGAAAAAGGGATAAAATCGAGATATGGTTCTTCCAGCGTTAACGATTTGAGTTTTACAATATCGAATTATGGCGAATTTGAAATCACCGGTTTTTTGCAGAATTTGAAATTTCAAAAAGTTGATTCGGATTCCATCAGAAAATTGACAGACAAACCTGTTTTGATTCAAACAGCTACGTATTTGAAGTCGGTTGCTGATAAAACCAATAACCAAATCATGGTGTACACTATGGTTGATATGGATACAAATAAAGACGGGAAATTAGATACTAGCGATATAAAAGCCTTGTATTTAAGCGAAATTAGCGGTGAGAAATTCACTAAAATATCTTCGGATTTTCAGGAATTAATAGATTGGAAATTGATAGGGTCGAAAAATCGTTTGTACTACAGAACCGTTGAGGATACCAATAAAAACGGACAGTTTGACAAGAAAGATGTAGTGAATTATTATTATATTGATTTGTCAAAAAAGGAATGGAAGATAATTGGTTACGAGCCGGTTTAGAAACACTGATTTTAAATCAAAATCTCACTTTCTAAATCGGATTTTTCTATAGTGAAATCAAAACCCAGTTGTTTTACTAATTGAATAACCAGGTTTTTATACCAGTTTTCAGATTTGGGATGAATGTATATTTTTTCGATTAAATGATTGATATTCACATTGATTTTAAGTCCTTCATTGATTTTAATATCGCTTTCGCCAATGTCTGTGATGATGCGCACTTCGCCTTCATATTGAAAACTTTTTCGCTTGAATAAAAAAGGAAAAAATAGATCATCAAACGGAATGTGTTCTTTTTTGTAATCGATGTAATTTACTTCCCCAATATATTGATTGAAATTAGTTTCCGGAACAAGGGATTTCTGTAATCTCCCAATTGTCGATTGAATCGCCAAACCTTCACTGTTTTGGGTAAAAATCTGCCACATAGCAAATGATTCATATTCATTGATATGCCAGCTGCTAATCGCTACTTTTTCCCGATGTGTTTTGTAATAGTTTAAAAAGTCAGGCTTGTCAATCGAAAGTTTTTTTATTTCCTCAAAAGTAGGTTCGCTAAAGGTACCTTCATATTGATCTTCGAATTTATCAGATCGCGACATGAATAGCTTTTCGGACATCAACAAGTCTAAAAACTTAGATAAATCAAGATATTTCCAAACTACAGTATTTGGATCTTCAGGAAGTTTTATGTTTGGGTTGTTGATGTACATTTTTTAGATTTAAAAATTTAAAAAATTGAATGATTTAAAGATTTTCGACCCTCAATAAAATCTTAAATCAAAAATCGTTAATCTACAATCTTTATTCAAAAGACTGCATAGAAACTAATTTGTTATACATGCCATTCATTGCAATAAGTTCTTCATGTTTTCCTTGCTCCACTATTTTTCCTTTTTGCATCACCACAATCAAATCTGCTTTTTGAATGGTAGAAAGGCGGTGCGCAATTACGATCGAAGTTCTATTTTGCATCATGTTTTCCAGCGCTACTTGCACGAATTTTTCGCTTTCCGTATCCAATGCTGATGTAGCTTCATCCAGAATCATAATTGGAGGGTTTTTCAAAACCGCTCTGGCAATGGATAAGCGTTGTTTTTGTCCGCCGGAAAGTTTGTTTCCGCTGTCACCAATATTCGTGTGAATTCCTAAAGGTAACTCTTTTACGAATTCATAGGCATTGGCGATTTTCAGCGCTTCGATAATTTCCTCATCTGTAGCGTCTATTTTTCCCAATGCTACATTGGCTTTGATCGTGTCGTTAAATAGGATACTGTCTTGTGTAACTAGACCCATCAAGCCTCGAAGCGATTTCAAACTGAAATCTTTTATGTCCATTCCGTCAATGGTGATTTCACCTTCGCTAGTGTCATAAAAACGGGTGAGCAAATTAGCAATAGTGCTTTTTCCGCTCCCAGATTGCCCGACAAGAGCCACCGTTTGTCCTTTTTTTACTGTAAGATTAAAGTCTTTCAAGACATTTTCTTTTTCGTATTTAAAATTGATGTTATGGAGAGTTATCTTCGAATCGAAAGTTGTTTTTTCAATAGCATTTTCTTTTGAAGTAATTTCATTTTCGACTTCCAAAACCTCAAAAACCCGTTCTGCAGCGGCTAGACCATTTTTCACGGCATAAGATGCTTTAGAAATGGCTTTAGCAGGAGTCAGAATATTAAACGCCAACGTTAGAAAAACAATAAAAGCAGCGCCTTCAAGGGTTTTGTCTATTAACACTAAGTTTCCACCATACCAAAGCAAGGCAGCAATTGTTGTGATCCCTAAAAATTCACTTAATGGCGTTGCCAAATTATTTTTGTCTCCAATGCTATTTGATAAATTCAATAATCGGGTTACCGAATCATTGAATCTGTTTTTAAAATTAGGTTCTGCATTATAACTTTTAATCACTTTCAAACCGCCCAAACTTTCATCTACTATTGAAATCAGAAATCCACTTTCTTTTTGTGCTTCTAAGGATTGTGCTCTCAAATTTTTAGCGATTTTTGAAATTATAAATCCCGAAATCGGAATAAAAACTAAAACAAAAAACGTAAGTTCTACGCTTATGAAAAACATGGTGACTATTGCAAATACGATCGTTAATGGTTCTTTTACGATAAGTTCCAGTATCGAAAAAAAGGAATTTTGAACTTCGTTGACATCACCTAGCATTCGCGCCATTATATCCCCTTTTCTTTTCTCTGAATAGTAGGATATAGGTAATTCAATGATTTTATCATACATTGATTTTCGTAAATCGCGTAATACGCCATTTTTGAGGTGCATGATGTGATGGGAAGCCAGATAATTAAACAAATTTTTGAATAAAAAAGTGATGATTACCAAAGAGACAACTAATAAAAGAGCAAACTGAGGACTATTGTCTTTTGTTAATTCGGTAATTTTAAAATACAAAAGATCAGTACCGTAGTCTTTTATATTTCCAATTCCGGTATATATTGGCTCTTTTTCAATTGTTTTGACTTTGCCAAAAAGTACTTGAAGTACTGGAAGCAGTGTCAACATAGAAATTGTGCTGAACAACGCATAGAGGACGTTGTACACCACATTCCAGATAATATGAGTTTTGTACGGTTTAGTAAAAGGAATTAATTTTATTAAATTTCTGTCCATTAGTTCAATTGCATTGCAATAATAATATTTTTAATTTTGTCGTTTAACACGGTTTCTACTTCCTGAAAATCTTCTACAGTATTCAATTCAGTATTTACACTGATATAAAATTTTATTTTTGGTTCCGTTCCGCTAGGTCTGGCACATATTTTTGATCCGTCTTCTGTATAATAAATCAATACGTTCGATTTTGGAATATTCATTTTGGTTTCCTCATCCGTAAGCAAATTTTTCGCTATCGATGATTGGTAATCTTCTAACATAATCACTCGTTGTCCGTTGATTTCTTTCATTGGATTTTCTCTCATGTCAATCATCATCTGATTGATTTCCTGTAAACCATCCATTCCTTTTTTAGTCAACGAAACTAAGTGTTCTTTGTAAAAACCGTTGTCCACATACAGTTGTAGTAATTCTTTGTAAACCGTGCTTCCTTTGGCTTTGGCTTGAGCTGCAACTTCGCAAATCAATAAAGTAGCAGCAACAGCATCTTTATCCCGTACGGCATCGCCTACCATATAACCAAAACTTTCTTCACCACCTCCAATGAATTCCAACTCAGGAAAATCTTTAATCATTTTAGCAATCCATTTGAAACCAGTCAAACCCACCTTGCATTCTACATCGTAGTTTGTCGCTAATTCCATCATCATAGGAGTCGAAACGATTGTAGAACCTACAAATTGTTTTCCGTTGATTTTCCCTGCTTTTTTCCATTGTTCCAATAAAAAGGCAGTCATCAAAATCATGGTTTGATTTCCGTTAAGCAACGTCATTTTGCCTTCGTTGTTTCTAACGGCAACTCCTAAACGGTCACAGTCAGGATCAGTCCCAATTACAATATCCGAATTCGTTTTGTCTGCTAAAGCCAATGCCATTGTCAGTGCTTCGGGCTCCTCCGGATTTGGAGATTTTACGGTTGGGAAATCACCATTTGGTACTCTTTGTTCTTCAACAATATTTACGTTAGGATAACCCGCTTGCGATAAGGTGTCAGGAACTAAGGTTATGGAAGTCCCATGCAAAGAGGTGAAAACAATATTCAGATTTTCTTTGGCGTCAGCCGAAGTTCCAAAGCTGGCATTCTCGATAGTCGATTTGATAAAAGCTTCATCAACTTCGGTATCAATATAATGTATCAAGTCTTCATTGGCAGTAAACTTGATTTGATTGTAATTTAAATTCTCGATAACAGAGATAATTCCCTCATCTTCCGGCGGTACAATTTGTCCACCATCTTGCCAGTACACTTTGTATCCGTTATATTCCGGTGGATTGTGAGAGGCAGTTAAAACTATTCCGCATTGACAACCTAAATGTTTCACCGCAAATGACAATTCTGGAGTAGGTCTCAATTCCGAAAACAAATACACTTCAATTCCGTTTGCCGAGAAAACATCCGCCACTAATTTGGCCAACGTATCACTATTGTGGCGACAATCGTAAGCAATAACCGCTTTCAAAGGCTGGTTAGGAAATGCAGTATGCAAGTAATCCGAAAGTCCTTGCGTACTTTTTCCAAGCGTGTATTTATTGATGCGATTGTTACCAACGCCCATAACACCGCGCATTCCACCTGTTCCAAATTCAAG
The DNA here is from genome assembly GCF_048286535.1 of Flavobacterium glucosi. NCBI lineage: Bacteria > Pseudomonadati > Bacteroidota > Flavobacteriia > Flavobacteriales > Flavobacteriaceae > Flavobacterium > Flavobacterium glucosi. The sequence continues at coordinate 118,104 of NZ_JBLVPK010000004.1, read as the reverse complement.
ATTCTTATAGAAACTCTCTTCCAGTTCTTTAGGCGATGTAGTCATCAGTTCTTTAATAGCTTCCTGTGTAGCGGTGTCAAATGTTGGCGTAAGCCACTCATTTACTGCGTCCAAAATATTTTGTTTGATTTCCATGCTATATGTTTTTTAGTTTTTAAATTCGTAATTAAAATTTAAATACAGTCGTTTTAATTTTAGGAGCTATATCCTGCTATCCGCTGTATCTTTTTCTTTTTTTAAAGAAAAAAAAGAAAAAGGATGCCGCTGTTATCAGGGCTAGTTATTAGTTACACGAGAAAAATTATTTTTTCATTTAGTTTTTGTTGAAACTATAAAAAATTAACTTCACTCGACACTTTATAACGCTCTTCATTGTTTTTTGTTCGCAAAATTATTTCGCCAAGAAATCCGGCCAAAAATAATTGTGTTCCCAAAACCATTGTCGTAAGTGCGATGTAGAACCAAGGATTATTAGTTACTAGAGTATAACGCATGTCATTGTACATGTGATATAGTTTAGAAATGCCAATATATCCAGCAAGCATAAACCCAATAATAAACATTACGGATCCCATGGCACCGAATAAATGCATCGGTCTTTTTCCAAAACGGGAAAGAAACCAAATGGTAATTAAATCCAGAAAACCATTAATGAATCGTTCCATCCCAAATTTAGTTTCACCATATTTTCTAGCTTGATGTTGTACTACTTTTTCACCAATTTTACCAAAACCGGCATTTTTTGCCAAAACCGGAATGTATCGGTGCATTTCACCTGAAACTTCAATGTTTTTTACCACAATATTTTTGTAGGCTTTCAGTCCGCAATTAAAATCATTCAATTCCACTCCCGAAGTTTTTCTGGCAGCCCAATTGAATAATTTAGACGGCAAGTTTTTTGCCACCACGGAATCGTAGCGTTTCTTTTTCCATCCGGAAACCAAATCATATTTTCCATTGGTAATCATATCATACAATCCAGGAATTTCCTCTGGACTGTCCTGCAAATCAGCATCCATAGTGATAATCACATCGCCTTTCGCTTTTGCAAAACCAGCATGCAACGCTTGTGATTTTCCAAAATTTTTCATGAAACGAACCCCTTTTACATGAGGGTTTTCTTGTGCAAATCCTTCGATAATAGTCCATGAATTATCAGTACTACCATCATCCAAAAAAATGATTTCGTACGTGTAATTATGAGATTGCATCACTTTGATGATCCAGTTGTATAGTTCATTAAGCGATTCCTCTTCATTAAGAAGCGGTATGAGTATAGATAAATTCATTACTATTTATTCTTGTGTAGATTTGCTTTTAAAGAATGCTGCCATTATAAGTCCTAAAATAGCACAAAAAAAGATTGTAAAAATTGACCCTTTTAATTGCTCCACGATAGAATACGGATCAGTTTCTCTCAACTTAGAAATTGTTTCGTTCAGTGAGGATGCTGGAACTCCAAAATTTTCGGAAGTACTAATCAAATATTTTATTGTTAAATCTAAAAGAGTTTCCTTTACAGCAGGATCAATGAAATTAAAAAGAACGATTTTAAAAGCTACAGATATAAGTACTCCTATTACTGCCGAAATAAAATAAGTAGTAAAGGCATCTTTAAAAGGAAATATTCCACTTAACTCTTTCTTTGTTCTTGAAAGCAATATAATAGGAATAATTATAAAAACTGAGAAACTTAAAAGTGTAGTCCACCAAGCAATGAATAATTCAATATCTATTGCATACATAAAAGCAGTTATTAATGATAATATAACTCCTGTTATTACACCGTAGGTTATTCCATTCTTTTTAATAATTTCATTTATCATTATTGTTGTTTTAGAATTAATCCACAAATATAACAATTCCCAATATATTCGTAGCTAAAAATCGTTTTTTACGATTATATAAAAAAAGTGATGCAAAGATTTGTTTATTGGAAAATAATTGTAAATTTGCAAACTCAAAATAATAGTGTAAAACAAAAAGTTATAAGGAGTTTATACCTTTTCTGTGAGAAGAAAAGCTTCAAGACTAATTATAATTAACAAATAAAAAAGATTAACAAGATGAAAAAAGGAATTCACCCAGAAAATTACAGATTAGTTGCATTTAAAGACATGTCAAATGACGAAGTTTTTATCACTAAATCTACTGCAGATACAAGAGAAACATTAACAGTTGATGGTGTTGAATACCCAGTTGTGAAAATGGAGATCTCTAGAACTTCTCACCCTTTTTACACAGGTAAATCTAAACTTATCGATACTGCAGGACGTATTGATAAATTTAAAACTAAATACGCTAAACACGTTAAATAATTTTAACTTGTTATCAAATACATTAAAGCCTTCCTTTTTGGGAGGCTTTTTTATTTTTATCTATTTGAAAACTTTGTAACTTTGGTGTCAATATAATTAAAACGGCAGGTTGGTAAAATTAATTTTCGAATCAACAAATAACCGAACCAACAAATAACCGAACCAACAAATAAACAATTTTATGAATTACATACTTTTTGACGGACCTTCCAGAAACGCTTTATTGCCTTTTACTTTCACGCGTCCGGTTGCGGATATTCTTATTGGAATCATGACGATTCGTCAAAAATGGGAAATACGCCTGGGTTCTACTACCACTACGTTGACAGAGGAATATTTGTCAGAGAAATTTCCAATGGTAGAATTAGAGGAAAATGTAATGATAAACGCTTCTTTTCTTCCTAATGATGTATTAGCGGAAATGGTTAGCAATCTGGAACCCAATCAAGCTATTTTCAAAGGAGATGAAGTAATTGCTTTTTATACGAATGAAGAGCAGGAAGAAGTAGATTTTGATACCTATGAAATTATTGAATATACTGATGATTGCTTAACGGTAGAACATACTTGGGATATTTTTTCCAAAAACGATGCAGCGATACGAGAGGATTTTGAATACCTGACTGAGGATAGAAAATCACAACCAATTCCAAAAAGTGTTAATGTCATCGCACCCGAAAATATATTTATAGAAGAAGGGGCAAAGTTAGAATTTGTTACCTTGAATGCTTCTGCAGGTCCTATTTATATTGGTAAAGATTCAGAAATCATGGAAGGTTCCGTAATCAGAGGCCCTTTTGTCTTGTGTGAAAATGCAGTTGTAAAAATGGCTTCAAAAGTATATGGCGCTACAACGGTTGGACCTTATTCCAGAATTGGAGGAGAAGTTAATAATTCCGTTTTATTTGGATATTCTAATAAAGGACATGATGGATTCTTAGGGAATTCTGTTCTTGGCGAATGGTGTAATATTGGAGCGGACAGTAACAATTCGAATCTGAAAAACAATTACGAAGAAGTGAAATTGTGGAGCTATGTAACGGAAGGTTTTGCTAAAACGGGTCTTCAGTTTTGCGGTTTGATGATGGGAGATCACAGCAAGTGCGGCATTAACACCATGTTCAATACCGGAACGGTAGTAGGCGTAAGCGCTAATATTTTTGGCAGCGGATTTCCTCGCAATTTTGTGCCTAGTTTTTCTTGGGGTGGCGCTTCTGGTTTTACGACTTATATGACCAAAAAAGCTTTTGAAACAGCTCGATTAGTCATGAGTCGCAGAAATGTTGATTTTGATGAAAGAGAAGCTGCCATTCTAGAACATGTTTTTGAAGAATCAAAAAAGTGGAGAAAAGAATAATTTCTCGTTTTCGGATATAAAATATAAAAAGCCTCAACGAGGGCACTGAAAAACTACCTATAAATAAAAGGGCTTAAACTTTAAATCAGTTTAAGCCCCTTCTTTTTGCTATGTTTTCAAACTTAAAAGTTTTTAAACTTGATTAAGTGATTCTCAGAGCGTTTATTCCGTTTTCCCATCAAGATTTTGTCGCAATTTTTTCTAGCGGGACTTTTTCAGTGCCCTCGCCTCAACTGAGGCTTTTTTATTTTAAGTTAACCTTTATTGATAAGCATAAATAAGTGAACCATTTTTTATTAAGTTAATCAAGGTGTTGGCATTACTGTCTGGAACTGAAAAACACCCCCAACTGAATTTACTGAACATCTTTTTTGACGAATGGACTACGATATTTCTTTTCAAAGCATTCGAATTCTTATCGCTTTCCAGACCATCTAATCTTAAGGAATATCCCCACATGCCTTCATACGTCTGTAACGTAAGGTAACATCCTAATGAAGTGGCTTTACTTCCTTCAGTATTGCTAAATGAACTGGGAGTCAGTCCCGTTCCTGAGCCAAAACCATGATCAACATTACTGGTCAATAGTATTTTGTTGTTTTTTAAATCAATAACGTAGAGCCTTGCTTCGTTTATTGATTTTGAAAAATCAATTAATGTGATAATATTTTTATTCTTGGCTTTAAAGCCCCATTTTGTTTGTACTTCGCAAGCTTTTTGTACAATTTCTTCATTGCTTTGGGCCGCAATAAACTGGAAAGCGCACAAGAGAATAATTGTTATCTTTTTTGTCATGATCTAGTTTTAATTTTTTCATTCAACCTATAAAAATCAGGTTTTCGGTCTACACATCGATTTTATTTTCTACACCATTCTCCTGTTTTTACATTGTTTAAAACAGGGATTGCAATTTTCATAATGATTTAGGGATTTGTTGTTTTTGAGATTTAATGTTGTTTCAAATGAAAATGTTTTTAGTTGTTAAGAGTCTAGATATCAAATGAAAAACTATAAAAAAACACTATTATTGTGCTCGGTTTAAATTTTATGTTTCTCTTATTCAAAATTTAAATTGTTATAAATTATTCAATTGTCCAATTCCTGAATTAATCTATCTTTGCACTTTTAAAAAACACTTGCTGAGAAGTCTAAAAATCTAAGCAGTCTAAAAATCTAAAAATCTAAATGATTACAGTTAACGATATTTCTGTGCAGTTTGGTGGCACGACACTTTTTAGTGATGTTTCTTTTGCTATAAATGAAAATGATAAAATTGCCTTAATGGGTAAAAATGGAGCAGGAAAATCGACGCTTCTTAAAATTATTGCAGGTCAAAGCAAGCCTTCAACCGGTAATATTTCGGCACCAAAAGATGCTGTTGTGGCCTATTTGCCTCAGCATTTATTGACTACAGATGGCGCTACAGTTATGCAAGAAACTTCAAAAGCTTTTGGAGAAGTTTTTGCAATGAAAGCAGAAATCGATCAAATCAACGAGCAATTAACCATTCGTACTGATTACGAAAGTGATGCGTACATGAAATTAATAGAAAGAGTTTCTGACTTAAGTGAGAAATTTTATGCTATCGAAGAAATAAATTATGAAGCCGAAGTAGAGAAAATTCTAATTGGTTTGGGATTTGTTCGCGAAGATTTTAGCCGTCAAACTTCAGAGTTTTCTGGTGGATGGAGAATGCGAATTGAACTTGCCAAAATCCTTTTGCAAAAACCAGACTTAATTTTACTGGATGAGCCTACCAATCACATGGATATTGAAAGCATTCAATGGTTAGAGGATTTCTTGATTAATTCAGCCAAAGCAGTTGTGGTAATTTCTCACGACAGGGCTTTTGTCGATAATATTACAAATCGTACGATCGAAGTTACCATGGGGCGTATTTATGATTATAAAGCCAAATATTCTCATTATTTGGAACTTAGAAAAGACAGACGTGTGCATCAGCAAAAAGCGTATGACGAGCAACAACGCATGATTGCTGATAATAGAACTTTTATAGATCGTTTTAAAGGGACGTTTTCTAAAACGGATGCGGTTCAATCCCGTGTTAAAATGTTAGAGAAACTGGTTATCGTTCAGGTTGATGAGGTGGATACTTCGGCTTTGAAACTAAAATTTCCGCCTGCTGCTCGTTCCGGGCAATATCCGGTAATTGTCAAAGATTTATCAAAATCGTATGGCGATCATGTGGTTTTTTCGAATGCAAATATGGTTATTGAAAGAGGAGAAAAAGTAGCTTTCGTAGGGAAAAATGGAGAGGGAAAATCGACGATGATCAAAGCCATTATGAAAGAAATAGAAATTAATGGTGGAAGTTTAGAAATTGGTCATAATGCACAAATTGGTTATTTTGCCCAAAACCAAGCTTCATTGTTAAATGAAAATGCCACTATTTTTGAAACTATTGATGATATTGCCGTGGGAGATGTTCGAACTAAAATAAAAGATATTCTTGGGGCTTTCATGTTTCAGGGGGATGACGTAACCAAAAAAGTGAAAGTGCTTTCCGGTGGGGAGAAAACGCGTTTGGCAATGATTAAATTATTGCTGGAACCAGTGAATTTGTTGATTTTGGATGAGCCTTCGAATCACTTGGATATGAAAACCAAAGATATTATCAAAGATGCGTTGCGTGATTTTGACGGAACATTAATTTTGGTTTCTCACGATAGGGATTTCTTGGATGGATTGGCTACTAAAGTTTTCGAGTTTGGAAACAAAAGAGTGGTGGAACATTTTGAAGATATTGCCGGTTTCTTGGCACACAAGAAAATGGACAATATGCGAGAGATAGAAAAATAATTCTATAAAATCATTATAAAAAAAAGAGGCTGTATTTCAAAATACAGCCTCTTTTTTTACAATCGTATTCCCGGTGGAAGTAATTCTTTGTAAACAGGATTTTTTTTGAAAAACAACACTATTTTAGGAAGGATAGGGACGACTTTGAATTTTCGTTCCATCGCAATTTCCATGATGTTTTTTAGAAAATTAGAAATAAATTCCTCGTCATCGAAGGAATCGGGAGTATTGATTTTTGTCAAAAATATTTTTTTCTCTTGAAACGAATATTCAACAGATACCAATCCTTCTTTCACTTCAGTTTCAAATTGTCTTGCAAAAGTATTGTCCTTGATTTCCATAGTAATTGGTACTTCCATAATAATTTAACTCTGATTCATTGGTACTTCTACCAAAAGTATTTTTGATTTGGCTATAATCTTGATTTCAAATTGATCGAAATCAGTTATTCCCATGGCATCTCTTGCCTTCAAAATTTGATTATTCACTTCTATTTCGCCTTCAATCAAGAATAAATAAACTCCGTTTTGAGGAATTTTAACCTGGTATGCCGAAGTGGTATTGCTATCGAAAATTCCTAAATGAAAAAAGGTTTTCTGGTAAACCCAAAGCGCATTTCCGTCATTATTATCTTTTGGCGAAACGATATTTACAAAGGTATTGATTTGATTTTCAATATCAAATGATTTCTGGTCATATCTTGGGATCCCGTTTTCGGTATCAGGAAAAACCCATAATTGCAGTGTTTTTGCTTCGTCTTTCTGGCTGGCATTCATTTCAGAATGTTCCACTCCAGATCCGGCACTCATTACTTGTACTTCTCCAAAACCAATTACACCTTCATTTCCCATACTGTCACGATGTTTTAGTCCGCCTTCTAGCGGAATGGTAATGATTTCCATATTGGCGTGTCCGTGTGTGCCAAAACCTGTTCCGCCCGCAATGATATCGTCATTTAAAACGCGTAACATTCCAAATTGTGCCCGCTCAGGATTGAAATAATTTCCAAAAGAAAAGGAGAAATTGGCTTTAAGCCATCCAAAATCGGCCTTGCCTCTTGTATTTGATTCAAATAGTTGTGTAGTCATAAATTATTGATAATATAAAGTAAAAAGTGAATAGGGTGTGGATAAAAAAATTAATTTTATACAAAATTCGCCATAAAAAAGCGGAATCTTGTTATAAAATCGTTAAAACAATTATGAGTAAAATCCCCGTGTATCTAATGCCTGGTTTGGCGTCAAGTGCTGCTATTTTTGAGCGTATTGTACTTCCTGAAGACGAGTTTGAAATTCATTTGTTAGAGTGGGAAATTCCTCTTGATAAAGAGTCTTTAGCGGATTATGCAAAGCGAATTACTGAAAAGATAAAACATGAGAATCCGGTTTTGATTGGCGTTTCGTTCGGAGGTATTTTGGTACAGGAAATGGCAAAATATGTTACGGCACGCAAAGTGATTATTATTTCGAGTGTACGATGTAATGCTGAATTTCCTCGAAGATTGAAAATTGCTAAAACTACTAAAGCCTATAAACTGATTCCGATGCGTTTATTTGCAAATATAGATAGTCTGGCTAAGTTTTCCTTTGGCGAAAAAGTAAATCAACGACTTAAGCTTTACGAAAAATTTCTTTCGGTTCGGGATATTGGCTATTTGAATTGGGCAGTAGAACAAGTGATTTTATGGAATAGAACCCATATTGACGAGAGCGTAATTCACATTCACGGAGATGCAGATGATGTTTTTCCAATCAAATATATTAAGAATTGTATCGTTGTAAAAGGAGGGACGCACATTATGATTTTGAACAAGTACAAATGGTTGAATGAAAATTTGCCTTCCATTATATTGGAACCAAAAAAAGAAGTAAACGCACTTTTATAACTACATGAAAGGCATAAAAAAGAAAACATGAAATTGATCAATAAAGTTGCCATAGTTCTTACCGTGATTTTTGCGAGTGGTGTATTTATTTTTGCCGCTAAAAATCCGACAGAAAGAAAAGAGGTTGCAAACGAAATTACTAGTGATTTTCCTGTAAAGTTGGATTTTGCAGGCGAAGAAACACCATTGAAAATATCGGATGTAAAAGAACGTTTGGACCGAGAGTTGCTGGTAAATGTAAATCTGCATGCATCAACTATTTTGGCTATAAAGAGAGCCAATCGTGCTTTTCCGGTGATTGAGCCTATTTTAAAAAAGAACGGTATTCCGGATGATTTTAAATACCTGGCAGTTATAGAGAGTGGTTTAGTGAATGTAGTTTCACCAGCGGGAGCAAGAGGCGTTTGGCAATTTATGCCTGAGACAGCCAAAGAAAGAAAAATGGAAGTCAATGAAAATGTTGATGAACGTTATGATTTAGAAAAATCTACAGAAGCAGCTTGCAGTTATCTTTTGAGTGCCAAAGGAAAATTTGGCAGTTGGACTTTGGCAGCAGCTTCCTATAATGGCGGAATGACGGGTGTGAATAAGCAAATCGACATTCAAAAAGTATCTAATTATTATGATTTGTTACTGACGGAAGAAACGTCTCGCTATGTTTTTAGAATTTTAGCATTGAAAGAGATCATGAAAAACCCCGTAAAATATGGGTTTTCAATTGCTTCGGAGGATTTATACGGAACCTTGCCCACCAAGAAAATCGAAATTGACAGTTCGATTACTGATTTGGCCAGTTTTGCAATTAGCCAAGGAATCAACTATAAGATTTTGAAAATACACAATCCTTGGTTAAGGGAAACAAAATTAGTAAATGATACTGGTAAAACATACCAAATCGAAATTCCGTTGAAAGGATATTAGCTTTTTTTAAACCATGTAAGGCATTTAAGGAAATAGGACAGTCCGTAAAGTGTGCCAAGCATTTTTTTGCCACGAATTTCAAAGATTTACACAGATTTTAGGTTGTATTATTCAAGAAATCGGTGTGAATTTTTTTAATTTGTGGCTGATTTTTTCGGTTTGGGATTAATCACGCATATTGATATTAAAAAATAGGGAGCCGTTTTGTTTCAAAAATTAGGATATTAACCAAATAAAAAAGGGTCAAATGTGTATCATTTGACCCTTTTTTAATTATATTTTCTTCATTTGATCTTTCATCATTGTAATCTGTTCCTTCAACATATTCTGTTTGTCTAATTTTTTAGCTTCATTCAATAGGGAAGTAGCCTCTAATTTTCGGCGACGGGTCATGGCTACACCGGCTAAATTTAATTTGGCTACAGCCAGATCCATGTCCATTGATAATCCTAACTCAATTGCTTTCTTGAAATATTTCTCTGCTTGATTGATATTCGTTTGCGAAAGCATGATTCCGTGTAAGTAATTAAAGTATCCTTGTTGTTTTTGTACTAAAGCAGTTTCGGGGGTTTTGATGTAAGCCAACCATTTTTTAGCCCCTTCAAAATCTTGTTTTCGTAGTTTTAAGAAGGCAAGTAAGATAAATTCGTTTTTGAAGTACAGGAAAATTGGAATTGCGCTCAATAATATAAGGAAAATCCCGTTACCGATATTACCTTCTGTAAATTGCCAAATGCCAGTAGCTATAATAAGTCCGGCGATAATAAGTTTAATATTTCTGTGAAACATAGTGTGTTTATTTTAAGATCACAAATATAGTAAAAGGAATTGAAAATATTTTTACAAAACTACTTGTGAGAAAAAAAAGTCTTTGTATATTTGCACTCGGTTTTAGAATAACAGTTATTCAAAAATAGGAAGACATATAAATAAGATTTTAAAGATACAAAGCAATGAGCAAAAGAACGTTTCAACCATCGAAAAGAAAAAGAAGAAATAAGCACGGATTTATGGACAGAATGGCTTCTGCGAATGGAAGAAAAGTTCTTGCTAGAAGAAGAGCTAAAGGAAGACATAAATTGACTGTTTCTTGCGAACCAAGACACAAAAAATAATGTTTGTATAAACATAAATAAGGCGTTACTTTTTTTAGTATCGCCTTTTTTTATACCTATTCGTTAAAAAAAGTCTAAGATTTACAGGTAAAGGGTTTGAGTTCAGTAACTTTAATCTTTTGAAAACAACAACTACACAACACAATACTACCATACAATGCCAAAAGATACATCCATAAAATCCGTTTTAATAATAGGTTCAGGTCCTATTGTTATTGGTCAAGCATGCGAATTTGATTATGCGGGATCACAATCTGCCCGTTCTATTCGTGAAGAAGGAATTGAAGTTATTTTGATCAATTCGAATCCGGCAACAATTATGACCGATCCTTCAATGGCGGATCATATTTATTTATTGCCTTTAACGACAAAATCAATTATTCAAATTTTAAAAGAACATCCTCAGATTGATGCAGTCCTACCTACAATGGGAGGGCAAACGGCTTTAAATCTCTGTTTAGAAGCCGATGAAAAAGGGATTTGGCAGGATTTTGGCGTAAAATTAATTGGTGTTGATGTTAATGCTATCAATATTACCGAAGATAGAGAACAGTTTAAACAACTGCTTAAAAAAATCGGTGTGCCATCTGCACCTGCCGAAATATGTACGTCTTATTTAAGAGGAAAAGAAATTGCTCAGGAATTTGGTTTCCCATTGGTAATTCGTCCTTCCTTTACTTTAGGCGGAACAGGCGCTGCTATTGTTTATAAAAAGGAAGATTTTAATGAACTCTTAACTAGAGGTCTAGAAGCTTCACCCATTCACGAAGTTTTAATTGATAAAGCATTGATGGGTTGGAAAGAATACGAATTGGAACTTTTGAGAGATAAAAACGATAATGTTGTGATTATCTGTTCGATCGAAAATATGGATCCAATGGGAATTCACACCGGAGATTCCATTACGGTTGCGCCTGCCATGACTTTGTCTGACACGACTTTTCAAAGAATGCGTGACTATGCAATCTTGATGATGCGTAGCATCGGAAATTTTGCTGGAGGTTGTAACGTGCAGTTTGCCGTTTCACCAGATGATAAAGAAGATATTGTAGCGATAGAAATCAATCCTCGTGTGTCTCGTTCCTCTGCTTTGGCATCAAAAGCAACGGGGTATCCTATTGCAAAAATTGCTTCCAAATTGGCTTTGGGATATAACTTGGACGAGTTGCAAAATCAAATTACCAAATCGACTTCGGCATTATTCGAACCAACTTTGGATTATGTGATTGTAAAAATTCCGCGTTGGAACTTTGATAAATTCGAAGGAGCTGACCGAACTTTGGGACTTCAAATGAAATCCGTTGGTGAGGTTATGGGAATTGGACGTTCGTTCCAAGAAGCATTGCACAAAGCGACTCAATCATTGGAAATCAAAAGAAATGGTTTGGGTGCTGACGGAAAAGGATATACTAACTACGAACAAATTATCGAGAAACTGACTTTTGCGAGTTGGGATCGTGTTTTTGTGATTTATGATGCTATCGCGATGGGAATTCCATTGAGCCGCATTCATGAAATCACTAAAATCGATATGTGGTTCTTGAAACAATACGAAGAGCTTTATACGTTAGAAAAAGAAATTTCAAACTATAAAGTAGAATCTTTACCAAGAGAATTGTTGCTTGAAGCGAAACAAAAAGGTTTTGCCGACAGACAAATCGCGCATATGGTAGGTTGCCTGGAAAGCCAAGTTCACAATTTACGTTCAGAAATGAATATCAATCGTGTATTCAAACTCGTTGATACTTGTGCGGCCGAATTTAAAGCAAAAACGCCTTACTATTACTCGACTTTTGAAGCAGAAATTGAAAAAGCAGATGGAACACGTTACGTTGATAACGAAAGTGTTGTTACGGATAAAAAGAAAATAATTGTTCTTGGGTCAGGCCCAAATAGAATTGGACAAGGAATCGAGTTTGATTATTCTTGTGTTCACGGGGTGCTTGCCGCCAAAGAATGTGGGTATGAAACGATTATGATCAACTGTAATCCAGAAACAGTTTCGACTGATTTCGATACAGCGGATAAATTGTATTTCGAACCGGTTTTCTGGGAGCATATTTATGATATTATTCAACATGAGAAACCGGAAGGCGTTATCGTGCAATTAGGAGGGCAAACGGCTTTGAAATTGGCTGAAAAACTGTCTAAATACGGTATTAAAATTATAGGAACGAGCTTTGATGCTTTGGATTTAGCCGAAGACAGAGGACGTTTCTCAGAATTGTTAACCGATTTAAAAATTCCTTTTCCACAGTTTGGAATTGCAGAAACAGCGGACGAAGCTTCTGCTTTAGCTGATACTTTAGACTTTCCATTATTGATTCGTCCTTCTTATGTGTTGGGTGGTCAGGGAATGAAAATTGTCATCAACAAACAAGAATTAGAAGAACACGTTATCAATTTATTGAAAACGATCCCAGGAAATAAATTGCTTTTAGACCATTATTTAGATGGTGCGATTGAAGCAGAAGCCGATGCGATTTGCGATGGGGAGAATGTGTACATCATAGGAATTATGGAGCACATCGAACCTTGCGGAGTACACTCTGGAGATAGTAACGCTACTTTACCACCGTTTAACTTAGGTGAATTTGTAATGCAACAAATAAAAGACCATACCAAAAATATTGCCTTGGCTTTGAGAACCGTTGGTTTAATCAACATTCAGTTTGCTATCAAAGATGATATCGTTTACATCATTGAAGCCAATCCTAGAGCGTCTCGTACGGTTCCATTTATTGCAAAAGCTTACGGAGAACCTTATGTAAACTATGCTACTAAAGTAATGTTGGGTCACAATAAAGTAACCGACTTTACTTTCAACCCACAGTTGAAAGGATATGCCATCAAGCAACCGGTTTTCTCTTTCAGCAAGTTCCACAATGTGAACAAAGCATTAGGACCAGAAATGAAATCAACTGGAGAAAGCATCTTGTTTATTGATGACTTGAAAGACGATCAATTCTACGAATTGTACTCCAGAAGAAAAATGTATTTGAGTAAATAAAAACTTGAGTTTGTTATATGTAAAAAGCCCCGATTGGGGCTTTTTTTGTGGTTTTAAGGTTTTACCCTAACTATTTTATTATCCTTGAGAATAACCAATTCACTATTTGTTCTCTTTTTGAATTCGATTAATTTCTCGTAAACTTTGTTCATCCCATCAACAATTTTTTGTTGGTTTTGAGATCTTTTATATTCTTTCATTCCAATATTTTTTTAAGTTATAGAATTTAGTTTCGCTTAAAATTTTTATTTCAGTTTCTAAAGATTTTTCTGCAATTAATTCGGGTACTCCAAATGAATTATCAAAAATAAGTACTTCATCTGCAATTTCAAGATAAATTTCAAAAAGGTTTTTAATTCCATTGATGTATCTACGCTTTATGACTTCGGTTTCTATATTATGACCTCCTTCAATGACTCGAGTTTTAACTCTTTCTATAGCTAAATCAACAGTTTTTAACCAAAAAAATTACAACGTTACGTTATATTTTTGCTTTTTTGCTTCGGCAATTTTAGATTTATAACTTTTGGTTGCCAAAGTAGTTTCAAAAGCAAAGGTTTGATTTGTTTCCAAAAGTTCGTTAATTCGTTTGAGCATTATTCTTCCTGCTTCAAAAGATACCTTTTCAGGCTGAAAAGGCGATAATCCTTTGGCAATTTCATCTGCATTTACAAATTCTTTGCAATTTAAAATTTCTGGTAAAATAGTAAAGGAAGCAGTTGTTTTTCCTGCTCCATTGCAACCAGCAATAATGTAAAGGTTTTTATTCATTTATACAAAGGTAAATAATTTTAGGTTTTAAAATTATTAGTTTTTTATTCCATCATCTTAATCTATAGATGAATCAACTGGATAAAGAACTTGTTTAGCGATGATTTGAAAGACGATCAATTCTACGAATTGTACTCTAGAAGAAAAATGTATTTGAGTAAATAAAAACTTGAATTTTTTATATGTAAAAAGCCCCGTTCTAGACTGCCCCCAAAAAGTTAGACACTATTTGGGGCTTTTTTTGTGGAATTTGCTGAAAGGTAAAATAGTGCAGATGCTTTTATTGTGCCACGCAACCAAGTCTAGCTTTGGACAGCTTTTTTTTTGAAAGCTTTTTCGTAAATTTTGCACACTTGTTTCATAGATTAAAATTAAGATTATTTCTTAACTTTCTATGATGGCTAAGTCAGCATGTTCACTTTAAAATTTTCCTTATTTTGATACTATATATTTTCTTAAATCAGAGGTTAGAATATCATTTAATTCCTTTTTATTACTGGCTGTACTTTCAATAAAAGCAAATCCAAATACAGGATAATTATTTATATCTAATTCTCTAATTAATACTGGTTTTTCAAAATCTTTAGCAAGACCTGAATAGTTAAATCTTAAAATATCCGAAGGGATTATTCCTGAATTATTATCCAAAACAATGACACTAAATATTTTATTCTCTTTGCCTTTAAATATAGTATCCCAGTCTGGTTTTTTGTTTTCACAAAAGCATTTGTATTCATTAAATCCTAAAGTTACTCCTAGAAGGTCGGCCGTGGTGCAAAATCCACCAAAGCGTAAAGGGTTTACTTCGATGGGGATTATTTTTCCATTTTCATCTATGCGGACTTCTGCATGAGCCGGGAAATTTTTTAAATGTAACTCTTTACCAATTTTACTTAAAAAACATTCAAGATCAATTTTATACTTTTCAATGATTGCTTTGGATGTTGAATAAACTCGATCACTTGTATCTGTTCCGGATGAAAAGAGGTGGTGTAAAACGTTTAGCAATACAGCATCTCCATTATTGTCGTAATAATAATCGATTGCATATTCTTCTCCACGAATAAATTCTTCAATAATAAAATTACTTGTGTTTAATACATTCTCAGGAAATATACTTTTAAGTTTATCCGGTTGTAATTCACTTTTAGCTTTTATCCAGTCTTTCTCATTTTCTACTATATGAACCCCTATGCTAAAGAAACCAACAGCAGGTTTAATTACAAAAGGGAACCGAATTTCATCATCGGACAATCGTTGGATTTCTTCAATACTTATTTGCTTGAAATAAAAGTCGGGAAACAACTCTTTTATAAGTTCTCTAAACTTTACTTTATTTTTTAAAACTTGTAATTGACTTGATAATTCACTTTCTCCATAGTATTGATCGATCCAAGCTAATGCGTTCTCTGAATTGCTGTAAAGAGAAATTTCTGGATTATTTTTTAGTAAAGTGATTGCTTCCTCTTCGGCTATCCATGCCAAAGAATCATCTTTTACCAATTCTTTTGCTACTTTGGTTGCAATTATTTTATAATCATTATCTTTTATTGTTTTGATAAGAAAATCGGAAACAAATGGCTTGGCTATTAAGAACATAATAGGTAGTTATTTTTTACTTTTTATTTCAATAGTTAAAGCAGGACGTTTGTCACTTTCAGCAACTCTCCATCCGGTTTCATAAATCCACTTTGTCATCTTAGTCAGTTTTAGATAGTCAATTTTATCTGGGCTATCGAAGGGGGTATGGTAGTCAGGGTGTAATAAGGTGGTAAAAAATATTGCTGGAACATTAGCTTGAGCATAGGGAAGATGATCGCTTCGGAAGTACCAATTCTCTGGGTGATCTGCAGCATCCCAAGAAGTATCTACTTTGAAGTTGGCAATACTTTTATTAGCTGCTAAAGTGATAGCTACAAGGTCAGAAGAATTAAGATGAGGTTCTGTTACGCCTAATAGCGCCGCAGAATCAGATGCATTGCGTCCTATCATATCGCCATTTAAAACAGCAACTATGGAGGGCAGTTTAACGGTGGGATGGCTAACAAAATAGCGAGAACCCAATAAACCTCTTTCCTCAGATCCGTGCCACACAAATAAAGCCGATCGCTTAGCGGGTTGTGTACTCCACGCATTCCCTATTGCAAGCATCGCTACTGTTACTGATGCATTATCATCAGCACCGTTCCAGATAGGATCACCGTTAACAGCAGGTCCTACTCCGTCATGGTCCTGGTGACCGCTGAATAAAACATATTCCTCTTTCAGTTTAGGGTCAGTTCCATCAACCTTTGCAATAACATTAATAGAAGGATAGTCAAAATTCTCTACCTTCAAATTAGTTTTTAAATAAGCGCCTTGTTTAGAAAATATATTCTTTAACTGTTTACTTGCCAATATAATTGGTACCGTAGCTGCAGTAGAGGATTCGGCACCTTCAATTCCATAACTTCCTTCTTGATAATGAAATCCCGTAAACGAAATAAGTGATTCTACCGTATCATTAGCAATAAAAATGATAGCTGTAACACCGCGGCTGAGGAGTTCTTTTCCCTGCTGGTTCATGGCAGAAGCGGTATAACGATATTGCCAGAGGCTCACCCAGTCTTGAATAATGGGGGTTGGAGGCATAATATTTATAGCTACAATTTTGCCTTTCAGATCGACAGTATTATCCGGTATTTTGTCCAACCAAACTACGGAGCCTTCTAGGGTAGTGTCAACCAAATTAGTTGGCCAAATCTCTTTCCAAAGATCAAGTGCTTTACCATTTACACTAACAGTACTACTATTGGCCACACGGCTGCGTTTCAGATTAAAGAATTGGAAGTAGGTTCCATCTTCGCCTGCAGGTTTAAGGCCAGCTTCACGGGCCTTTTGAGCCACCCAAACAGAAGCTCGCATTTCGCCAAGTTCTCCTCCTCTTCGTCCCCGAAAGGCGTCCCCCGCCAGTTCATATAAATCATCTTTTAGATCTTGCTGCTTAATTTTATCTAATTGTGGTGCTGTGCTTTGCGCAAAAAGCGAAGTGGAAATAAATAATATTAAAAGAAGAATTTGTTTGGATTTCATAAGGTTTATTTTTAAAAATTGAAAAGTTTAAAATCGTAAAGGATCTGTAAGTATTGGCAGCCTGTCTGTAATCGCTATTAAATAGCCTAGTCTTTCCAAATGTATAGATAATCTTTTATTACAAATCATCAAAATGACTTTTTATTTGCTGAATGCTTTTGGTACTTCATTGGCTGTGCGTTTTTCTACTATTGCGCTCTAATAATTCCCGAATATAACGTAAATCCGTTTCGTTTACTAAGAAATGTGTCGCATAGCGATTCTATTTGGAACTTTATTTTGTATCCTAGTTTCTTAACCGTTTATGAGTAGCATTAAGGTCGTCGCTCATATCTAAACCTTCTTTTGTTAGTACTAAATTTAATTCAGGATTCATTTGTTTGATTTCATGTTTCGATTACGCAAAACAGCAAGAGTTTTATTGTTGGTGCTGTAGACGCAACAAACTCTTGCTTTTGGCAGTAGTCGGTTTATATAATGCTACATAAATATTCCTCAGCTGTCATAATTGGAATTGTAGAATGCTTAAAGTCTTTTCCGTTTCTAGTTATAATTATTGAGCAGTTAGATTGTAAAGCAGTAAAATATTGGACAGCATCTGGAAAATTTTTAAAACTCGAATTCAACGCTTTGTCTATTGTTTCTTCATTAACCTCACAAACCTCACAGATTATTTTAAACTTTCGAAGTTTATTCAAAATAGATTCTGATATTTCATATTTATTTAAAACGTAATCTATTGTCGTAAATGAAAGAGGAGAAACAATTAGGGTGATTTTTTTGATCTGCCAACGTCAATTCTCCCGAAGGATCGGGATTTTAGACCATTATTTAAATGGAGCAATTGAAGCCGAAGCTGATGCAATTTGTGACGGAGAAAATATGTACATCATAGGAATTATGGAGCACATGGAACCATGTGGAGTACACTTTGGAGACAGTAACGCCACTTTGCCACCGTTTAACTTAGGCGAATTTGTAATGCAACAAATAAAAGACTATACGAAAAATATTGCGTTGGCTGTGTGAACCGTTGGTTTAATCAACATTCAGTTTGCGATAAAAGAGGATATCGTTTACATCATTGAAGCAAATCCTAGATTATCCCGTACGGTTCCATTTATTGCAAAAGCATACGGAGAACCTTATGTTAACTATGCGACAAAAGTTATGTTAGGGCATAATAAAGTAACTGATTTTACCTTCAACCCACAGCTAAAAGGATACGCCATTAAACAACCGGTTTTCTCTTTCAGCAAGTTCCATAATGCAAATAAAGTATTAGTACCAGAAATGAAATCAACTGGAGAAAGCATCTTGTTTATTGACGACTTGAAAGACGATCAATTATACGAGTTGTACTCTAGAAGAAAAATGTATTTGAGTAAATAAAAACTTGAATATATAATATGTAAAAAGCCCCGTTTGGGGCTTTTTTAGGGGTGTGTGTCTTTTGAAAGGACCACTTGGTATAGTATATTTGTACGTACCACCTTTGAAATTTAAAGATAAAAAAAGCCCAAATGTAAAAATGAGCTTTCTGGTTATTAATAGTACTACTAAACTCTGATTAAAAATCTCGTAGAGGTTTTTGTGTTGTTTTGATCATAGACATCAATCATAATGTAAGTGTCCTTGGTAATACCAGTAATTAGGTAAGAGTAAGGATAGTTATTTTTATTTTTTGCTGTTGTGTCATCAATAATAAAAGGTGTTGAACTCCCTTCTTTCGTAAGAATAACCTTTAATAAAGCCACCGAAGAAGTAATTGTTCCTGTAATAGTATATTCTCCATTTACAGCTTTTCCTTCTGCCTGTGTAAATACAATTGCTGGTGTCGATGTCGGTTCGTCTTTACTACAGCTTACAATTGATAGCGCAATAAATAAAAATGCGAGAATTTGTTTCTTGATCATAAAATGATTGTTTAATTGGGGTTAAATTTTTACCTTTTGTTTAAATAAGGATACGTTTTCAAATGTAGCTAAATATTAATGGTTGAGGTGATTATCTGTGAATTATGAAAATATAATTAATTTTTATATAAATTAATTTTTCAATAATTGGAATAAAAAAACAAGTAGATTTATTATCGTTGACTTTTCATGAAACTTATCACTCATATAATTTCGCATTTTTTAGTGACCATTCTTAATAAGTATTTCAAAAAACATCGCGCATTGGTATTGTCATTTTTATTCAGGTAAAAAGAGCTGCGAACTTGTTGGCCGAAAGACGATCAGTTCTACGAATTGTACTCCAGAAGAAAAATGTATTTGAGTAAATAAAACTTGAGTTTATATATTGAAAAAGCCCCGTTTGAACATGCCCCAAAAAGTTAGACACTATTTGGGGCATGTTCAAACGGGGCTTTTTTTATGCATTGT
Source organism: Flavobacterium glucosi (assembly GCF_048286535.1). Lineage (NCBI taxonomy): Bacteria > Pseudomonadati > Bacteroidota > Flavobacteriia > Flavobacteriales > Flavobacteriaceae > Flavobacterium > Flavobacterium glucosi. Next base: position 98,448 of record NZ_JBLVPK010000004.1, on the reverse strand, counting down.
ATTTTTAAGCGATATTTTCGGGACCATCGGGAAACGGTCTGTACGCATAATAATGCAAGACTTCTTCAATGGCTATTTTTAAGGCTTCGTTTATGGGTAGTAAAGTAATGGCTAGCCTGTTGTCAATTTGAGAAAGTTGCATGTAATAATCAGAAAAAATGGGTACGTATAATCCTTTGCCAATGGCTTCTTCAGTATCCTTGAAGTTTTGTTGTTGTTCTTCTTTGATTATTTTGCAAGTCGCCAATCGCAGTTTACCATATTTATCTCTGCTTGCGGCATACCCAAAAAGCCTGCAAATCAATCCGCGATAGCGATAGTTGCTACAGCTTCCGTTGCTTCGGTCCAAAACATCTAGAGGTCGGTATAAATGACAGTTGCTATCGGATTTATTGTTTAATTCAACAAGCATTTCTTCGGCTTTACCGTTTAAAAATAAATGGAATGCCCACGGCAAAAATTCCAAAGGAGAAGCAACGATGTCTGGTGTAGAACAACACTTGCCACAACCAGCGCGACACTGTAAATGAGTTTCTGATTGGAACGCCGTAATTTCATTTTCAAGACGGTGAAATAATTCTTCAACCAATCGGACCTTGTGTTCTATAGACATTAATTTTTTTTCTAAGGTAGGCTATTAAAAACCGTTATAGAGAGAATGCCGTTTTACTTGCGGATTATATTTTTACAGAAAGGTAAGTTTTGGAGTGTGAGATTAAATTGGTATTAGTAGATTTTTTTTTGTGATATTGTTTCTTGTCAGTGGCTCATTGCTTTATGGTCAAAGTTGGAGATATTTTCCAAGCGTCATTGGGGTACATTTCTGCGCGCGGGTAAAATTAATTAGGTGGTTTTTGATTGCACAAGAGGATTTGTCATCATGCAATGAATTTTGGTATTTAAAAATTAATTTGCCAAATATATAACTGTAATTTATCAATGGACTTTGAGCATAGAGATATGCATTTACTAATGAGGTTTTCTAAATAATTCTGAAATAAGTTATTTATGCGGGTAATTACTTTAAATCGGAATAATTTTAATAAATAAAGCCAGTACATCTGCACTGGCTTTATTCTGATACTTTTGTTTTCTACTTAATTGGTAATTGTTATAATACCTGTCATTAAGGAATGGAATTCACAGATGTAATATAAGGTGTTTGGTGCATCACTGGGTACAGTAAAAGATATGACACCACTTATAGCGCCATTGTTAGTGACTCCATTGTTGTAAGCGCTGGCACTGCCAGTTGTTTGGACGGTCTTTATTAAGAAAGGATGTCCAGGTGTACTCATAGTAAAACTATACGTTTTACCTCTTTGCAAAGTTAAATTTGGATTACTCCCATTAGTTAACCCCCCACCATTAAATACGTAAGATGTAGAACTTGTATTGGTTATGTTGTAATTTACGACATTTAAATTTCCTGCATTAGCTCCAATGTTACCCTGAGCGATTATGGTTGCTAAATTGATTGCACTTAAGTGAACATTTATGTATCCATTAAAATTTAATAGCTCGTCATAGGTAATGGCGGTTCCATTATTGAGTTTATTCACGCTGGTTTCACTTTTTCCAGTAGCACCGGTGACAGATGTAAGATCAATAGCTATAGGTCCTCCCTGGGCAGCAGTATTGAGATGGATGTGTGTTGGGGAATTAACTCCTGCAGTTGTTCCAGTTATGGAAATACTTACTAAAGTTTCACCGCTCACTCTTTTTGTAAATTTTGCTGTGCCACTTACAGCATTGTTAGAAACGGCATTTAAAGGGTAGGTTTTACTGACGTTAGTAAGTTCATTCTTACCAATATCACCTTGTGCGATTAATGTTGATAAAGCGGTAGCACTTTCATGAACATTTATATATCCGTCAAAATTCAAAAGCTCATCATAAGTTATGGCAGCTCCTGTATTGAGTTTGTTTACACTGGTATCACTTTTTCCTGTAGATCCATTTACCGATGTAAGATCTACTACTACACCGCCCGTTTGAGCGACAGTATTGACGTGAATATGCGCAATAGAAGTAACTCCAGGAGTTGTACCCGTTATCGCAATACTTACCAAAGTTTTACCGCTTACCCTTTTGGTAAATTTAGCAGTGCCATTTATGGCGCTATTGGAAACGGAAGTTAAGGTATACGTTTTGCTAGTATTTGTAAGTTCATTAATACCAATATCACCTTGCGCTATCAATGTTGCGAGATCGGTTCCGCTAAGGTGAACATTAACATAACCATCAAAACTAATTAACTGTTCGTAAGTGATGGGCGAGCCATTATTTAAAGCTTTAACAACCGTTTCACTTTTACCTGTACTTCCAGTAATAGAAGTTAGGTCAAGTGAAATAGCTCCGCCTTCTGCTGCTGTACCGGCGTGGATGTGTGCCGGATGATTTCCACCAGCACTAGTGCCGCTTAATTGAACAGTAATAAGCGTTGTGTCATCATTTCTTTTTGCAAACGTAACGGTTCCGCTAACGGCAGGGTTTGATTTACTGAGCAAAATGAACTGCTTAGATTCCCCGGTGAGTTGCGGTGAACTGTCGTCATTACTACATCCAACAAAAAACGTCGTGCTAACAAAAAGCAAACACAAATAAAAAAATAACTTGTTAAAATTTTTCATAATTTTTTTTTGTTTAATTTATTTACATAAAGATCAAACAAAAATAATTAAAATTGTTTAGTAATAATTATTAGTTTGTGATTTATTTAACACAATAGTAATAATTTATTAACCTGAATGTGTGTGCTCTCATAAATTTATATAGTGCAAAAAAGTTATGTTTTAAATTTTCTGGGTCTAGCCAAAAAATAAATACGGTCTTATTTACAAATAACTTTCCTCCCTGGACTTGTAAGCCTTTTGTGGTTCTATTCCTAAATCAATGATGTTTGTTTCTTGTCGGATCTGATCTATTTGTTTGATTAAATCGATAAGAAGCAGCCATATAAATGTTTTATGAAGGCTTTTGGGCTTACCAAGATGGGTACAGTTAAACCTACTTCCTTGAAACTCTTTCTCCCCAATGTTAATCTAGCAATTATCTTAGGCAAGTTGTATATCCTTATCGTTATTGGATTCCCCGCGCTTGTTAACAAAATGTTTTAATCTACACAGTATTTTAAAAAAAAACTAAAATTAAATAAAAAAAAGCTCCAATCAGGACTTTCAAAATAGTTGCATTCAAAAATTATTTCTTCTTCAATTTCTCCTTAAAAAAATCAATCGTTCGCATCCACGATAAAGTAGCGGCTTTTTCATCGTATCTGGGCGTGGTATTGTTATGAAAACCATGATTCACACCTTCGTAGAAATAAGCAACATGTTCTACTTTGTTCTTTTGGAGAATGGATTCATAAGCAGGCCAACCTTCATTTACGCGAGTGTCTAAACTAGCATAGTGTGCCATGATAGGTGTTTTTATTTTGTCGGCTTCATCGGTAGTGGGTTGTCCGCCGTAATAGGGAACTGCGGCACATAGCTTTGGTATTTTTACCGCCATCATATTGGCAATCCAACCGCCAAAACAAAATCCTACCACACCAATATGTCCATTACAATCTTTGTGTAATTTCAGGTATTCATAGGCTGAAATGAAGTCCTCCAGCATTTCTTCACGGGTGCGTTTTTTCTGCAGATCTCTACCCGCATCATCATTTCCGGGATAACCTCCTAGTGGTGATAAGGCATCCGGTGCCAAAGTTATAAATCCTTCCACAGCGGCTCTTCGTCCTACATCTTCAATATAAGGATTCAGCCCTCGGTTTTCATGCACAACAATGATTCCCGGTAATTTCTTTTTGGTTCCCGCAGGTTGGGATAAAAGTCCCTTGATTTTACCTCCGCCTTTAGGAGAATCGTAGGTTATAAATTCTGATTTCAACCTTGGATCGCCGGGTTTTATTAAAATAGAGTCGATGTAATTGGGTGTCATAAAGCTAAGAAGTGACGGAAGTGTAAGCGTTCCTACCGCAAACAAGGATAGTTTTTCGACGAATTGTCTTCTTTCAATTTTGTTATGAGCATAATCATCGTATAAGTCAAATACTTCCTGACTGATGTCTTCTTTGGTTAGTTTTTTCATAGCAATTATTTAATTCAACTAATTTAGCAAAAAAAGCGATTGTTTTAGCATCGGCTATAATTGCAATTTTTTTAAACCTTTATTGTAAAAAACAGGAATGCAATAATTACTGTAGTTTGGGATTGTTTTTTATCTAAAAACAGTTTGCTACAAGCCATAAAAAAAGCCTAAATACAGAGACTTTTCAGTGTTGTTTTAATTTTATTTCTCGTGATTTTGCTCAAAATTCACCATCCAGTTGACTCCAAATTTATCGGTGAATGTCCCGAAATAGTCGCCCCAAAAAGCATCTTCCATTGGCATTATAACTTTTCCGCCTGCTGAAAGTGCATTGTACATTTTATCGGCTTCTTCTTTACTTTCGGTATTGATAGAAAGTGAAAAGTTATTCCCGTAAATAGTTGTTGCCCCAAAAGATTCGAAGCTGTCACTGCCCATTATAGCTGTTTCGTCACTAATGGGTAGAGAAACATGCATTATTTTTTCAGATTCTCCAAGAGGACAGGTTTTGCCATCGGTCATTGGCATTTCCTTGAATCTTCCAAAATAAGAAAATTCACCGCCAAAAACCGATTTGTAAAATAAGAATGCTTCTTCACAATTTCCATTATAAGTAATGGATGTATTTACTGTTACCATGATAATTGGATTTAAGGGTTACACTTTAGTTTGTTTTTCTTCTTTTTTTATCAAATATATTTTATACCAAACTATTGCTAATTCAGCTACTTCAAGTAATTTTCCGGGTTCTTCAAAAAGATGGGTGGCTCCGGGAATTATTTTTATTTCTTTTACTGATTCTAAGTTGTCAAATGCCATTTTATTCATTCCGATTACAGGAATATCGAGTCCTCCAACTATTAATAGAGTAGGAGCAGTAACTTGTGATAATTCGGTAATTGCCAAGTCAGGGCGTCCGCCACGAGAAACCACGGCTTTAATTTTTGTCTTGAAATAAGCTGCTGCCCGCAACGCCGATGCGGCTCCTGTACTGGCACCAAAATAACCCATGGGCAAGTTTTTAGTGCTTTTATAGTCCATTAGCCATTGCGTGGTTTCGATTAATCGGTTGGTTAGTAAATCAATATCGAATCTGTTCTCATAAAGTTTATCTTCTTCCTCGGTGAGCAGGTCAAAAAGAAATGTGCCGATGTTTTGGTTTTGAATCAATTCGGCTACCATTCTGTTTCGGGAACTGAATCTGCTGCTGCCACTTCCGTGCGAAAAAATGACTATTCCTTTTGCGTTTTCTGGAATTATCAAATCTCCTTTTAATGTTACAGCGGATAAAGGGATATCTAAATTTAATTTTTCCATCATTTTAAATTTTAAATAGGGAAGTTTATCTGAAAATCATATTATTTACTGCTAATGGGAATGCCTAATAATTGTATGACTTCGGCATCTTCCACTTGATTGAATTCTTCGTAAAATCCGCTTACTCCGCTAAAATATGTTGGAGCCATCAAATAGACAAACTCATCGGTATTTTTCTCAACTACAGGCACGGTATCAGAGGGTATTACAGGAATTGCCACGATTATTTTGGCAGGATTTTTTTTTCGAAGCATATTTATGCAGGCTAGCAAAGTATTTCCTGTAGCGATGCCATCATCTGCCAAAATTATATTTTTTCCTTTTATATCCAGTGGTTTTCTATTGCCCATGTAGAGTTCGTATTTATCCTTCATTAATTTCTGCAGTCGGATAATTTCATTGTCAATATATTTTTGAGGGACATTAGGATGCTCATCAAGAATCATATAATCTGATGAGACCGCACCAATTGCAAATTCTTTGTTATTAGGATGTCCTATTTTTTTTGAAAAAACGATATCTAAGGGCAGATGTAAGTTTTTAGCAATTACATATCCCACAGGTACGCCGCCTCTGGGTATAGCAAGTACTATGGAATCACTATTCTGGTATTTTTTTAATTTTTTAGAAAGCAATAAGCCGGCCTCAATTCTGTCTTTTAAAATCTCGTTATGCATAATTAGAAGTTTTATTTAAAAGAATAATAACGTTTAAAGATATTGATTTTCAAGTAGTTAATTTTATTTTTTAAAATTATTTTAGCGATAAAACTATAAATTATGTAAAAATAAAGTTCTTAAAAGGAATATTAATGACGAATTTGGAACTGTTTTTTACAAATGAAAGAATAGCATTATAAAAAATAAGTTGGGCTGAGAAATGGCTTATCCTAATGATAAAATCAGTTCTTTTTTTTGCTATTTTTGCCTCACAAAAAATGGATAGCAATAACTGCAATGAGGAAAATAAATTCAAAAGCTAAGGCAGATACAAATACTGGTTTTGGTACCAATGCCAATAATTATGGTGGGCGATTTGTGAATAAAAATGGAACTGCAAATGTAGAGAAGCGAGGCATGCATCTTTTACACCGAATCAGTTGGTATCATACCATGATTGATTTGCCAAGATGGAAATTCATGTTGATTCTTTTATTGTTCTATGTGGGAATGAATTTTTTATTTGCGTTCTTATATTATGCCATCGGGATCGAAAATTTGAATGGGATTGACGCTTCAGGTTCAAATTGGGTTCAATTTGGTCAGGCTTATTTTTTTAGTGCGCAAACCTTTACAACAGTGGGATATGGGCATATTAGTCCTTCTGGTTTTTTGACCAGTTTATTAGCTGCTGCGGAAGCTTTGATTGGGTTGTTGAGTTTCGCAATTGCGACCGGTTTATTCTTTGGACGTTTTAGTAGACCAACTGCTTTTTTGAAATTTTCACACAATGCCCTTATCGCTCCTTATGGAGAAATAAAAGGGTTAATGATCAGGATTACACCTTTTAAAAATACTAATTTTACTGATGCTGTAGCCAAAATGACTCTCGGAATGAGTGTGGAAGACAATGGTATTAAAACTAATAAATTTTATACTTTAGAACTGGAATTGGAAAGAATAAATGCACTAACCTTAAGCTGGACTTTGGTCCATCCCATTACAGAAGATAGTCCGCTGTATAATTTAACCAAAGAAGATTTTGATAGTATTCACGGTGAAATCCTTGTTTTTATAAAAACCTTTGATGATATGTTTAGTAATACCGTGGCCATTCGTACTTCTTATACTTTTGAGGAAGTTATTTACGGAGCAAAATTTGAGCCGATGTACACGCGAAGTACTGATAGTTCAAAAACAATCCTTGACTTAGACAAATTAAATGCCTTTTACAGCGTCACTTTAGAATAATACAATAGTTTTCAAATTATTTCAAATTTATAATGAAATTTATTTTACATTTGTTTATTAAATGTAGATAAATGATAAACAATATGAAAAGTGTGTTTAGTATTAAAGATCTTGAAAATCTTTCAGGGATCAAAGCACATACTATACGAATCTGGGAGAAGAGATACGACATTCTTCAACCGATGCGTACAGATACTAATATCCGATTGTACGATTTAGCTAGTTTGCAAAAACTATTAAATATTACTTTGCTTCATGACTATGGCTATAAAATTTCAAAAATAGCTACGTATCCACAAGATAAAATACCATCTCTTGTACGAGAAATAATTTCGAATAAAACAGCTAAAAGTCATGCCATCAGTGAGTTTAAGATGGCGATGATGAATTTTGACCAAGAGTTGTTTTTCAATACTTACAATTGGTTGATTGCTGAAAAATCATTTAAAGAAGTATTTCTTCAAGTTTTTATTCCTTTGATGAATGAACTGGGATTATTATGGCAGTCTGATACGATTACACCAGCCCACGAGCATTTTATAAGTTATTTGATCAAACAAAAATTACTGATAAATACCGAGAAATTACAGGTTTTAAAGCAAACTAAAAAAGATAAAATTTTTGTACTTTCTCTTCCTATGAATGAAATTCATGAGCTTGGCTTGATGTATTTGAATTATGAAATTTTATTATTGGGATACAAAACGATCTATTTGGGTGAAAGCATGCCCATCAATAATCTAAAAGATTTAAAAAAACATTTTGACTCCATTATTTTTATTTCCTACCTCACGGTGCAACCCGAAAGAGATATTTTGGACGAATACATCCAAAAAATGGCGGATGAATTATTAGATGATAATACGGAGTTATGGTATACTGGACGGTTGGTGGAGTTTATCAACAAAGAAGGGCTTTCAGACAAAATATCAATTTTTAATTCTATTTCTGATTTAGTCGGTGAAATTTAATTTTTTGTTTAAACTTTTCGTATATTTGCTAAACAAATGAAAGAAATAAAAAAAATTGCAGTTATAGGTTCTGGGTTTTCTTCGCTTGCTGCTTCCTGTTATTTAGCTCAAAGCGGTCACAATGTTACTGTGTATGAAAAAAACCCAACTATTGGCGGAAGAGCACGACAATTAAAAATGGATGGTTTCACTTTTGACATGGGGCCCAGTTGGTATTGGATGCCAGATGTGTTTGATCGTTTCTTTGCCGATTTTGGAAAGAAAACAACAGATTATTACGAGCTAATAAAGTTATCACCAGCATACCGTGTGTATTATGGGATCGATGATTTCATTACAATTGCGGATAATTTAACGGATATTATTTTCGCTTTTGAAGCAATTGAAAAAGGAAGCGGTACCATATTAAATGATTTCATGGCTGAGGCCAAAAGCAATTATGACATTGCCATTAAAGATCTAGTGTATAGACCGGGTGTTTCTCCACTGGAATTAATAACGGTTGAAACCGCTAAAAAAGTAGGACAGTTTTTTAGTAACATCAGCAAAGATGTTCGGAAGAAATTTAAAAATGAACGGTTGATTCAAATACTGGAGTTCCCCGTTTTGTTTCTTGGTGCAAAACCATCCGATACGCCATCGTTTTATAGTTTTATGAATTACGCTGATTTTGGTCTTGGAACTTGGCATCCAAAAACAGGAATGTTTGATGTCGTTCGGGCTATGGAAAGTTTAGCGTTGGAATTGGGAGTAAAATTCAAAACGAACGCTATTATTGAAAAGATTATTGTAAACAATAAAACAGCCAAAGGATTATTGATTAATGGCGAAACGATTGCCTCAGATTTGATTTTGAGCGGTGCTGATTACCATCACACAGAAACATTATTGGATCAAGAACATCGTGCGTATTCTGAAAAATATTGGGACAGCAGAGTTTTTGCTCCTTCTTCGTTATTATTTTATGTTGGTTTCAATAAAAAAATAGAAAATATTTCGCATCATGCGTTGTTTTTTGATGTTGATTTTTATCAGCATGCCAAGGATATTTATGATGAGCCACAATGGCCAAAAGAACCCTTGTTTTATGCCAATTTTCCATCATTGACAGATAAAACTGCCGCTCCTTATGGAATGGAATCTGGTTTTTTTCTAGTGCCATTAGCTCCCGGAATTAATGATACTGAAGCATTACGAGAACAATACTTTGATAAAATAATGGATCGTTTTGAAACTTTAACACAGCAAAGCGTGAAAAATAATATTATATTTAAAAAATCATTTTGTAAAAATGACTTTGTTTCGGAGTACAACTCTTACAAAGGAAATGCATATGGAATGGCAAATACGTTATTGCAAACTGCTTTTTTGAGACCAAAGTTGAAAAGTAAAAAAGTAAAGAATTTATATTTTACGGGTCAATTGACCGTTCCTGGACCAGGTGTTCCACCAGCATTAATTTCTGGAAAATTAGTATCAGAATTAATTAACAAGCAATTTTCAGAGCAATAATATGAAGCAACTATTTGATGATGTATCTTTTAAATGTAGCAAGCTAGTTACAAAAAACTATAGTACCTCTTTCTCTCTGGCGGTTTACATGTTGTCGCCAAGTATAAGAGATGCCATCTATAGTATCTATGGATTTGTTCGTTTTGCGGACGAAATTGTTGATTCATTTCACGGTTTTGACAAAGAAAGTTTAATCACGGAGTTTGAGGATGAGTATTACAAAGCAACCGAAAGAGGAATAAGTTTAAATCCAATCTTGAACTCTTTCCAGCAAACGGTAAAGCAATACAATATTTCAGATGATTTAATTCAAGCTTTCTTGAGAAGTATGAAATTGGATTTAATCAAATCAGATTACAATAGTAAGGCTGAATATGACGATTACATTTATGGCTCTGCTGATGTGGTTGGGTTGATGTGTCTCAAGGTTTTTGTTGCAGGAGATACAGAAAGATATAATCAATTGAAAGGCGAAGCCATGCGTTTGGGTTCTGCTTTCCAAAAAGTTAATTTTTTGAGAGATTTAAAGGACGATAACTTGGTGTTAAACCGAAATTATTTTCCTGGAGTCGATTTGAACTCATTCGATGAAAAAGCTAAAACGGCAATCATCAATGAAATTGAAGAAGATTTCAAAGTCGCCTATCAAGGAATTGTGAAGTTGCCAATAGAAGCTAAGTTTGGCGTGTACACAGCATTTGTTTATTACAAAAAACTACTGAAAAAATTAGAAAACACGCCTAGTCATGAAATTGGAAATGCAAGGATTCGGGTTTCAAATTATACAAAAGCGGGTCTTTTGGCGCAATCTTTTGTAACCTATAAATTGAAGTTGGTTTAAATTACAGCTTGTTTTAAAAAAGTATATTTTAATTAAATAAAAAAATAATGATTTTCTTTTTAATCTTTTTGGGTGTTTTCCTTGTCATGGAATGTGTAACCTGGCTTACGCACAAATACATTATGCACGGTCTGATGTGGTATTTTCATGCTGATCATCACCAACCTAAATACGCCAATATTTTTGAACGAAACGATATCTTCTTTGTGATTTTTGCCCTTCCTAGCATCGTTCTCTTTTATTATGGTGTGCAAGGCGGGATGAACTATTTGTTTTTCATTGGACTCGGAATCACTTTTTATGGATTCTGTTATTTCATGATTCATGATGTCCTGATTCATCAACGTTTCAAATGGTTCAAAAACACCAATAACAAGTATTTAATAGGCTTGCGAAAAGCGCACAAAGTACATCACAAACATTTGGGAAAAGAACATGGAGAGTGCTTCGGTATGTTATTTGTGCCTTTCAAATACTATAAAATATAACAATTCTATTTGGGCGTGACCCGATGAAAAAATCGGGTCGGGCTACACGTTCCCGCTTTTTTTAGACTGCCCTGTCAAGGATCAAAACCTTGACAGGGCAGTCTAAAAAAGAGCTTCACTTTTATCCCTCACGCAAACTCAGTGCTTCGTGACGGTATTTATTCTTAAAATTCAACTATGAAAATTTACAAAAAAGAAACCGTTCAGCACGTAAATGCAACCGTAGAAGAATGCTGGGATTTTTTTTCAAACCCAAAAAATCTTCAGAAAATCACACCAGAAGGAATGGGTTTTCAAATCACGGATTTCGACAAAAAAGCCATGTATCCCGGGCAAATTATTCAATATAAAGTAACGCCACTTTTAGGAATTACTTTGTCGTGGATGACCGTAATTACTCAAGTTAAGGAAAATAGTTATTTCATAGACGAACAACGTTTTGGCCCTTACAGTTTCTGGCACCACAAACATTTCTTTGAAGCTACACCTAACGGAACTAAAATGACGGATGTGGTACATTACGGATTGCCACTTGGTTTTTTGGGCCAAATCATGAACACGTTGGTCGTCAAAAATAAATTAAAATCTATTTTCAATTACCGTGTAGTTAAAGTGGACGAAATGTTTAATGCAAAGTAATGAGTAAACAAGAAGTTTCTGTTTTTTGGTTCAGACGTGATTTGCGTCTGGAAGATAACGTTGGATTATTCCATGCTTTGAAGTCTAAATATCCGGTTATTCCATTGTTTATTTTTGATGATTCCATTTTAGACAGTTTGCCAAAAAACGATGCCAGAGTAGGTTTCATTCATGAATCACTTTCGAAAATAAATACCCAATTACAAGAAATAGGAAGTTCTCTTTTGGTAAAAAAAGGGAAAACTATTGACGTTTGGCAATCACTTTTACAAGAATTCGATATCGCAACAGTTTTCTTCAATAAAGATTACGAACCATACGCCATACAACGTGACACCATTATTTGTGAAATGTTAGAAGCCAAAAAAACGATTTCTTATTCTTTTAAAGATCAAGTAATTTTCGAAGAAAAAGAAATCACAAAAGCCGATGGATTGCCGTATACCGTTTATACTCCCTTTAAAAATAAATGGTTAGAAAAATACAAATCAATGGCTCCGGTTCCAGAATACGATGCCACGGATATGTTTTCTAATTTCTATAAAAGTGTCTTTGTTTTTCCAACTTTGGAACAAATAGGTTTCGAAGAAAGTCCTATAAAAGTAAAGCCGCACAATTTAAAATTCATTGCAAATTATCAAGATATAAGAGATTTTCCAGCCTTGGATAAAACTTCGTATCTTTCGCCACATCTGCGTTTTGGAACTGTAAGCGTTAGGAAATTAGTCAATTGGGCATTTCATAAAAATGATGTTTTTTTGAGTGAATTGATTTGGAGAGAATTTTTTATGCAAATATTATTCAGTTTTCCAAAAGTCGTTACACAAAACTTCAAATCAGCGTATGATGGGATTCAATGGCGCAATAATGAAGAAGATTTCAAGCGCTGGTGTTCAGGAACAACTGGATATCCTATGGTGGATGCCGGAATGCGTCAACTCAATGAAACCGGATACATGCACAACAGAGTCCGCATGGTGGTAGCGAGTTTTCTCTGCAAGCATTTATTGATTCAATGGCAATGGGGAGAAGCTTATTTTGCTCAAAAATTACTGGATTACGAATTGTCTGCCAATGTTGGAAACTGGCAATGGGCAGCAGGAACCGGTTGTGACGCCGCTCCTTATTTTCGTGTTTTCAATCCGGAAATACAACAGAAAAAATTCGACGAAAAGGGAAGCTACATCCGAAAATGGATCAAAGAATTTGATTTAGGCTATGGAAAACCAATGGTAGAGCACGCTATGGCTAGAGATAGAGCGATTGCCACTTACAAAGCCGGAATTTTAAAATAAAATAGATACAGATTGAACGGATTCATAATTCGTTCAATCTTAATTTTTTTTTCAAGCAGGTATAGAAAAGGATATTTGTTTATTAACGGATCAATTTCTTCAGCATTCCCTCGAAAATAAATCCATGAAACGGTAAAACGGAATACCAGTATAATTTTCCCCAAATTCCTCTTGGCCTGAAAGTCGCCGCTTGATACAACGTATTTCCGATAATTTTAAATTCCAACCAAGCTTCACCGGGTAATTTCATTTCGGCAAATAAGATTAATTTCCCTTCTTCTTTATTGGCATACAAAACGCGCCAAAAATCCAATGCATCCCCAGAATGAATATCATGTCGGTTCGTTCTTCCTCTTCTGGAACCTACGCCACCGTATAATTTGTCTATAAAACCACGTAAATCCCACAACCAATCACCGTAATACCAACCCGTATCACCACCGATGGACCAAATTCTACTGAGGGTAAAATCTCGGTCTAAGATTTCCATTTTACGTCGGTCGATGTAGCAATCCTTTTTTGGAACCTTTAAATATTCCGACATATTACTGCTAAAACGTCCACTGATTAAGGAATCTTTCCAGCTCGAAGCTACTTTGTCCTCGTCTACTTTTATCAAAGCACGGGAAAGCGCTTGCTTGTAAGACATAGGCGTAACATTCAATAAAGCGTTGATTCTGTTATCGCTGCAAATGACTTCCACTTTCATACTGCTGACTAGTGCTGACGCGAGTCTATAGGATGTTGAGGTTACAAAATACAACCAATACGAGGACAATTTTGGTGTCATTATGGGAACAGTAAATATCCATCGTTTTAGTTTTTTAGCTTCCGCAAAACCCAAAAGCATCTCTTTGTACGTTAAAATATCCGGCCCTCCAATATCAAAACTTTGGTTGTACGTAACGGGATTCAATAATGATTTGGATAAAAAATCAAGAACATCCGGAATTGCAATCGGTTGGCACTTGGTATTCAGCCATTTTGGAGTAATCATTATGGGAAGTTTGTTCACTAAATCCCGAATAATTTCAAACGAAGCACTGCCAGAACCCACAATAATTCCAGCTCTTAAAGTTGTCGTGGCAAACGTTCCAATATTTAAAATTTCTTCTACTTTTTTTCTCGAGGATAAATGTTTGGATAACGATTTGTCATTTACAATTCCGCTCAAATAAATAACTTGTTTTACTTGGGTTTCATTTAAACGTTGTACAAAATTAAGTGCCGATATGCTTTCTAGTTCATCAAAATTGGAAGCGGATCCTGACATGGAATGAATCAAATAATATGCGGCATCAATAGCGTCTGGAATGGTTGTCAATGTTTCTTGTTTGAGAAAATCGACTTCAATTACCGTAACACTTTTTTGAAATTCGACAGGACAATAAAACCTGTTTTTATCTCTAACACAACAGATTATGTCGTGTCCTTGCTCTACCAATAGAGTCAAAAGTCGTTTGCCAATATAACCTGTTGCGCCAGTTAAGAGAATTTTCATGGTGTTGTATTTAAACAATTATACTGGTTCGAAATAATACTTAAATATTTTGCTACGAATTACACGAATTAGCTCTAATTTCAAATTAATCAATCAAAAATCTGTTTAATCCGTGTTCTGTTTTTAGTTAATAAGGAACATTTCTAATGAGTAATTAAATTTAACTCAATTTATTCGAAACTAAGCTGATAAATTCTTTTCTGGTTTTGTCTTTTTCAAAAGCTCCGGTAAAAGACGATGTCGTAGTAACCGAATTTTGTTTTTGAATCCCACGCATTTGCATGCACATGTGTTGGGCTTCAATTACAACCGCTACACCTAGTGGATTCAAAGCCTCCTGAATACAGTTTTTAATCTGGTCTGTCAATCGTTCCTGTACTTGCATCCTTCTGGCAAAAGCATCTACGACTCTTGGGATTTTACTTAAACCTACAATTTTCCCATTTGGAATATAAGCTACATGTGCTTTTCCAAAAAAGGGTAACATGTGGTGTTCACACATGGAATATACTTCAATGTCTTTTACCACAATCATTTGTTTATGGTCTTCGGTAAATAGTGCTGATTTTAGTATCTCTAATGGATCTAATCCGTAACCATGAGTCAAATATTGCATTGCTTTGGCGACACGTTCCGGTGTTTTTTCAAGACCTTCTCTGTTAATGTCTTCCCCTAAATTTTCAATGATTACTCTATAATTATCAGCTAAAAATTCTGTTATTTCTGTGTCGTATTGTTCAATTTTCTCGTAACTCTTCATTTCTTTTATCATGGTATGGTGTATTTTAATTTTTAGTTTGGTTAATTATTTTATTGGATGTTTTGAACCATTAAGCAATTAAGAAAAATTAAGCAATCTTTTCTAGATAAACTTAATTCTTTAATGGTTAATATTTTTTATGTTTTAAACAGCTTCTTTAGATTTTAAAAGTCACTATTCCGTAATCCATTTCGAATACTTGACCTGAAATTGATTTCGCATTTTCCGAAATTAGGAAGCCAGTCATACTCGCTACTTCTTCGGGTTTTAAATAGCCTTTCATCGGGTGGCGTTCCACCATATTTTCTTTCATTCGATCATTTCGCAAAATACCTGCCGAAAGTCCCGTTTCGGTGATCGTGGGAGCTATAGCATTGATGCGTACTACTGAAGCCAATTCTGCTCCCAATGATTTCACTAATCCTTCAACTCCTGCTTTTGCTGTAGCAATACTCGCATGAAACGGCATTCCTAATTTTGCGGCTACCGTGCTGAACAAAACAATCGATGGATGAGTTCCCTTTTTTAAACTTGGTAAATATTTCTGAATGGCTTTTACAGCGCCAATAACATTAATTTCAAAATCTTTCCTGAAATCATCTATAGTAAGGCTTCCTATGGGTTTCAAGTTGATGGAACCCGGACAATAAATCAAGGCATCAATAGTTTCTATTTCTGGTAGCGAATCCTGCAATACATCTACAGAAAAGTGTTTCAGATTAGGATGTGTGATATTTGGAGCGTTTCGGCTGATGTTGTACACCATGTTTGTCTCTAATTGTTGTAACAAAATGGCACTGCCAATTCCTTTGCTACCACCAATGATTACTATGTTTTTCATTTTTATAGGTTGTTATTTTAACAGGATGTAGTCCAATATTTTTATCGTTTGGAAATCTTGTTGTTGTTAATTTGTCTTTGCATCGTACACTTAAAACGACCCTCTCGAAAATCCCTTAATTTCTCATGTTTTGTTTTTCGTCCTTGAACGCGTTCACGCCACATTCTAAAACTTGAAGGTTTCATTTCGGTGCGCATCAGGTCGATAACTTCTTGTTCTTTTAATCCAAATTGCATTAAAATCGAATCAAAAGTGGTTCGGTCTTCCCAAGCCATTTCTATGATTCGGTCTTTGTCTAAATCAGTAAGTTCTTTTTTTGTAATCACGATATTTTTTTAATTGAGATTGCTATTGTTTTTTTAATATGTATTGAAAAATTATTCGCTGTCGCCAATATCAGCCATAGTGTGTAACTTTAAGATACGCGAACTTTCCTCTTTTACCAATGGATTTTTTTTCATTTTCCATAATAAATCACTAGCAAATTTCCTTGTTCGTTCCATATTTACAATTGGTTTCGGGTAATTGATGCCTATTTCGAAATCATTAAACTTCTGGTCTAGATAGGTCATTTTATAGGGTTCATGTACAAATGCACGAGGCAAATTGCGCAATTCCGGAACCCATTTTTTTATAAATTCACCATCTGGATCGTGTTCGTAACTGTTCTTTATTGGATTATAAATGCGCAACATATTGATTCCAGTTTCACCAGCCTGCATTTGCAATTGCGGAAAATGAATTCCAGGTTCAAAGTCCAGAAACATTTGTGATAAATGTTGCGTCGCTTCCTGCCAAGGCTGCCATAAATTATGCGTAAAAAACGACACTAACATTGCACGCATTCTAAAGTTCAAATAGCCCGTTTCGTTCAAGCAACGCATAGAAGCGTCAATTAATGGAAATCCTGTTTGTCCGGTTTTCCAAGCTTCAATATAGTTTTCATTAACTTTCTTTTTCAACGAATGGAAGCCTTTGTTGACACTTTCAAACTCCATGATTTCTTCCATTTCAAATTTTTGAATGAAATGTGCCTGCCAAGTCAGTCTGGATATAAATGAATCAATTTGCTTTTTATGGGTGCATGTCAATCTGAAAGTGGCTGCTTTTTGCAAAACTTGTCTGGAGGATACATTTCCCCAAGCGATATAAGGGGATAATCTGCTGCAACTTTTTCGAGCCAATAAAGGCTTTGAAATATGCGAACTGTAATTTTGATAGCGCTCTTCAAAGAAGTTTTGCAAATATTTTCCAGCCATTGTACTGCCACCTTTTTGAAAAATTGTATCCGGAAAAGTTTCTAAATTTGTCTTTTCCAATGCTTTTTCAAGTTGGGTTATTGCTTCCGTATCGAGGAAATTTACTGCTTTCGAATCAAAAACAAATTGTGGTTCATTCATGTATTTTTCCCAGTTTGAAACCCAATTTGTTCTATTTCTTAGCGCCCTGAAAATCCCGTTGTTAGTGTTTTCAACCCAATTGATTTGATTGTTTTTGCAAAATCGTTTGAAGGTTTTGTCTCTTTCGTACGTGATTTTCAAACCCGTTTCCTGATGCGAAAAAACGGTATCTATTTTATAGGTGTCTTGTATGGTATTGAGTACCTGCAGCACTTCTGAGGAGGCCGCTAAAACATGTGTATTTGATTGTTCCAGTTGTTTGTTGATGTCTACAAGCGATTGCTTGATGAAATTCCAGTGTCTGGGACTGTAATGCGCATCGTTTTCTAAAGACTTTTCGAATACATAAAGCAACAAAGTGGGTGTGTCTGTTTTTGTTGCATTGAAAATTGCTTCGTTATCTTGTAAACGAAGGTCTCTTTTAAACCAAACCACATTGATATGTTTCTTGTTTGTATTCATTTAATTTTTAAAATAATTGTTGTTGCAACCATAATTGCTGGAATTTTGATTGTCCGTCGTAATTCTCAGCCTGTAACTTAATATTAAATTTTCGATCTCTTGGGTCGTTGCCAACTCCTGAAACATACATCCAATTCCCGTAATTGCTGTGCACATCGTAATCAATTAGCATCGCTTCAAAATAAGCGGCTCCTATGCGCCAATCTAAAAGTAAATTCTTAGCAAAATAAGAGGCTACATTTTGCCTTCCACGATTGCTCATCCAGCCTGTTTGTTGCAATTCAATCATGTTGGCATTTACAAAAGGCTCTTGTGTATTCCCGTTGATCCAGTTGTTTATAGCCGACTGATTGTTTTTCCAATCGTAATTTTTATCTAAAATCCCTCCAATTTTAAAAATAGAGTTTCCGTTTTTCATTGAAATATATTTAAAATAATCCCTCCAAATTAACTCGAAAACCAACCAATACGTGGAATCATTTTTCTCGACTTCTTGCTCGTATTTAATAATTTCCCAATAAATTGTTTTCGCCGAAATAGAGCCATTAGCCAACCAAGGAGAAAATTTTGAACTAAAATCAGCTCCAATCAATCCGTTGCGAGTCAATTTATAAACGCTTAGTTTTTTGGTTTCCCAAAAATAATTTTTCATTCGTTTCAGTGCTTCATTTTCACCGCCACGAAAAGGAAACGCGGTTCTGGAATCCATTTCAAAATCAGCAAATCCCAATGTTTCCATCGTAGGAATTACTGTTTTATCTAGTATCAAATTTTCTGGAAGAAGTGGTTGAACTGTAAATTCAGGTCTGACTTTCGTCGACTTTTCACACTGATTCCTGAATTGTGTAAAAACATTTGGAATTGATTCAATAGCAAACGGAATACTTGCAGGATGAAATAAGAACTGGTTGTAAGTAGCTTTATATGCTACTGAATCTGGAACTTTTGATTTTATATTTTCTAAAACTTCCAGTTCCTCACTCGTCCATTCTTCTTGGAAGTAAACAGAGCTGATTTCATTTTGAGCAATTATTTCCGGAATACACTCTTCTGGTTTTTGGTGATACACCAAAAACGAAATATTGAGTTGTTCCAGATTTTCTTTCAATGCCTTTACCGATTCAATTAGGAATTGAGCTCGAAATTTGGCTGTTTTCTTAAAACCAAATTTGCTTTGCTCAAAATGCCTTGGATCAAAACAATACACCGCAAATACAGTATCATTTTCTAATACGGCATTCGTTAAAGATTCATTATCATGAACTCTCAAATCATTTCTAAACCAAACTAACCCTTTTTGTTTCTTTTGCATTTTTCGCTACAATATTTGACTTCATCCCAAACTTTTTCCCATTTTTTCCGCCAGCTAAAAGGCCGGTTGCAAACCAAACACATTTTTGAAGGCAGGTTCTCTTTTTTCACTAGTTGTATTTCTGATATTGATTAACGACGATAGTGGCTTTTAAATCGAACATCAAATTATATAAGCCAAAAAAGGTTCTATTCATATAAATAAAATGTTTGGAACCTCGATTTCCATTCATTTTTCTAAGATTGGTGTCTTTCGAAAAACGTTCTCCTAATTGTGCAATACTTTCAAAAAAGGCTGCATCTGAGAAATCGAACGTATTCTCTTGAAATGGTTTGGTGAACAACGACAATAAATCATAAAAGATTTCCGTGAAATAGTCCACTTCTTCTTTGGAATCATCTACTCTAAGAATTTCCAATTCGAATAATTTTTCATTAAAAAGTTTCTTGTTATCAATCACTTCTTTATTTATTAATTCGAAATAAGGAATATAGAAGGCATTAGGAATTTGTTTCATGCAACCAAAATCCAATGCTATTAATTGGTTTTTGTCGTTGACCAAGAAATTACCTGGGTGTGGATCAGCGTGTACTTTTTTCAAAATATGTATTTGATACATGTAGAAATCCCATAAAGCCTGACCAATATTATTGGCAGCTTCCTGATTGGTATTTTTCTTAGTGAACTCAGAAAGATGAATTCCCGTCATCCAGTCCATTGTGATAATTTTCTCCGAAGAATAGGCAGGATAGTAATTTGGGAAAACTAAATTTTCAATTTTTTTGCACGCTTTAACAACCTCTTGGCTTTGTTTTAGTTCCAATAAATAATCAGTTTCCTCGATTAACTTATCTTCGACCTCTTTGAAATATTTATCAGAATCTTTTCCTTGAAGGTTAAACATTCTGATTGCTATTGGTTTTACCATCGCTAAATCAGAGGAAATGCTATTTGCTATGCCAGGATATTGGATTTTTATAGCCAGCTTTTTACCGTCTTTTACCGCAACATGAACTTGTCCGATACTCGCTGCATTAACGGAATTCGCATCGAACTCATCAAAAATCTCATAAGGCGTTTTGCCAAAATTTGTCTTGAAAGTTTTCAATACCAATGGAGCCGAAAGTGGCGGAACGGAAAATTGGGAAAGCGAAAATTTTTCTACATAAGCCTGAGGCAAAAAGCTTTTGTCCATACTTAGCATTTGTGCTACTTTCAGCGCACTTCCTTTTAGACTTTTTAGTCCATCGTAAATATCTTCGGCGTTATCTTCGTTGAGTTTATCACGTGTCAAATCAGAATTGACCATTTTTTCGCCGTAATATTTCAGGTAGTTTACGCCAACTTTTGCACCCGTTTGCACCAGTTTTGTAGCTCTTTCAATTTTTGAAGTGGGGATGTAATCTATCGTTTTCATTATTTGTTGTATATTTTTTCTTTGAAAATAAATTTCCCAAAGTCTATTAGGCTGTCAAGCGGTGCGATGTTCATTAATTCAAAAGAGACTTTTACAGACTTCTCAATGTAGATGTCTGTTTTTTCAAAAGCTGGTGAAGAATCATCTAGCCAGAATTTCAAGGTCAATAAAAATTGGATCCAAGACGTTTCCTGAATCGCTTTCTCTTGAAATTTTTGAATTTTTTCTTGTTTAATTCGGTATTCATCTGAAATGATTCCTGCTATATAGTTTTTAAAACTGTTTCTTAAACTAGAAAGTTGCATTAAATTTTGGAGCTTATTGTGTGGTTCTTTCAAGCTGAGAGTCACGTAACTTCTATTAGCAGATAATAATTCAAAGAAAGTAAAGTAAAAACTCAGCATTTTACTTTTCATATTATAGGTTTCATAGTTCTCGTCTTTCTGAAGTAATTCGACCGTTTTTTCCAGAAAAATTTTAAAGATTTCTTTCTCTAAACTTTCCATAGTCCCGAAATAGTGATAGAATTCAGTTTCTGAAAAGTTATTTAGTTTAGTGAAATTATAAACGGATTTCGGTTTTTCATTATTTTCTAATGTATATATCATATACATAGAAACTATTTTCTCTTTCGTTATTATCGATTTTTTAGTCGCCATTTTTTAGTATATTTCTAATTAAAGTATAAAGGTATGAAATGTTTAACTATATATCAATAAAGTTAAACAAAATTTAATATAATTTTATATCATTATAAATCATTAGCTTTACACTATGATGAAAAAAAATGTTTTAATAAGCGGAGGTTCTGGATTTATCGGGAGTCATTTAACGGGTCTGTTGATTGCGAAAGGCTACTCAGTATCTATCTTGAGTAGAAGTGAAAAACAAAATAAAGAAGACATTTTCTATTACAAATGGGATGTTGCAAATCAGACCATAGATGAAAATGCAGTTTTAAATGCAGATTACATCATTCACTTAGCGGGTGAAAATATTGCGGAGAAAAGATGGACGGCTAAACGTAAAGCTGCAATTATCGATAGTCGGGAAAAATCTACTCAACTGTTGTATTCTATTTTAAAAAAGAATAATAAAAAACTGGACGCTTTTATTTCGGCTTCAGCTGTAGGGATTTATGGTGCAGTAAATGGCGAAGAGATTTGTTCAGAAAACACCCCTTATGCAAATGATTTTCTGGGGTATACATGTCAGAAATGGGAAGCAGCTTTGGATTTTATTGAAAACTTAAACATTCGAACCGTAAAAATCCGTACTGGGTTAGTATTAGGGAAAAATGAGGGTTTTTTGAAAAAACTTATTCCGTTGTTTAAGTTTCGATTGGGTTCTGCATTAGGTTCCGGAAAGCAATACATGCCATGGATTCATGTCGACGATTTGTGTAACATCTATCTTCAAGCGGTTTCAAATCCCAATATGGAAGGGCCTTACAATGCTGCCATTAATGATAATACGACCAACACTGTTTTTTCTAAAACACTGGCACGTATTTTTGGATATTCTATTTGGTTGCCCAATGTTCCTGCTTTTGTATTAAAATTAATTATGGGTGAAATGGCATTAATTGTCCTTACTGGAAGAAGAGTCTCCTCTGATAAAATCGAACAAACCGGTTTTCAATTTAAATTTAAAAATCTGGAAGAGGCATTAAGAAATTGTTTAACAAAGTAGAATTATTCTAAGACACAAATAAGTTGTGTGCTTACGTTTTTAGATATTTTACTACGCACTATAAAAGGAATGTCGATTTTGAAATCATCCGTATTCAAACGAAATACTGTATGGAGTTCAATTGTTTTGCCCACTTTTTTCAGAGTTCCAGTAATCACTATTTTTTTAGTTCGCCCGCGTATCGTTATTTTACCCGTTATTTGGTATTGATTGGATTCTGAATTAAGATTTTTTAGATCAAATTTCTCAATTTTACCTTTGAAAACAGCTCTTGGAAACCGGCTGCTTTCCATATAATTTTCATTGAAATGCTCTTGCATCAAATCTCTTTTAAATTTAAAATCTTTGATGTTTATCCAACAAGCAATCTGTCCCGTTTTA
The DNA here is from genome assembly GCF_048286535.1 of Flavobacterium glucosi. Lineage (NCBI taxonomy): Bacteria > Pseudomonadati > Bacteroidota > Flavobacteriia > Flavobacteriales > Flavobacteriaceae > Flavobacterium > Flavobacterium glucosi. The sequence goes on along the minus strand of NZ_JBLVPK010000004.1, from coordinate 75,614 downwards.
GTTATCAAAATACAGGTTGTTTTTTCATTGCTTGCTTTCACTTCTTCAAATAAAGGTATTGAAGCCTCAAAATGTATGATTCCTCCATAAGTAACCATTTTATCTTGAGCAATAGATTTAATTGCAACAATAAGCAGTACTATTAGAGTAATTTTTTTCATAGTGGTTTATGAATTAAATTACTTAAAGTTACGAAATAATCGAATGAAATGAAAGTATTGAGCCGTTGAAAAATCAGCTAATCAGTTAATTTTTCAAGGGTTTTTTAATCAGAAATTAAAGTATAATATTCGTAAAAACAGTTTTTTACGAATTAGATAAGTAACAGCCATTATGTAATCTCGTGTTTAAAAATTAGACAAAATGACACAATAGGTTGATTTTGAACTACTGTTTGGAATATTGCTTCTTTTGACTTTCTTAGTTGTCGTTACAGTTCTAATTTTATGTTGTGTTTTTGTAAGCTTTCTAATGATTCTTTAGATGTATAATCAAACTTTTCTTCGTGCAGGTCTTTTTCTTTTTTTAAGGCGATTTGTTTTAGGCAATTGAAAAAGCGACGTACTTCATTCATATTAGATAAAATTAAACCGGGAACAGGCATGCTATTACCTTCTTTATCTTTGGCAACCATCGTAAAATAAGACGAATTACAATGTTTGATTTTCCCTGTTTGAATATTCTCCGCCTCTACACGAATGCCAATAATCATGGAGCTGTTACCTACGTAATTCACGCAGGCTTTCATCGTCACGAGTTCGCCAACTTCAATAGGATTAAGGAAATTTACGGTATCTACGGATGCGGTGACACAATAATTACCTGAAAATTTTGAGGCACAGGCAAAAGCAATCTGATCTAATAACGATAAAATATAACCGCCATGAATCTTACCACTAAAATTAGTATGAGACGGCAACATTAATTCTGAAATTCTAATATTTGAGGATGCGACAGTTTTAAAAATACGATTCATTTATTTTATTTTAAAAGGAGAATTTACCATTTTTACGTCAGTGATGAAATAGCGCGTATCGCCCCACCAAGGAAAAGTTCTGTAGCGTTCTACATAAGTTACCTGAACATATTTCCCTTCCATATCTTTCAAATCGGCAATCACTTTTTCCTCACTGTCCATCACCGAAAAAGAGAAAATTTGTGCCCCGGAAATTCCTTGACTAATTTCACCTTCCCACGTTTTGAATGCAACTCCTTTACGACTCACTTTTATTAATTCGCCTGAGCGTACCCCTTCGCTATACGTGGCACTGTATAAAAAAGCGAAATAACCGGCAACTGATAGTACAACAATTACAGTAATAACCATTAAAAATTTTCTCATTTTTTATTTAGTTTAAAAGTTGATTTTCGTCTTTTTCTGCTCGATTCAATATGCTTTCCGGAAGCGCTTTTTTTGCTTTGGCTCCCATTTTTTTCAATTTCTCCACACTCACGATTAAGTTTCCTTTTCCTTCTACTAGTTTATTCATGGCGCCGCTGTATTCAATTTTGCTTTCATCAATCTTCTTACCAATTTTGATTAAATCTGCTACAAATCCTTCAAATTTATCGTACAATGCGCCCGCCTGTCTCGCAATTTCCAAAGCGTTTTCCTGTTGCTTTTGGTTGGTCCACATGCTGTCAATCGTTCGCAAAGTAGCCAGTAGCGTTGCTGGAGTAACAATGACAATGTTTTTCTCGAATGCTCTGTTGTACAAAGTGGTATCCTCATTCAACGCCATAGCAAAAGCGGGTTCGATTGGGATAAATAGCAATACAAAATCTGGGCTTTCTATTTGATATAAATCATGGTAGTTTTTATTGCCTAATTGTTCTACGTGGCGTTTGATAGAGTTGACGTGTTCTTTTAAATAGCCAATTTTTACATCGTCATCTTCCTCGTTGATGTATTTTTCATATGCAGTCAAAGAAACTTTAGAATCGACAATCATCTTTTTGCCGTCTGGCAGATTAATCACCACGTCCGGAAAAACGCGATTTCCATCCTCGGTAGTGAACGCTTGTTGCACTTCGTATTCACGGCCTTTCTCTAAGCCTGACTTTTCAAGAACGCGTTCCAAAACTAATTCGCCCCAATTTCCCTGCATTTTGCTGTCCCCTTTCAAAGCTTTCGTCAGGTTGATGGTTTCCTTGCTCATTTGAATATTCATTTCTCGTAAGCCCAGAATTTGTTGGCGCAAAGCCGCATGATAATCAATACTTTCTTTGTGCGTGTCTTCGACTTTTTTTTCGAACAATTGAATTTTATCCTGTAAAGGAGTCAAGATATTTTTCATGTTCTCCTTGTTCTGTTCCGTAAATTTATTGGACTTTTCTTCTAATATTTTGTTGGCGAGATTCTCAAATTCTTTGGTGAATTTTTCCTGTAATTTCTCCACTTCTTCTTTTTGCTCTTTGTTGCGTTCCCAAAGATTCTCAAAATCAACCTCTTTCTTAGAAAGCTGAATGGCTAAACTGTCTTTTTCATTTCGAATGCTTTCTTTCTCCCCATTGGCATTTTCTAATTGCTTTTCAAAGGCTGTTTTGTCAATGCCATTTTGTTCTTTCAGTTGATTGAATTGGGAAGAGGAAGCAATCAGCTTTTCTTCTAAACTAATTTTTTCCGATTGGAATCGGGCGGAGAAAATGAGTTTGCCAATGAAAATACCAATAGCGAGAGCAACGATAAAAAGCAATAAAAACGGAAGCATATTTGACATAGAATTTCTTTTTGTAAGTTTGTAAAAATAAACAAAAGTTTCCTTCTTTCCTTTCGGAAATCAAAATAGTATCTCAAGTTTTAGCATTCATGGATTAGTAAATTTAGTTACCAATTAATTTTTATACTATAAAAAATATGCAAGATAAATCTTTAAAATTGAATTTTTATTTTTTTGCAATCATAGCGATTATCGGTTGGTTTGCTGTTGTGTTGCAATTGTATCTTATAATTTTGAATCGTGTGGCTTCACTTCCGGAAACGATGGTACGGTTTTTTAGTTTTTTCACGATTCAAACGAATATTTTGGTTGCAATATGCTTTAGTTTTCTTTGGCTCAAGCCAAAATCCAAATGGGGTTTGTTTTTTTCGAAACCCAAAAACACAACCGCAATTACGTTGTACATCACGATTGTAGGGCTTGTTTACAATGCAATTCTTAGATTTTTATGGGCTCCAACGGGTTACCAAAAAATAGCGGATGAGTTATTGCATTTGGTTGTTCCAATTCTGGTTTTAGCTTATTGGATTCTTTTTGTTCCTAAAAAAACATTAGAATTCAAAAACATCTTTCCGTGGTTAATTTTTCCGTCAGTATATTTAGTCTACACTTTAATTCGGGGTGCTTTTTTTAGTTTTTACCCGTATACATTTGTTGATGTGATTCTTTTGGGCTACAACAAAGTATTGCTTAACAGCTTTTTTATGGTATTGGCTTTTCTTTTTTTGGGAACTTTATTCATTGGTATTGGGAAAATAAAAAAGGCCCATACAAATTAGATTCGTATAGGCCTTTTGAATAAAAGCAATTGTTATTGATCCAGTTTAATATTCCCTCTGTCTTCCTTATTATCGGGATGTTCATTAGGATATCGGTTTGGAATGATGTCCGAGTTATGGTCTTTGTTTTCTACCATTTTTTTAGCTTGCTCTTCGGGAACATTTGCGGCATCTGAACTTATATTTTCAGGACAGTTATCCTCATTTTGTTCCAAGGTTCCGTCTATATTTCGGGCTCTTTTAACGATTTTTTGATTTCCATGATTGTCGGTTTCTACCTCTGATTTTAAATGGGAAACCTCAGGATTCGTGTTTTCGGCTAGATTCTGACCGCTAAATCCTTCGTTTATATTTTGTTTGTTATTTGTTTTTTTTGAACCTAAATCCTTGTTTTCCATAATATTTGATTTAAAGTGAATACGGTTAACTACTATAATATTACGTCTTTTATTCTATGGTTTTCAATTATTTAACATAGCTTTTGGTTTACACCAATAAATGTATGGCGACACTATTTTAAATCCAACGAAAACAAGACTATCTTTGCACGTACAACTTATACACTAAAATGGCTCATTCTCATTTCATCATTCATAAACCTTACGGATATCTGAGTCAGTTTATTTACGAATTAAAAAGAAAAAAGAAACTGCTAGGAGAATTGCACGATTTCCCTAAAGGCACGATGGCAATAGGCCGTCTTGACGAAGATTCGGAAGGATTATTGCTGTTGACTACGGACGGGATGATGAGCGAAATCATTCGAAGCAAAAAAGTCGACAAAGAATATTATGTCCAAGTCGATGGCATTATTCATCAGGAAGCCATTGAACAATTGCAAAAAGGGGTTGAAATAGGTTTTAATGGAACTAAGTACATCACAAAACCGTGTAAAGCTACTTTAATACATCAAATTCCGGCCTTTGGAACTAGAGGAAAAAAGATACGGGATGAACGCCACGGTCCTACGTCTTGGGCTTCGATTACGGTGAATGAAGGAAAGTTTCGCCAAGTCAGGAAAATGACTGCCGCTGTTGGTTTTCCTACATTGCGCTTGGTTCGTGTTCGAATAGGAAATGTACATCTCAATGATTTGCAGGCTGGAGCAGTTTTGGAAGTTGAAGATTTTCAAATAACCGAATAAACAAATAACCGATTAACCCAAAAGAAATGTTAAACATCGTTTTAGTAGAACCTGAAATCCCAAATAATACCGGAAATATTGGCCGATTGTGCGTGGGTACCGAAAGCCGATTGCACTTAATTCATCCTTTTGGATTTGTTATTAATGATAAAAACTTAAAACGTTCCGGTTTGGATTATTGGGTACATCTTGATGTTACTGAATATCAAAATATAGCCGAATGGAAAGCACAAATCTCGGATTTGTCCCGAGTTTTCCTGATGAGTTCTCATGCCGAAAAATCATATCTGGAGAATGATTTTCAGGATGGAGATTGGTTGGTTTTTGGAAAAGAAAGTAAAGGTTTGAGTGAAGCGGTTTTAAACGAATTCCCCAATCATCTGACCATTCCAATGTCATCGCTGATTAGAAGTTTTAACATTGCAAATTCTGTTGCGTTTGTCATTGGCGAAGCTAAGAGACAAATAGCTGGTAAATTCTAAATTATGAATTTATAATTGTAAAAAGTAAGTCGATTTTGTAGTTGAAATTTTATATATTTGAGTAGGTCATTTTTGATTGAATTGTGTTTTTTTCTCCTTTAAAACGTACTTTTTATGATTGATAAAGTTATCCTTAGAAGTACCATTTTCAAACATTTGGATGGATTGGTTACCGCTCCAGTTGCGTATGTTTTGTTTGAAAAAGGAGTACTGTCTTATATTCTTGATAAAAAAGAAGTCACACTTTCGGAACTCACAAAACATTTTAAAGCCAATGAAGGTTATCTTAATGTGGGCTTGCGTGTTTTGTGTTCGCAGGGATTCCTGGATTATCATATCAATACTGCCAAGGACCAAATTAAATTTAACATAAACGATAAAAGTGCCATTGCTTTTCCAATGTTCTATTTGTATGAAGATGTGCTTGATTTACTGCATTTCACGATGCAGTTTCGCACGCGATTGTTAGACGATATTCCATTTGTTCGATTGGGTTTAATTTTCGAATTGTACGCAGCTAATTATGGAATTTTATTTTCGAATGATGCGCTGACCAATGAAATTCAGCATCAGATTCTAACGCATATTGAAGGGTGTTTGGTTGGACCAATATTAGTGCGACTCGGTATGAGCGGCATGTTCCATAAATATTTTATGGAAATATCTTTTCGTCCCGAAGAATTTCATAAATCTCCCGAAAATTTCAAAATCATACTGGATTTCTTTGTTAATTTAGGTTGGTTTACCCAAAAAAAAGGCAATTATCAGTTTACGGAAAAGGGGTTGTTTTTTGCCAAAAGAGCGTCTGCTTATGGCGTGACGGTTTCGTATTTACCTACTTTCAGTAAAATAGAAGATTTGCTTTTTGGTAACCCAAATATACTTCGAATGGTGGTCGAAGGCGAGGATGAAATTCATGTGGACCGAGAAATGAATGTTTGGGGAAGCGGAGGCGCACACGATACTTATTTTAAAATTGTGGATGAAATTATTATCAAATTATTCAATTTACCAATTGAAGATCAGCCGAAAGGAATTCTCGATATGGGTTGTGGTAATGGCGCATTTATTGAACATATTTATACTGTAGTCGAACGACAAACCCTTCGCGGAAAGATGCTCGATGATTATCCTTTATTCCTAGTTGGTGCCGATTACAATCAGGCGGCGTTGAAAGTAACCCGAGCCAATTTAATCAAAGCCGATATTTGGGCCAAAGTAATTTGGGGCGATATTGGACAGCCGGATTTATTAGCCAATGACTTATTGGAAAATTATAACATTGATTTGAAAGATTTACTGAATGTAAGAACCTTCTTGGATCACAACCGAATTTGGAAAATGCCAAAGCAAATCACCAAAGACAGAGTGAGTCATTCTACAGGCGCATTTGCGCATAGAGGAGAGCGTATCAGTAATAGTTTAGTCGAAGATAATCTATTGGAACATTTGAATAAATGGTCGCCTTACGTTCGGAAATTTGGGTTGTTAATGATTGAATTACATACGATTGCTCCAAATTTGACTGCTGCTAATTTAGGGAAAACGGCTGCTACGGCGTATGATGCCACGCATGGTTTTTCGGATCAATACATCGTCGAAATTCCCGTTTTGCATAAAATCGCTGCTGAAGCAAGATTGTATCCGGATACTAATTTCTTTAGGAGATTTCCTGATTCCAATACGGCAACGGTGAGTATAAATTTATTGAAAGGAAATGGTTAGTATATTTTGAAAAAAAAAATGAAAATGAGGAAGTTGAGTAAACTTCCTCATTTAGAATTAATTTCGAGCAACGAAATCACTTAATGTAACGTATGTGTTTCCGCTCACCGCATCGTGATAAATATTATATTTCGTTGGATAATTCCCCGCTTTTTCAAAATATTGGGGTTGGGGATAATTGGCACTAAAATCAACATCAGAAAGTAGATAATCTAAAGTAATCATTGGTTCCACAAAAATAAATTTACCATTATAAGAACCGTAAATCATAATTTTAGAAAATGGAAGATACGCTCCTAAGTTGATAGGTAGCCAGTGTTTTCCCATTTGGGGCTCGGCAGTTGCTGGACCAGGTGGAGTAAAATAATCTGCAGGCATGTAACCTATAGGAGGATAATTGTTGAAAGCAGCATCCGTTTCTGTTGACCATGCCGGTATTGCGAGTTGCTCTTGGGCAGAAATCATGTAAAAATGAATGTCAAAATGGGATACATCAAAAACGCCAGCGGGTTCATGACCATGAGGATTCCAGTTAAGTCCAATGTGATCAAAAGGGGTTAATTCTCTCGCCTTTGATTGCAATGGTACTACAATAGTTTCGCCATCTGGTGGAACAGATTTACTATTGTTGGTTTCCAGATTTTTAAAGGCTTCAGGAGTGATTTCAATTCCTATTTCGTTAGGATAACCATTTGAATCCACACTAATCCAGGAACGTAGTTTTCCGTATCCAAGAGCTACCTGAGGTCCTTTAAATACGGTAAGTTTGGCAGCACTCGTTTTAGCGGTAAATGATGAGGATGCATTCTTTTGTAAATCAGTAATAATCATTTCATCTTGACTACAAGAAAAAAGGAAAAATAATGACCCCAAAACCATCATTTTTTTTGGCAATGTAAACAAATTTTTCATAATTAAAATTTTAAAAGATTGTTTTTAATGCTGTAGATAAGTTAAGCTTTGGGGGAAATAAAACGATGAACAAAAATACAATAAATATCATAACTACTTGATATTCAGTATATTTTTATTTTAGAATTAATTAAACGCTCTGTGTTAATTGGTTCGTGAATGATCTATAACTATTATAAAATTTATAGATAGGGAAAAGAATAGTTTTTAGAAAACAGATTTTATAAAGTAGAATTTTGTTATAAACGTTGTGTTTCAGTAGGTAATTACTAAGAAACTAAACAATCATGAATTTTCCCTTTTCAGCATCAAAAACAATATGCTCGTCTTTGAATAAAGTATTGAAACTTCCTTTTGCAATAAAATTACAAGGTTCGTCTTGAAGCACAGTTTCAGGAGTCATAATGATCATTTCGTCACTCAGTTGTATCGCCATATCAATATCATGAGTAGAAAATAAAATGCATTTTCCGGTTTCATGAGTAAGCTTTTTCAAGAGTTTGAATAAAGCCACCTTATGTAATAAATCCAAATGGGTTGTAGGTTCGTCCAAGATTATTAACGGAGTATCTTGTGCTAAAGCGCGTGCAATCAATACTTTTTGCAATTGCCCATCACTAATTTCATAATGCTTTTTTGGGGCTAAATGACTGATTTGTGTCAATGCCATGGCTTCATTAACTTTAACAATATCAATATCAGATAAAGTTCCCATCCAATTGGTGTAGGGTTGTCTTCCTAAAGCAATGAGTTCGAAAACAGTTAAATTACTGGGAGGCAATTTTTCGGTTAAAACGATACTTAAGTTTTGTGCCAAGTCCAAAGGTTCGTAATCAGTAATTTTCCTTCCATTCAAGAAAACAGTACCGGAAAGCGGTTTCTGGATTCCCGTTATCGTTTTTAAAAGTGTTGATTTTCCTATGCCATTAGCACCAATTAAAGCAATCAGTTTTCCTTTTTTTAAAGCAATAGAAATATTCGAAGCTACTACGATTTTCTCTTTTTTATGAGAATAGCCAATGCTGATTTGAGACGCTTGTAAGATGATTTTATTTTCCATTAGGCAATCATTTTTCGTTTACTAACCAACAACCAAACTACTACAGGAGCACCAATTATTGAAGTCACCGCATTGATTGGCAAAGTGATTTCCAATCCGGGCAATTCTGAAATTACATCACAAATAAGCATAATTGAAGCGCCTAAAAGTAGCGTACTCCAATACAAAACCGAATGGTTACTGGTTTGAAACACTAATTTTGCTATATGTGGGACTGCCAGTCCTATAAAGGCAATTGGACCTGCATACGCTGTGATGCTTCCTGCTAAAATACTTGTTGCAAAAATAATAATTAATCGTGTTTTTTTGAAATTCAAACCTAAACTGCGAGCGTAATTTTCACCTAATAACAATGCGTTAAGAGGCTTGATGCTAAACAGACTTAATAACAAACCAATCGCTACACAAACGGTTAGAATTACTATAGAAGTCCAAGACAAATTGCCTAAGTTTCCCATGGACCAAAACGTGAATTTTTGCAATTGTTCAGCGGAACTAAAATACGTAAGAACGCCAACTATTGCACTGGTAAAACTACCAAACATCAATCCCACAATTAAGATGGCCATGGTATCGCGTAGCCTTTGGGAAACCATCAAAACGGCGAGTAATACAACAGAACTTCCTATAGTTGAGGCTAAAACCACTCCATACGAGGATAACAAAATAGTACTTAAAAAAGGGGGAAGTAAGCTCGCTCCTAAGATTACAAAAGCGACACCTAAACTGGCACCGGAACTCAGTCCTAAAACATAAGGTCCTGCCAATGGATTTCGAAATAAAGTTTGCATCAGCAAACCACTTATGGATAATCCCATTCCAACAAGAATTGCAGTAATGGCTTTGGGCAACCGATAATTGATGATGATATATTCCCAAGTGGATTTACTCGCTTGACCACCCGTTAAACTAGTGTAAATTTCTTTAAAAGGTATCGTAATGGAACCAAAACTAATGTTTACAAAAAACAATAGCACAAGCCCAAAAGTAAGCAAGAAAAATAGAATCGTATTTCGTTTTTGATTCGCCAATTTAATTTAATTTTTGTGCAAAAGTAAACGTATAATTTGGAAGCAATTCAGGATGAAAGATTTTGATAAAATCTTTCAATACCAAATCCGGTCGGCTTGGTGCTAATTCATAATAAATGGTTCCTCCTGTTGCACCTAATTTACTTTCAAAAGTATAGACATTTTTAGATTTTGAAGCGTCAAACTGACTGTAATGTGGATTACTATTTGCGAATTCAGCACTACTTTTAAACGAACCTGTTGCAATCCAATAGTGCGCTGTTTTTGCTTTCTCTAATATTTTTTCGAAAGGCAAACTAAGACTTCCTGTTCCTTCAACATTTGCCCACAAATAATTTGCTTTGGCATCTTTCATAAATTGGGCTACCCAGCTGTTTCCTCTTGCTACATACCATGTGTCTTGGTACATAGATCCGTAAAGAACTGTTGCTGTTGGTTTTTTGGTTGCTACCAATTGTATCGCAACATTGTAATTTTTAACGATCTCATCAAAAAGCGTTTTGGCTTCTTTTTCTTTTCCAAATAAAGCACCGTAAAGCTTAATCCATTCTGCTTTTCCTAACGGTGTTTGTTCCATCCAGTCCGCTTGAATGAGTACTTTAAGACCGCTTTTTTGTAAATTATCAATCATCGGATTGTTGTTGTTAACTCCAAAAGTTACAATTAAATTAGGCGCCAATTCAATGAGCTGCTCCACGTTTAATTTTTCGTTTTGTCCGATGTTTTTAACAGCGCCGTCATCAATTAGTTTTCTGGTTTTTTCAGAAGAAACATAATCGGTATGGGGGAAACCCACCAGTGCTTTTTCAACACCCAGCATTTCCAAAAAAGGAATGTTAGTCGTTGAGGTAACGACAATTGATTCTAAAGGAACTGAAATTGTGGTGTATTTTTGTAGGCTGTCCGGAATGCTGCCGTTTTTTTCTTTTAATATATAAGTGAAGTTTTTATTGGCTTCAGGCCAAGGATTTGAAACTGTCACTATTGAATATCCTTCATACTTGTTAATAGAAAGTCCCGAGGCATATTCGATCGTGTTTTTTGAATTTGTACTTTCTTTTACGTTCCTGTTTTCGCTTTTTTTACATCCAACGAAAGTGGAAAAAGAGAAAACAAAAAGGATTAATTTAAAGGTGAATTTCATGTTTTATTTTTCGATAGCAACAAAGGTATACCAAATTTATAAAATTTCTTGTTTATTTTTAGCAGTAAAAAATTCAACAAATACTATCTTTACGAAATGAATAGCATTAAAGTCAAAAACTGTTCTACCTGTGGAACTCCTTTCAATTGTGGAGATACGCTAGAAGGAAGTAAATGCTGGTGCAATGATTTTCCGCCAATTTTCACGCCATCAGAGGTAGTCGATTGCCTTTGTCCAAGTTGCTTTACAACTACTTGTTCCATTAAAATAGAAGAATATGTGGAGTCTGTAACTCCCGAATCAGCAACGCATAATAAAGCTAAAGATTTACCCAAAACGAGTAATATCGTGGAAGGAATTGACTATTACTTAGAAAATGGGAACTATGTTTTTAAAGCTTGGTTTCATCTAAAAAGAGGGCATTGTTGTACCAATGGTTGTAGACATTGTCCGTATAAATAAATAACAATCTACAATTACAATGATATACCTAATAACAGGCGGTGAACGCTCCGGTAAAAGCAATTATGCTGAAAATTTAGCAAAAGGATTGTCAGATAAACCAATGTATGTAGCCACAGCTAGAAAATGGGATGATGATTTCCAAAAGAGAATCGATCGCCATCAAAAAGATCGGGATGAACGATGGATTAATGTCGAAAAAGAAAAGCACTTGAGTGATATTAATTTTTCAGGAAAAGTAGCTATCGTCGATTGTGTTACGCTTTGGTTAACGAACTTTTTTGTAGATACTAAAAATGATGTTGCGTTGTGTTTAGAACAAGCTAAAGCTGAATTTGACGCCATTGCCAATCAAGAAAATGCAACTATAATTATTGTAACCAACGAAATAGGAATGGGCGTTCATGCCGAAACCGATATTGGTAGAAAATTTACTGAACTTCAAGGTTGGATGAATCAATACATTGCTAAAAAGGCCGATACCGTTGTGCTGATGGTTTCTGGAATTCCTGTAACAATAAAAGAAAAAAAATGAAATAGCTATGATTTTACAATATTGAATTCAAAGAAAGTATTGCCTCATAGCGTATTACATGTTCAATTAAAAATCAATAAATAACTACATATGAATTTTCTAACTTCTTGGAGTGGCGGAAAAGACAGCAGTTACGCAATGATGCAAGCAATTCAGCAAGGATTTGTTCCCAAAGTGTTGCTCAATATGATGAATGAAAACGGGAAAGTATCCCGTTCTCATGGGTTGCCTTTGTCTATATTGAATCAGCAAGCCCAAAAAATGGGATTGCCTCTAGAGGGAATTCCTGCAACTTGGGGCGATTATGAAGCCAAGTTTATTGCAGTTTTGAAAAGGCTAAAAACCAAATTTGATTTGGAAGCAGCTGTTTTTGGGGATATTGATTTGCAACCGCATAAAGATTGGGAAGATAAAGTATGTGCCGCAGCTTCGTTAAAAGCAATTTTGCCTTTGTGGCAACAAGACCGAATCGTTTTGGTAAATCAAATGCTTGAAAACGGAATTGTAACGATGATTGTTTCTTGTAATACCATGATGGGAGAGTGTTATCTGGGCAAAATTTTGACTAAAGAATTAGCACAAGAATTATATGAAAAAGGAATAGATCCTTGTGGTGAAAATGGGGAATTTCATACTTTGGTAATTAATTGTCCCTTGTTTTCGGGAGCGATTGAACCGCCTGAATTCAATAAAATTACCCATGAGAATTATTGTTTCATCGTTTGGGAGGCAGGAAGGTAGAATTCAGAAAACATTCTCACAATACCTCCCACATTGACAACTTTTTACGAATATCCAAGTTCCGTAGGAACGGCACATATTGTAGCATCGGATTTTAATCCGTTGGAATAAAAACAAAAAATCATTTTAACATGACTTATTTAGATGAAATTTTAAAATCCCGTCGCGACACCCGGCATTTTACGGAGGATCAAGTACCGGATGCTGTTCTTGAAAAAGCACTGCAAGCGGGACATTGGGCGCCTTCTGTGGGTTTGACCGATGCTACAAAATACTATCTGATCAGGTCGACTGAAATAAAAAAAGCCATTAAAGATTTGTTTTTAGATTATGATGAAAAAGCTGTCGCACTAACAGATGACGAACAACAAAAACAAGCCTACAAAGCCCTAAAGTTAGAAGCTATTGAAGAAGCGCCACTGGGATTAGTCATTTGTTATGATCGTTCGGTTTTGAATAATTTTACCATTGGAACCGTTGGGAGTAATGAATCGGTAAAGTTCAGCTCGGTTTGTGCGGCGCAAAATATTTGGCTATCCTTAACGGAACAAGGCTATTCTATGGGGTGGGTTTCCATATTGAATTACTATCAGTTCAAGCAATTATTGGATTTACCTGAAAACATGGAGCCGTTGGGGTATTTTTGTGTGGGAAAACCGGCTACCAATTATGAGAATCAACCCATGTTGCAACAACTGAATTGGAAACAAAAACAAGAAATTCCATTAGTGGAGGAAATTACTGTTTTGCATCAAAGTAAGGTGGAGAAAGTGTTTTTTGATACTAAAAAAGAAATGGATGCTACTGCTTTCGCAAATGCGTTACAACATAAAATAGACCAAAAAACCAAACCAACGGGTTCTTTAGGAATTTTAGAAGTGCTTGCGAAACAAATAGGAATGGTATTTCAAACTTTAGAGCCAAAAATTATAAAACCCAATCTGGTTGTTTTTGCTGCGGATCACGGAATTGCAAATCATGGAGTAAGTGCCTATCCGCAAGATGTCACCAGACAAATGGTGAATAATTTTTTGATAGGGGGAGCAGCAATCAACGTGTTTTGTAAACAAAATAAGATCCAATTAGCTATAGTAGATGCAGGTGTGAATTATGATTTCCCTATGAATACGAATTTGATTTCGGCAAAAATAGGGAAGGGAACACACTCCTTTTTACAAGGACCTGCCATGAGTAATACAGAACTTGAATTGTGTTTTATCAAAGGAAGCGAGATTGTTGCCACTATTGCAAAAAAGGGCAGTAATTGTATTGGTTTTGGCGAAATGGGTATTGGCAACACAGCTACAGCTTCGGTCTTAATGAGCATTATTTTAGAACTGCCTATTCAAGATTGCGTAGGAAAAGGTACTGGAGTAAATGACGAACAGTTGCTTCAAAAAATCAATATCCTTAAAAAATGCCTTGCTAATTATAATGGTTCGGAGGATCTAGACAGTAAATTAGCTTATTTCGGAGGATTTGAAATCATGCAAATGGTAGGTGGAATGCTTCAGGCAAAAGAAGATAATATGCTGATTCTAGTGGATGGCTTTATTTGTAGTGTTGCTTTTTTAATTGCCTTTAAAAAGAATCCATCCATTATTAAAAATGCTATTTTTTGCCATTCTTCTGCGGAGCAAGGACACCAAAAAATATTAGATTACTTAGGAGTTCGTTCCCTGTTGCAACTTGATTTGCGATTGGGCGAAGGCACGGGTTGCGCGATAGCTTTTCCTATAATTGAGTCGGCTGTAGCATTCTTGAATGACATGGCGAGTTTTGAATCAGCGGGGGTTAGCAGTCGATAAACGGCATTATGCCGGATTGTTGTAGAGACGCACTGCAGTGCGTCTCTACGTGCGTCTCTACAAGAAATAAAATCAAAAATAATTCCAAAAATGAAAAAAGAACTACACATATTTTTTACAGCATTAATGTTTTATACCAGGATTCCATGTCCTCAAAACATCGATCATAATCCGGATTATTTAAATAAAGCGTCTCGTTATTTTCCACTAATTGGTTGGATTGTGGGTAGCGTGGCTTTTGGTGTATATTGCGTTTTTAATTATTTAGTCACTCCTGAAATTGCGGTAATCTTCTCTATGATTGCTTCCGTTTTAGTTACAGGAGCTTTTCATGAAGATGGATTTGCTGATGTTTGCGATGGTTTTGGCGGCGGTTGGACCAAAGAAAAAATCCTGATAATTATGAAAGACAGCGCCATTGGTGCTTATGGAGCAATTGGTTTAGTGCTGTTATTAGTGCTTAAATTTCAAGGGTTGACTCAATTAATTGATGTCTCGGATAATCCTAAATTCATAATTTATAATCCACAATGTATAATTTTATTACTCCTTGTTTCGGCGCATTCCATCAGTCGATTAGCGGCCATTTCAATTGTTTTTACCCATCAATATTCTCGTGAAGACGCTTCCAGTAAAAGCAAACCTATTGCACAAAGTTATTCCTGGAGAGAAGTGGTGGGAGCTTTCTTTTTTGGATTACTTCCATTAGTTATTTGGTCCTATTTTCAGTGGCAAATGCTGTTGGTTTTAATCCCTGTTTTTCTGATTCGATTTTTTTTAGCACGTTATTTTCAGAAGTGGATTGACGGGTATACCGGGGATTGTTTGGGCGCAACCCAACAGGTTTGTGAAGTGGTTTTTTATATATCAGTGATTGCAGTATGGAAGTTTATTTAGTACGGCATACCGAAACGGTTTGCGAAAAAGGAATTTGTTATGGGCAATCTGATGTGAAAATTATGGAGCCTAGTGACGCTGTTTTTAAGTCTGTTTTGAGTCAATTGCCACAAGATGCAACGCTGTATTCCAGTCCTTTGCTTCGCTGTGTGCTTTTGGCAAATTACATCAAAGACAATTCAGGAATTACTACTGTTAACGAAGATTCCCGCTTGCTGGAAATGAATTTTGGCGATTGGGAAATGAAAAATTGGGATGCAATTTCACCAGATGATTTTACACCTTGGATGACTGATTTTGTAAATGTGCGCGTACCCAATGGAGAATCATTTACAGATTTGCATGATCGGGTAATTGATTTTATAAATAATGAACTTCAGACAACCCATTCAAAACCAGTAATTATTGTGGCACATGCAGGAGTGATACGAAGTTTTTTATGTAAAATTTCGGATTTACCTCTTAAAGAGGCTTTTCAGAATAAAGTAGATTTTGGATCTGTAATTAAAATTGAAATAGAATAAAATATTATAATAAAAGTTGTTAAGTGCTTGAATTACTGTTTTTTATTTAAAGTTTACTTCGAAAAGCTTTGTAAAATTGATTTTTAAGTAATTTTAACATTATATTTGCCGCCGTATTGAGGTTGAGGTTTGTTTTTTCAAACCACATTAAAAGGGAAGAGAGTGATTGAAGATTGATGATTAACGATTTTTGATTTCAGAGTTAAAATCTGAATTCATTATTCAAAATTCAAAATTCAAAAATCTCACGCTGTACCCGCAACTGTAAGCTATCAAGCTTGTTGTTATCTACAAAACCACTGAGTTAGCTGAATTTATTTTAGTTTCTTGGGAAGGTAAACAACAAGACGCAAGCCAGGAGACCTGCCTATTACATCGAGTATCAAACTTTCGGGAAAAAAGGTTTGGGTATGGGTCATTCTGTGCTTTTCTCCCAATTTATTAAATTTTTACATTTTTAAAATGAACAAAAAATTCATTCGCTTTAGTGCGGTTGCATTGTTATTTGCAATGAACACGTATGCACAAGACCAAGAGCCAAAACAACTTGATGAGGTGGTTGTTTCTGATTCGAAATTTGCTTTGCCAAAAGAGAAATCAGGAAAAGTGATCGTCAAAATCACTGCCGAAGATTTGAAGAAAAAAGCAGGACAATCAGTAGCTTCAATTTTAAGTACGGTTGCAGGTGTTGAAATTAATGGAAATCAGAGTCGTAATGGTAAAGACCTAGGGCTTTACATTCGAGGCGGGAGAAATCATCAGGTTTTAATTTTGATTGATGGCGTTCCGGTAACCGATGCTTCCGGGATTAGTTTATCGTATGATTTGAGATTACTTCCTGTGGAGCAAATTGAAAGTATTGAGATTATGAAAGGCGCTTCAAGTACTTTATACGGTTCTGGAGCAGCGACTGGTGTTATTAATATTACACTAAAAAAAGCAGGTAAAAAAGCGATTGCAGGAAATGCATATATGAATATTGGTACACAAACAGTTGCTAAAAAAGCAAATTATAATGTACAAGATTACAATCAGGGATTTGCTGTAAATGGAGGTTTTGAAAAAATAAATTATTTTGCCTCTTTAAATAGTACTGAAACAACAGGGATTTCTGAAGCAAAGCCATTAAATTCAAATACTAAATTTGAGAAGGATGATTTTTCAAGAATAAATTCTGTAGTGAAAATTGGTTTTACGCCAACTAAAAAATTATCCTTGGATTTCTTTGCTAATTATGACCGAATGAAAAACGATTTTGATGCAGGTTCGTTTGCAGATGATCTTAAAAACTTCAGTCTTTCGGAGCAATTTAGAGTTGGTTTTTCTCCAAAATACAAATACAATAAAGGAGAATTGGTAATTAATACTGGCGCAAATGTAATCAACCGCGACATCTTTAGTTATGGTTCTTTATTCCAGGCAAAGTCAAGAAGCATTAATGTGGATGCTTTTAATAAATATGAAATTTCATCTCAGTTATTTGTGGTTACTGGAGCACAATTTCAGTTTCACGAAATGTCAAATACAAGCGAGTATGATGCGATTACAACTGAGGTGGCAAAATTTAATATGATTGACCCTTATGTAACGGCTGTTTATAATTCTGACTTTGGATTAAACTTAAATGCAGGAGCACGGTATACTATTCATAGTAAATTCGGGAATAATTTAGTGTATAATGTGAATCCATCGTATAGCTTTTCAGAATCATTAAAAGTTTTGGCTTCTTACAGTACTGCATTTGTTACACCAAGTTTGTACCAATTGTACTCTCCGTATGGTGATTTGAATTTAGCTCCTGAGAAAGACGCCACTGCCGAAGTAGGTTTTGAAGTGAGTTTAGTAAACAAAAAATTAGTTTTAAATGCAGTAGCTTTTCAAAGAGAAGAGGAAGATGCAATAGGATTTGATTTGATGACGTATAAATACTTTAATGTAGCGGGTAAAAACAAAGCAAAAGGTTTTGAAACAATGATTTCTTATGCTTTTAATGACAAAGTAAAATTCAATGCTAATTATACTTTTACGGAATTAGAAAGACAATCTCGTATTCTAAATCCAAAACATAAAGCAAATGCGTCTGTGGATGTGCAAGCAACAACACGTCTAGCCTTTAATCTGGCGTATCAGTTTGTGTCAGACAGATATTTAGAATACGCAACGTATCCGGAACCTACTTATGATCCTGTTTTAAACGCTGAAATTTTGAAAGACTATCAATTAGTAAATGCCAATGCACGTTATGAATTGATCAAAAACAGATTGAATGTTTTTGGTGCAGTTGATAATATTTTGGACAAAGATTTTGTTGAAAGTCGCGGATACAGTACCAGAGGAAGAAATTTTAAAGTAGGGTTGAATTTGGTTTTCTAAAAAACAAAGAAAAATTATTTTAGTTTTAGTCTTAATTCCCGTGCCTTAATTTGGAACGGGTTTTTTGTTGGGAAAAAATCGGATTCTTTAATTTGAAATTATAAAAAAAAGAGGTTTTCAGTGATGAAAGCCTCTTTTTATTTACAATTTTTGAAATCAATATTATTCCAATGCTTTTAAAAGTCCTTCTGGAGCTTTCTCAATATACATTTGATTTTGGATTCCTTTGATTGATTTTGAATCGTTTATAAACTCAAAATCAACTCCTGTATTTTGTTTCAACATTCGAGATGTTCCTGTTATTTTTCCAATAGCAGTTCTCAATAAAGGTTCTGAAGTGTCTCCAAGAACGCCATAAGTGCTAATTGTTTCTTTTAATAAATAATCAGGTTGTAGTCCATTGAAATAATCTCCAAAACCGGTTGAATTTACGATTTTTAACACAATCGGCTGCATGGCGTATCTGTGATTTGGATTTCTGTTTTCGGAGCCAAAAGTAGGAGAGTCATAAAGTGTAACTGACCCAACATTTTTCCCTACAGTTACATCACCAATTTGTATTACATTGATATGAGGCTCCAATCCGTTGATCACTAATTCACTTGCCGATGCTGTGCTTTGAGTAGTCAAGATGTAAACTTTAGTCAAGTTTAAACTGTTTATTGCGGTAGTTCCAATTTTGTCAGTAAAGCTATTTATTAATGCCGCTGGATTTTCAGCTTGAAAATATGCATTAATTTTAGCATTCCATTGTTGTTTAGCAAATACTTGTCCTGTAAATTGTCCGGTAATCATACTCGCTAAACGTGTAGCCGTTTGCACAGAACCACCTCCGTTGTAGCGTAAATCTAAAACTAGGTCCGTAACTCCTTGTGATTTTAGAGAAGCAAAAGCTTCATTCAATTGAGTGTCATAATTAGCATAAAAACCATTGTACATCAAATACCCTATTTTATGTGAACCAGAAGTAATTACTTTGTTGATCAAAATGGGATTTTCGGATAAAACGGTTTTTGTTAACTCTACTGATTTTCCGTTGGCAACAATAGTAGTTCCGTTATAATCCGCTAGATTTAATGTGTACGTTTCGTTTGAACCAAATAATAGAGATTCATAATTACTCAAAGTTAGCTGCGTTCCATTTACGGCAGTAAAAATATCACCACGCTTGATGTTTTTGTTCGACGCATCTGAATTTGCAATGATATAACGTACATAACCAAATATTTCAGTAGTGCTTCCAGGTTTTCTGCTTAAACCAAAATCGACACCATTGTTTTTAGTTGTTCCTTGAAGCGTTCCTTCCAGTTCTAAATAATCATCTACGATCCAACTGAAACGGTCTATGGTTTTGTCAACTCTAAGCGCGTTAAACAAGTCTTCAGGAACGGGATATCCTTTTAGAAATGCATTTAATTCAGTTTGGTCTGCAAATCTATCATCTGATAAATTTGGGACATCTGCCTGCCATAAGTAATATTGGTTCATCCCTTTCCAAATAAAATCTTGGATGTCTAAACTAGCTGGTGGAGCAACATCATCATTATCTTGACAGCTTTGGAAAGTGAAAACTGCTATAAATAATAAAAGCGTAAATTTGAATCTTGTTCTCATGTGTAGGTTTTAATATAATTAACGTAAAAATAGTAACTTTAGTTTTATTTTATGTTTTTTGTTACAAAAATATAAATGAATCGTCTAAATTATATAACCAGTTTAAAAACCTATTTTTTTATGAACCAAAATGAGTTTGTGCTACTCGTCACTCCTTTTAAAGACAAAGTCTTTAGGTTGGCTAAGCGATTGCTCGTGAGCACAGAGGAAGCTGAAGATGCTACTCAGGAAGTTTTGGTAAAATTATGGAATAAAAATGGAAATTTAGCGGAGTACAGCAGTGTAGAAGCATTTGCAATGACAATGACCAAAAATTATTGTTTGGATCAGCTAAAATCGAAAAGAACAGAAAATCTCAAAATCGTTCATACAAATTATGTAGATAGAGAACCGGGTCTCGATAAGAAAATGGAAGACCAGGACAGTTTGGATTGGGTCGATAAAATAATGGATAAATTACCCGTTCAGCAAAGATTAATTATTCAAATGCGGGATATTGAACAATACGAGTTCGAAGAAATTGCAAAAATACTTGACATGAATGAGAGTGCGATTCGGGTGGCGCTTTCAAGAGCAAGGAAAACGATACGGGATTATATGACAGAAACACACAATTATGGAATTAGTTAAAACAGAAGATTTATTAGAAAAATACTTTCAGGGAGAAACCAGTATTGCAGAAGAAAATGAATTACGTAATTATTTTTCTTCATCGAATGTTGCGCAGCATTTAGAACAATACAAACCTATATTTGGGTATTTCTCTCTTGCAAAAGGGCATCAGTTTACGCCAGAAATTTCACTACCAACTAAAAAACGTACTGTTGCGTGGATATCAATTGCGGCTTCGGTTGTTGTTTTGCTGGGAATAGGAACCTATGCTTATTATAGTGCAGATGTTGTACATAAAAACCAGGATTTAGGAACGTATAACGATCCTGAAGAGGCTTTTAGAGCAACCCAAAAAGCATTATCATTATTGTCAGATAATGTAAATGTTGGCATAGAAAGTGTACAGTATATTCAAGAATATCAAACCACAAAAGACAAAATATTCATCACTACTAAAAAACAGTCTGGTGGTTCTTAATTGCCTTGAGTAAACCGAAAAAAAACAAAAAATAATAATTTTAAACGATAACAATTTAAAAAAATGAAATCAACAATCAACACTAACAAAATGAACAATAATTTCAATAAGAGTAAAAAGTTTATACTGACATTAGTATTTACATTAGTTTCAAGCACCTTTTTTGCACAAGCGATTTTTGATAAATTCGACGGGCAAGAAGGCGTAACATCAATCATTGTCAATAAAAAAATGTTTGATTTGATGAGTAAAGTAAAAATGGATGCTTCAGATAAAGAAACACAGCAATACTTGAGTTTGATAAAGAAACTGGATGATTTGAAGGTATTTACCACTAAAAGTACCAGAATAGAAGGTGAAATGAAAGTTGTGGCCGATAAATACATAAAAACGGCAGGATTAGAAGAACTGATGCGTGTGAATGAAGACGGCAGAAGCATTAAAATCCTAGTAAAATCAGGATCGAGTGATTCTCAAATAAGAGAATTGTTTATGTTTATTGAAGGTGCTAAAAATGACGATACGGTTTTAATGTCTTTGAAAGGTAATTTCGATTTGAATGAAATTTCAGTTCTTACCAATAAGATGAAAATTCCTGGCGGAGAAGATTTGAAGAAAGCAACCAAAGGAAAAAAATAAGATGAAAACAGTTTATGGATTAGCACTGCTATTGAGTTTGTTTCTCGTGAGCTGTAACTCGGAACCGACCTTGCAAAAGTATTTTGTAGAAAATACCGAAAACAAAAATTTTATCGCTCTTGATGTCTCACCTAATATCCTGAACGTTGATAAAACAAAATTATCAATTGCACAGAGTGATGCTTTGAAGTCTTTTGACAAGATGAATGTTTTGGCTTTCAAATTAAACGATACGAATAAAGCGGAATTTGAAATAGAACGTGCCAAAGTTAATTTGATTTTAAAAGACAAAAAATACCAACAGCTTATGAAGTTTGGTTCTGGAAAAGAAGGCGCTTCGGTTAGCTTCGTAGGAACTGATGATCACATTGAAGAGTTTGTGTTTTTTGCGAATAAAAAGGAAACTGGTTTTGCTGTTGTTCGAATTTTGGGCAAGGATATGAATCCGACTAATATTATGACTATGATGAGCGTTTTGCAGCAATCTAATATTGATTTAGAGCAGTTGAAGCCTTTGCAGCAATTAATGAAATAAACGAACCATATTTCAACTTTGCTAAACTACTTCTAGAGGGATAAAAAAAGGCTCGCCTGGATTAAAATCTTTAGCGAGCCTTTAAAAAAAAAACTTATTTCTGATTCTCTAAACGGTAGGAAGTTGTTTCGGTGTAGGTTTTTCCGAATTGATCGGTTGCTTTAATCTCGATAGTATGTATTCCTATTTCCAGATTTGTCGGAACTTTTCCTTTCCAAAGATGCTTGCTTTCGATAGGATTTGACGAGCGTCTTCCTGGAAATAATTCTTCAGTTAAATCCCATTCATAAACCTCATTCGCATAGGAAGGATCTATTTCCTCTACATACTCCATTGTTTTCCATTCGCCTTGGTCTACGCGGTATTGAAGAGTGTCATTTTTACTTCCCATAAAGAAATTTACATATATTCCGGATCGGGTAGACCGGCCTTTTTCAACTACTTTGGGCGCGAAAACGTCCATTTGGTAGGTTTTAGGTTGACCCGCTACTTTATAATCCAAACTGTATTGATTTCCTTTGAAATTAATAAAAGCATATCCTTTTGGCGTTCCATCGCGCATGGTCGAAACAGGAACCCCCTCGGAATTCAGTTTTCCGGAATACCAATCTCCGGAAGTCGTTCCAACATTGTAATGATGGTGTGGTTTTTCCTGCAACCAGCCTTCGGTTTTGCCAAAGTAATCTTGGCGTTGAATGTGGGTATGAGCAGAAAGAGAAAGAGTATTTGGAAAATCTTTTAATAAATGAAATAGTTTCTCTCGATCCGCATCTCTAAATGAATCACCCTCGGTTTCACTTATCGGAATGTGAAAAGCCAACACTATTAAATACTCTTTTGGAACCAATTTCAAATCATTGGCAATAAACTGCAACTGATTTGGTGTAAAACCACCCCAGTACCCTTTTTGATTTCGGGGATCGGGATAGAGCACATTATCCATTACTATAAAATGCACTTTCCCATAATTGAAGGCGTAATTGGCAGGGCCAAAATGCGCTTCATAAGTTTCATCGGCCATTTCGTCTGCGGTGGCATCAAAATTAAGATCGTGGTTTCCTAGTAAATTGTACCACGGAATCCCCGCTTTTTTTACCGCTTTAATATATGGATTGAAAAGAGAAAGATCATTTCCCACTAAATCGCCTAAACTCAATCCGAAAGGGACATTTTTAATTCCTTCTACTTCAGCGACAATTCCTTTGGCAAAAAAGTCGACTTCCGCTTGAGTGTAAGGTTGCGGATCTCCAAAAATAAGGGCTGTAAACTCTTGATTTTCCTGTTGAGGAACCAAACCAAAATCAACTGATTTAGGTAGTTTTCCCGTTGGATTCACTCCTTTAAATTTTGACAGAGGAGAACCTTTGGGTTTGTGATTGTAAAAAAACTGAGGCAGATTATTTTCATTTATGCCTACTTTATAGTTGGCGGGTTTTATAACGGCTATGATCGCATCGTCACTAATAGGCAGGATGTATTTGCCTTTTTCATCGGTGAGAACCACTTCCAGACCATTGGTTACGGAAACATTGGCAATTCCTTTTTCATTTCGTTCTTTTTTGCCGTTTTGATTGTGGTCTTCAAAAACAAAGCCCTGAACGTTGGTTTGTGCCATAGTTCCTATTGAAAATAGCAAAGCACAAATAGATAATGTTGATTTTCTCATCGTTTATTAATTTTAATTAAGATTTTATTTGTCCCACCAAACTTTAGTGTTGATATCATCTGTACCCAACATTTCTACTGCTTTGAGGTAATTTTGCTGATTGTTGATTTGAATGCTGGTTGGATAGAAAAAACGAGAAGGCATGAGTCCATTATTTTGCATGGCAGTCGTTTTTGGAAGAATAGGAAATCCTGTTCTACGGTATTCAAACCATTGTTGGTAATCAATAAAATAAAGTGCATAATACTTTTGAAGCATGATTTTTTCTAAAGTACCATCATAAGCCGCTACAGAATTTTCGAAATAAGTAGTGGGTATTTGGGCTCCCAATTGCTCCATGGCTGCCTGAACTCCTTTTTTATAATGCGATTCGGCATCCGTAGTGAATCCTCTTTGTGCCATTTCGGCTTTTATAAAGGCTACTTCGGCATAAGTCATCAAGAAAATATTCATTGGATTGGTTATCTGAGCGGCATTAAAAGTAGACGCATTGTAAGCAAACTGAGATTCAGCACCAGCATACGCACTTGGAATTCCTTTGTAGCCTATGGAAACATTATTCAAGTCTCGGGCAAGACCTGCAATAACTGTTCTTCGGGGATCAGTCATAGTGTTGAGATTGTCTATAAAAAAGGAAGCTATTTTTACGTTTAAACTAAAATCCTGCGGTCTTCCCCAAGGAGACACATTAGGGGTTACTCCAGTAACTTTCAGGATGGCAGATTCGGATGTGTTTTCAAAAACAGGAAATTGTGTTGGATTTTGAATCATCGTTGCCAATTTTTGAAAAGAATTGGTTTCTGTACGGTTGGAGATTCTCAACAACAAACGCATTCGAAGGGAATTAGTGAATTTTCTCCATTTAGTGACATTGTTTTGAAAGAGGATGTCACTGGCATAAATCATTGGAGTAGCGGTATTGTACAGGATATTGGCTCGCTCTAAATCAGCTAAAATCGTGGTGTAAATCAATTCCTGAGAATCAAATGCCGGGTAGAGATTGCCTTCCTCTCCACTTACGGCTTCGGTCATGGGAACCGGTCCAAAAATATCCGTAAGGTTAGCATACACCCAAGCATTTAACGTCAGTGCAATCGCTTCATAATTGCGATCTTCTGCCCGAATGGCTGCGGCCTTCATTTCCTTGATGTTATTGAGCCATTTGTAATAATTTGACCAGGAGGAATAGCCTATTTCCTGACTTAAATCATAGCGGTGAAGCCCTCCGGAAACGCTGGGGAAGGGTAACGATACCTGCATTAAATCGAAAGTGACACTTGCACTTCGGTTGGCGTTGTGTGTAGCCAGACCATAAATGATGGGGTTTATTAAAGTTCCCGGACTTATTTCGGCAATCCGATTTGGATCTTCATTGAGTTCACTAAAATCGCCAGTGCAAGCAAAATTCAGCAGTATTAGAACTAAAGTTGCAGTAAAAATTTTTATCTTTTTCATCTTTAAATAATAGTTTAGAAATTCACTTTTAAGTTAAAACCATAGGTAGCCGGAGTCGGCATTTGACCCATTTCGATACCCGGTAAAATAGTATCTCCATTTAAGGCTGCCGTTTCCGGATCGAAAATAGGAAAGTCAGAAAGCACCGCTAAGTCTCTACCGAAAACAGATAGATCTAAGCTTGTTATGCCTGTGTTTTTTAGCCAAGCAGATGAGATGCTGTATTGCAGACTTACTTCTCGCAATTTCACATAGGAAGCTTCAAAAGCATTGGATTCGATATTGGCTCTACGGTAATAACGGGCGTACCAGTCTGGAGTCAGTGCTTCAGTGGTGTTTTGGGAATAGGTGCCGTCTGCATTTAAAACAACTCCTTCTCCTACAATCACTCCTTCTTCACGTCCTTTCATAGTGGACATTAGTTTTCCCATTTCAGATAGTTTATGATGCGTTTGAGAATAAATTATACCACCAAGTTGACCATCCAGCATGATATTTAAACCTAGATTTCCAAATTTAAAGCTGTTGTATAATCCTGCTCTCCAATCGGGTGTCGCGTCGCCTATGTATTGAATTTCATCCGGATAAGCTGGCAAGCCCGCATTGTCATATACAATTTGTCCGTCAGGAGAGCGTACAAAACCATACCCGTAAATAGCGGTTGTTGTACCACCTTCTTTAGCAATTAAAGTTGCTGTACCTCCTGACCCAATGGTTTGTTGACCCTGAATGCCATCGGCAAGTTCCATTACGCGATTCCAGTTTTTAGACCAGGTTAGGGTTGTAGACCACTTAAATTTATCCATATTGACGATTTTTCCGGTTAGGGTGAGTTCGATACCTCGATTTCGAACTTCACCTGAATTCATGATCCCGGAACTGAATCCCGTTGTGATGTCTAAGGGAACAGAAATGATTTGGTTTTTAGTCGTTGTCTGATACACCGTTGCATCAAAATTGATTCTGTTTTTGAATAATCGTCCTTCAAAACCAGTTTCAAAACTAGTGGTGATTTCCGGTTTAAAATTGGCATTGTACAACGTAGATGGCGCTACTGCGGAACTGGCAAAGGCAGATTGATCGTAGTATTTACTGGTTCTGTACGGATCAGTATCGTTACCCACCTGAGCAATAGATAATCGGTATTTGAAATATTCTAAGGATTTAGGTAAATTGAAGATTTCAGAAAGAATAAAACTGGTATTTACCGATGGGTAAAAGAAGGAGTTGTTTTGTACCGGTAACGTACTGGACCAGTCGTTTCTTCCGGTTAAATCCAAGAAAATTTGATCTTTAAAAGAGAAGGAGAACAGTCCGTATAAACTGTTGACTTTTTTATAACTGTCGTTGACACTGATGATGGGAGTGCTGACCCCGTTTGCCAATTTGTACACATCAGGAACGACCAAGCCTTCAACAGCGGCATCCATTCTTTGGTATTTATAGCTCATAGCATTTCCTCCAGCCGAAGCCGAAAAAGAAAAATGCTCTGACAGCTTATTTTTATAGGTGAATAAAAAATCAGAATTTACTTCCTGCATAAAAACATCCTGAGTTTTAAAAAATCCTTTTGCATAGCGATTGATGCTATAAGGTCTTTTTTGTTCGCGATCTTGATGATATGTGTTTAAAGCAGTTCTCAGTAAAAGATCTAAATTAGGAGCTAACTGGATTGTGGCATTCAAATTACCTACGATTTGATTACTCGCTAAAGAGTTTGTTGCTTCATTGGCAATTAAATAAGGGTTGTCAATGTAACTGCTGAAAGGTTGTAGTTGTTGAATTTGATTCTGACCTTGTTTCCAAATGGGTTTGTACCAATCGAGATCTACATTTGGATTTTGGAAAATTGTAAAGTAGGCGATTGAACCATTATTATAACCGGTACTCGGTAAATTCTCACTGTCTCTGTTGTTGTAATTGATAACCGAAGCAATTTTGATTTTATCCGATATTTTATAATCAGCATTTACAGAGGCTGTCATTCTTTCAAATCCAGTATTGGGCATAATCCATTCATTTTTTGAATGGCCAATAGACATTCTCATGGATCCATTTTTATCTCCTCCCTGAAGCGTAATGCTATTGTTTATAGTAGTTCCGGTACGCCAAAAATCTTTAATGTTATTTTTGTAAGGAATCCAAGGTGTTCTTTCTGTTCCCTGTGTTTGTGTTACGGGATCGTATTGAAAATAGGACTGTCCGTCAAATTTTGGACCCCAAGCGCTACTGGTAGAACCTGTATTGTTTCCATCGGCAGAACTTAAATAGGAATAATATGGATCACCACTTTTGTTAAATGATTTTCCGGTACCCTGGCCGTATTCATATTGGTAATCAGGCCAACGCTGAATGACATCAAAAGTGATTCCCGTGTTGTAGCTAATTCCAAGACCTTTATTTTTTTTACCGGATTTGGTGGTAATAATTAAAGCGCCATTCGCAGCACGACTTCCATAAAGAGCAGTTGCTCCAGGACCTTTTAAGACCGTTACATTTTCGATATCATCCAGATTAAGATCTGAAATACCGTTGCCAAAATCAACAGGAGAATCACTGCCCATATACGCACTATCCGATCCTGAACTGGTTATTTTACTGTTGATGGGAACCCCATCTACAACAATTAAGGCATTATTACCATTGGGATTCAGTGAATTATTGCCTCTTAAGGTAATTTGTTGGGAATTTAAAGGACCGGACCCTGAGGAAACGATATTCAAACCGGCTACTTTTCCTTTTAAACCGGAAGACCAGTTGTTCGGAGCGGTTTGTGCCAAGTTATCGGCACTAATGGTTTGTTGCGAAAAACCCAATTGTTTTTCCTGTCTTTTAATTCCTAATGCAGTTACCACTACTTCGTTGAGCGCATTGGTGTTCTCAATTAAGCGGATTACTTGTAAAGCAGAATTATTTGCAGGTACTTCTTTGTCATCAAAACCCATATAGGAAATGACTAAGATCGCATTAGCAGTGGATGTGTTTAGACTAAAATTCCCATCAAAATCAGTTGTAGTGCTGTTTGTAGTTCCTTTTTCTAAAACGGTTGCTCCAGGTAAAGGTAACCCATGAGAATCATTCACTTTTCCGCGGATGAGCTGCTGGATAGAAGGGGATTTGGTAACAGAAATAGTATTGCTAATTCGATTAAATAGGAAACCTGTTTTGGCTGTAATTTTACTTAAAATAGTGTTTATACTTTGCTTGTTTACCAACAAAGTTACACGTTGTTTTGAGGCGGAGATTTTTTCATCAAAAAGGAAGGTATAGTTTGTTTTTTTTTCCAAAATGTCAAATACTTCTATGATTCCCACTTCTCTTAGATCCAGAGATAAATTTCCGGGCTCTTTATTGGAAACGAAGGAAGCTGCATCAACTTCAGAAAATAAAAAGAAGCAGCTTAATAAATAAATACATTTTTTTAATTTCAAGGGGATTAGAAATTGGATTTTAAAATTCATCAGAATAGTTTTTTAATATTTTTTGTTTTAGTTCAAGAGGAATCCTCTTATTTGTGAATCTTCATAGTTTTGAATCTTGATTTTTTACTCTTATATGAATTTTGTTTGGGGTTATAAAATCTATTTTAAGTTGTTTTACCACTGCAATACTTTGGAGGATAGTGGACAAGTTTTCCTCTTTAAACTTCCCGGATATTCGGAGTTCACGTAAATCATTAGAATCAAAAAGTATAGAGACATCGAATTTGTTTTCTAATGTTTCTGCCACTTCACCAAGAGTTGAATTTTTAAAAATCATTCTGTTTTTGGTCCAAGCCAAAAAATCTTCTTTCGTATCTTCTGAAAGAACAGGAAGTATTGATTTTGAAAAGTGAAGTTGTTGGTTTTTGGTAAGAATTAATTTCCAATGGGTTTTTTTTGTCGAATTCACTTCAACCTGACCTGTGAGAACGCTTATTTGGTTAGGATGATTTTTATAAGCCTTAATCGTAAAAGAAGTGCCTAAAACTTTAGTTTCAAATTGTTCTGTTTTGACGATAAAGGGACTGCTGGGATTTTTTACGACTTTAAAATACGCTTCTCCTTTGAGGATTAGTTTTCGGTTGTCAATGAAGTCAGTCGAGTAGGTGACGCTACTGTTAGCATTTAGTATTAGCTGACTTCCATCAGGCAGAGAGAGTGTTTTTATTTCCCCTTTTGTAGCGGATTGGGTTATGAGATTTTTACGTGTTGATTGGGTTGTCAAGAAAGAAATTCCAAGCAAAACAAGCACAATTGCTGCTATTGTAGCTGTTTTAAAATATAAAGATCGAAGTTTTCCTTTAGGCTTATTAATTTCACTATTTATTTTATGCAGTATTGCATTCCTTTTTTCTTCGGTTAAAGAAAGGATTATAGTGTTTTGCTCTTTTTCCGTTTGTTTTAAGAAGAAGGTTTCTACGGCTTCTTTTTCGGATAAGGAACATTTATTTTGGGCATATTTTTGGGCTAATGTGATGAAGTCTTCTTTTTGCAAAATGGGTCTTTTTACTATAAGTACCCGCTTGTATTCTTTTTGCGTAGTAAAAAATCTAGTCTTAAAGATTTGTTAACAAAAGTGGAAGCAGATTAACATTGCAGCAACATTCCCGTAATAAAAACCGAAAATTGATAGGGATCAATCTTCATTTTAAGCAATTTCAAAGCATCGCTGATATGCTTTTCTACCGTGCGGACCGATAAGCCTAATTTTTGAGCTATTTCAATATTGGTGTAATGTTCCAATCGGCTAAGAATTAATACTTCCTGACTTCTGGGAGGCAATTTTTTGATTTCTCGAAAAATTCCGGCTTCAAATTCTTGGTATACTAAATGTTTGTCCGTTTTAGAAGGATGTGGAATGTTTTGGAGTATTTCAAGATGTCCGGAATCGAATTTTAAATCCCGAATGTGATTGGCGACTTTGTATTTGACAGCTCGGAGTAAGTAGCCTTCTAAATTTTTAATGGTGGTATTGGTAGATTTTTCCCAGAGACTGATAAATATTTCCTGAACAATATCTTCGCAAATGACTTCTTCTTTATAGATTTTAAAAGCAAAGCAATACAATCTTTTCCAATATCGGTCAAACAAGACTTCAAAGGCTAGTGAATCGTGGCGCTGCAGTTTTTTTTGTAGTTCTGTATCCGATAATAGCAATAGTGTTGTTTTCATTCTTTTTGTAGTTGCTACAAATGAAATCAATTTTGGGTTGCTGGGATTCGAAAGGAGTTTAAGCTATGGTTAACGAATGTCGATGATTTGTGCCGGTTAAGTGGTTAAAAAAAGTGTAGTTGTTAGTTAGGTACGATTTCTATCATGTCTGCAACACTGTATGTTTTTAGGCCGGCGGACCAAAGAAGTACAGAGAAAATTTTAAGGAACCTCCGAGAGTTGACTTGGCAATTAAATTAAGGGAGTAAGAGAATTCGAAAAAATATATTGGGGAATGTTCGTGCCATTTGGATTTATCTTCCGGTTTTAGGATTCCGGATTACATTTATACTTCAATTAGACAATTCTATATTGTACCCTTTGAAAATTTTAGATATACTCCTTTTTTTAGCTATTTTTAATAAAAAAGCAGTTTCTAGAAGTTTTTTTTTAGAAAAATTAGAAAAAGAATTTCATATTGAATTGTCTAGTTTTAATAAAGCATAAAAAAACCCAACTCCTTTTTTTGCGGGGGTTGGGTAATGTTTTTAATCTTAAAAGTGACCACGGTGGGAATACTTTTGTGCAATCGTTTGAAATCAATTACATTCTTGTATTTTTAAATATATTAATAAAATCAATACTTAACAGGTTTTTAATAAATTTAATAATTGCAATTAAAAGTAAATAATTGCATTAAATTGTATTTTATAATACAGATTTATGTATTATTGTATTATGAAATCTTAATATAATACAAATGGCAACCGTGCATTTTTTATATCGTTCAGTAAGAAGCAAAGCGAAACTTGAAGTTAGGCTTCAGCATACACATAAAGCAGCCGATAAAATAACAAACTACATTTGGACTGCAAAAACTCAAATTGAAGTTACAAAAGAATTTTGGACAAAGCAGCGTAAAATAAAAAGCAAGGGTAATGTTGATATAAGCAATGAACAAACACGTGTAAATAATTTATCTAATGCTCTTGATAATTTTATTATTGACTGTTTCAATATGACAACTCCGGAGGAGATATTAAAAGATTGGTTACAAACTCAAATTAATCATTATTATAATCCACAAATTGAAAAGCCGATAGAGATAGTTCCTAATAACCTGATTGAGTACGTAGACTACTATATTAAGTACAAAGAAAATTATCCTAGTATAGTTTTAATTAGAAAAATTAATGTACTTAAAAAGAAGCTAGAGCGATTCCAAACTTATAGAAACAAACCGATTTTAATAAAAGACGTAAACAAAAGATTTAAGCTTGAATTTTCGGATTATTGCGAAAGTGAGAAATACAGTAGAATAACTACACAAAGAGATTTTGCTGAGGTTAAAACGATTTGTATTGATGCAAAAAGCAAAGGAATTGAAACAAGTTTGGAACTCGATAAATTGAGTTTTCCACGGGAGAAAGCCTCTAATATCTTCTTAACCTTTGAAGAGATTAAAGTAATAGAAAATATAGAGAAATCCAAATTAACAGAGAGTTTAGAAAACGCAAAAGACTGGTTAATTATTTCCTGCTACACGGCTCAAAGAATTTCCGATTTTATGAGGTTTACCAAAGAAATGATACGTGTTGAAAATGGTAAAAGTTTGATTGAATTTACACAAAAGAAAACGGGTAAGATTATGACTTTGCCATTGCACCCGAAAGTTATAGAGATACTCGCCAAAAGAAACGGCAACTTTCCTTATGCTATTTCAGACCAAAAGTATAATGACTACATCAAAGTAGTTTGTGAACTTGCTGAAATTACTCAAACCGTAATTGGAAGTAAAAAAATTGAAGTTGAAAACGACGACGAAAACGAACCTAAAATTTATAGAAAAGTAACCAAAGAGTACAGAAAATGTGACTTGGTATCCTCTCATATCGGAAGAAGATCTTTCGCCTCCAACTTTTACGGAACTATTCCAACTACTTATTTAATCTATGTAACCGGCCACAGCACCGAGGTAATGTTTCTGAATTACATAGGGAAAAGTAATAAAGATTTAGCAATGGAAATCACTAACTATTTTTAGGGTCTTAAAAATACGAGTTTCCGTAAAATCAATGATAAAAAAAAGGTAAAGCAAAATTAATAATAGAACCCTAGACAACAACGAATCGACAAAAACAATAAAAGTATTGCGTAACGGTAAAACAAAGTGCTCATGACCTATAATTAAATTTAGATAATCTATGTGTTTTTACTTTGATTGTCAAACGGTACAAATTGATTAGATATGAATAGTGTATTTAATGTGCCTAATGAGGTAAAGCAAGAGCAACAGGGCAAAGTTTAAAAAGATTTCGGAATCGAAATCGAAATCTAGACCCACCCCTCTCTTTAATTTACGTTTCCATTTGTTAAAAGATGGACGTAAAATGATAGATAACCTCCTACCTTAATATTAATCTTTAATAATTTATAAAGAAAAAACAATATGGAATATACAGTTAAACTTAATGAGCAACAAGTAGAATTTCTAAAATCGATTTTGGCTCAAATAGAACCGATACAGTTTATTATTGCTCCGACAGTAAAACCGAAGAAACTTTCTAAAATAGAACAATCCCTAGAAAATATGCGGGAACGCAGAGCGAATAAAGCAGCCAAAAAAAGAAATAACAATAATAATAAATAACCTAAAAAACACAAAACCTTGAGCAATCTAAATCAAATTCAAAAAGAGATTTTAAAAACAGTTACGAACGTTGAGCAATATGAAAAACTCAAAAAGGAATTAAAAAAAATAAATAGTGAGATTGCCGGTTTAACAGATGATCAAATTTATTGCCTTGATAATACGGTTCATACAGTTAGTGCTAGAAAGAAATTAATCAAAATATTTAGAGAGGAAAATTCACTATCTAATCTCAACGAGTCAATTAATTAACAACTAGATAAACCCGTTAGGAATAATTAAAATCAAATCATTTGATTATGCCTAACGGGTTTAAATAAGTTCAAAATATAAAATACAGGCAAATGGACAAAGAAATAATTTATTCCTTTAAAGAATATCACGAAAAATACACTTCATTATGGGAAAAATATTTTTTAGAATACGACGAAATTGAAGAAATTGACTTTATTATTAACGAAATTGAAAACTATAACATCTGTTTGAAATTAGTGAATTTTCCAATAGATAAAATATTTAATAGATTCTGGAGGGTTGAATTTGGAATAAATTTAAAGTCGTTTACCATATCTCAAGAAGTGTATGATTTCATTTTTGCAGATGAAAATGATGACTATTATTATAAAATTTACAAAGATATTGTGGAAACGTCCCGTACATCCGAATCAAAAATAGTGATTGAAAAAAAAATAAAACAAACAAGATTGATTTTTCCTAAAATAATTTCGTTTTTAGAAACCAAAAAATCAGAACTCGAAACTCCTTCGCAAATTGTAATTAACAAATCGGATAAAATAAAAGCCCAAACAGTATTTAAAGATTTTTTTATTGATAAAATAAATATTAAAATAATAAATAGTATTCAAGAAAAATGCAAAGAGTATAATGATAAAGAAATGGCTTTTCTGATATACTTACTGCATCAAGAATATAAAATTATCAGTTATAGCATGAGCAGTAGAACAAAAAGCCGTAAGCATTTTGTTTTATTATTAAAAGGAATTAAAAATATAAGAACATCGGGAATCGATAGACATTTTGAACCAAGTGGAGTGAAGATACAAGACCCATATTTTTTAAATGATAATGATTACAAAACTGTAAAATCTGAATTAAGTGGAATTTTCCAGAATAATAATTGTTTGTAGTTGTTCAGACAATTGAGACAACTATAAACAATTGCAAATCAATGCATTAGATTTTAAATATCAATATTTTTGCTAAACATAATTCAAAAAAAATTAGCAAAAATGAACACAAATTCAATCTTACTTCAAAATTTAAGCACCGAGCAATTGACGGACTTAATCGGAAACGTATTTGACATGAAACTCAAAGACTTTCAAAAAAACCAGAACACGCAAACCGCCAACGATGATTTAATGAGTAGGGAGCAAGTTTTAGACTTCCTTCAAATTGATGCATCGAGTCTATGGAGGTGGCAGAACAAAGGAAAAATAATCGTTTACAAATTCGCAAATAAATGCTATTATAAAAGGAGCGAATTACTGGCAACTATCACACCTTTAAAAAAATAAAGCGATGAAAGAGATACTAAACACCTCCGACACCGCTTTAAAAGACCAAAGCGAAGATAAGCTAAATAACTGTCAAAGGCAATTAAAATTCCTTTTAAAAGGGCTGAAACCATGCGAACCGATTCATGATGATTTGCTTATTAGTTTGATAGTACGTATTAACGCTAATAATCTGTTACGATGAAAAATAAGGATGCAGTATTGTTAATTCGTAAAGAAATTATAGAAAGTTCGAACCTTGCTTTTGAAACTATCTTAAAATTGCCCGAATTGAAACGCTATTACTTAGGGCTGAAATATGTGACGACTTCTAACAATGCGATTTGTAAGGCTTTAATCATTCCTGTTGAAGCAGGAACTCGGTATAAAGTTGAACTCGAAAACAATTATAATTTAGTGGCTTCGTCGGATAAGTTTCAATGTGACTATACCGGCGAATACGTACAGTTTTTAAGCACCAACCCCGCAGAATTTGAGCGACTTAAAAAGTCAGATATAAATCAATTAAATCTATTTGATGATAGAAACTAAAACACCAAAAAAAATCGATTTAAGCAAGGCAATTGATAAAGCTGTAAATAGTGTGACAATAGAAAGAACGGTTAATCTAACGGAAGCGAAACACGGTTTGTTTACTATAAAAACAGCCAACCAATGGATTGAAGAAGCAAAGAGCAGACCTATTCCGAAAATGCTTTTTAGTCAGTTATGGTATGAGGGAGAATTATGTATTTTATTTGCAGACACAAATTTGGGGAAATCCATTTTAGCGGTTCAAATTGGAAATAGTATAAGCAAAGGAGAACAAATAAAAAGCTTCGCTATCGAAACCGAAAAACAGCCCGTTTTATACTTTGATTTTGAACTATCAGACAAGCAGTTCCAAAATAGATATTCTAAAGATTATACAGATAATTACGACTTCGATGACAATTTCTTAAGGGTTGAAATAAACCCCGATTTAGAGTTGCCAAAAGATGTAACATTTGATGACTATCTTATACTATCGATTGAGAAAGGTATATTAAGTTCCAACTCAAGAGTATTGATAATTGATAACATTACTTACTTGAAAAGCGACAACGAGAAAGCAAGGGAAGCTTTGCCGTTAATGAAAAAGCTGAAGGAATTGAAAACTAAATATTTCCTTTCAATTTTAATATTGGCACACACGCCAAAGAGGGATTTATCGAAACCTATAACCAAGAACGATTTACAAGGAAGTAAGATGTTAATGAATTTTTGCGATAGTTCGTTTACTATTGGAGAGAGCAACCAGGACAAGCAAATCCGCTACATAAAGCAAATAAAACAGCGAAATTGTGAACAGGTTTTTGACGCTGACAATGTTTGCGTTTGTCAAATAAGTAAAGAGTATAATTTTTTACAATTTGAGTTTGTTAGTCTGGGAAATGAACGTGAACACCTAAAGCAATATACAGAGAAAGACAAAAGCAATATTATTTCACGAGTAAAAGAGTTAAGTCAGGAGGGCAAAAGCCAAAGGGCTATATCTTCCGAGATGGGAATTTCATTGGGTGCAGTAAACAAATATTTAAAACTGTAAAGTTAGTGTTCACGATGTTCATACTGTTCATACCTTGAACAACATGAACGCCGTGAACATTAAAATAACTCCATTATGTAATTAAAAATCAATAAGTTATTAAGAATTAATATAAATAAACACGCAATGTGGAAAACCGTAAGGAATTGAGTTTTTCACAAATTAGCTTTGTTTACTAAAGATTTAAAACTAATGATAAACTATTGGTATCAACTGATTATTTAGTGTGCCAATTCATTTTTAATAATTAATAAAATTTAAACAAGTTGATAAATTATCATAAAATATTAAAAATTGAAAACAAAGCAAATGAAGCTGAAATAAAAAAAGCTTTTCGGAAACTGGCAAAAATTTACCATCCTGACAAGAATAATGGTTCAGCCGATTCAGAACAAAATTTCAAAATTATTTTAAATGCCTACGAAACACTTTCAAACAAAGAAAAAAAAATTGAATATG
Organism: Flavobacterium glucosi; assembly: GCF_048286535.1. Lineage (NCBI taxonomy): Bacteria > Pseudomonadati > Bacteroidota > Flavobacteriia > Flavobacteriales > Flavobacteriaceae > Flavobacterium > Flavobacterium glucosi. Next base: position 38,932 of record NZ_JBLVPK010000004.1, on the reverse strand, counting down.
ATGTAAAATACAAAGAAGAATTTCGTTCAAAAAAAACTCAAAATGAACAAGCAACAAATCGGCAAGAGTATAAAGCCCCAATTACTGAAAAACCTTTTTTCAATTACAACCTTATGATTTTTATTGTCATAGTAATAATAATTTGGTTAATAAATCGAAATGAAATAACAACAACCGGAAATGTAAATGCAGACCATCAATTAAATGAGCAAAAAAATGTTGTTAGACCCAATTCTGGAGAACTTAAATTTAAAAATAATAACTAAAAATGAAAAAAACAATTACATTAATTTTATTCCTATTTGCTTTTACAATAGTTTCAGGACAGGAAAATGACCAATATTTAGTTTCATCAAACAAACTAAATGTAAGAAGTGGTGCAGGAAAAGAATATGATATTATAAATACTTTATATCAAAATGAAAAAGTCAGTGTAATTGAAAAAAATGAAAATGGATGGTGGAAAATCGAGTTTGATGAAAACGAAGGTTATGTTTTTTCACAAATGCTAATAATTAATCCTGATAACGGTTGGAATAAAAAAGAATACAAAAGTGGGCAAACTCCTGAATGTGAAAACATAGACCCGAAATTTGACTATAAAATGGATAACTATCTACAAGTTAAAGTAGGTTCAAATACCGATGTAGTTCTTAAACTAATGAAGAAAGGAAGTAATAGTAATGATGATATTTGCGTAAGAATAATATACATTCGAAATAATGAAACATATCATTTGAGAAATATACCGGAAGGGATTTATTATTTAAAAATTGCTTATGGTAAAGATTGGAGGCAAAAAATAGTAGACAATCAATGTTATGGCAAATTTATGAGAAATGCCCAATATGAAATCGGTAGTAATCAGCTTGATTTTAACATTGAAAAAAGCTCTGACGGCAAAAAATTTCTTCCTTATTTCGAGCTTTCATTAGACATAGTCGTTGCCAAATATGATAAAAATCGAAAATCAACATTCTCTTCAAAAAACATTAACGAAGCACAGTTTAATAATTAATACAATCTTTTCTGCAAACCACTATATTTGAATTAAGTAAAATAGATTATAATTTGAATTTAGTTGATAGAAGAAAAATAACAAAAAAACAAGCTTGCAAAACATTAAAATACAGAAATAATACAGATTTAAAATTAAAAAATCCTAATAGCTTAATAAATAAGTAGTTAGGATTTTATTTTTGTTCTAAAAGTGACCACGGTGGGATTTGAACCCACACGCCCTTGCGAGCACCAGCCCCTCAAGCTGGCAAGTCTACCGTTTCTCCACGTGGCCTTAAAAAAGAAAAGGCCAAGTAATAAAATTACTCGACCTTTTGTGACCCGACTGGGGCTCGAACCCAGGACCCCATCATTAAAAGTGATGTGCTCTACCAACTGAGCTATCGAGTCAATGCATCAAGGAAATTATGTGTTGATCACAAATTTGTGACCCGACTGGGGCTCGAACCCAGGACCCCATCATTAAAAGTGATGTGCTCTACCAACTGAGCTATCGAGTCAAATTCTTTCCTTGAATGCGGGTGCAAATATAAGGACTTTTTTTGGAGTTTTCCAAGCAATTTTATTATAAATTTGTCTTTTTTAAACAAAATTACTCAACACCTTAATTTGTAAGGTTTTATTCAGATGAAAAAAATTATATTATTAGGTTATATGGGTTGTGGTAAGTCCACAATTGCAAATAAGTTGTCGAAAATTATCGAATTTCCTTTCGTGGATTTGGATAAAAAGATTGAAGAGAAAGTAAATTTATCCATAAATGCCATTTTTGAAAAGCACGGAGAAATTTATTTTAGAAAACTAGAACACGAAGTTTTTATCGAATTATTGAATATGCCGGAACAATTAATTATAGGTTTAGGTGGAGGAACGCCGTGTTATGCAAATAATCATGAGTTATTAAAAGGGGATAATGTGGTGTCAGTTTATCTCAAAGCTTCAATAGATACTTTGTTCAATAGATTAAGCCTTAATAAAAGTAAGCGTCCTCTTATTGCAAATAAAAGTGACGCTGAGATGAAAGAGTTTATAGCAAAACATCTTTTTGACCGAAGTTTTTATTACAACCAGGCTCACTATAAAGTGGTAGTTGATGATAAAACCATTGATCAGACTGTTTTGGATATTGTTGCTATTTTAGCTTAAATACGCATAACTATCATTGTTTTCATCAAAAACAACTTGTACGTGCTCCAATAATGAGGTTGAAAGAGAAATTCCTTTAAAATCGGCTTTTACTGGATACTTTTTGTGATTTCTGTCTACTAGAACAGCTGTTTTGAATTTCTTTAGCGGGACGTCTATAAAATGTCTTACTGCGTAAATTAATGTAGTTCCTGAGTTCAATACGTCGTCAACCAGAACTAAGCCTTTATTAGCGTATTGTTCTTTTGGTAAGGAGGTGTGAATTGGTAATTGTGGATTTTGTTTGTTTATTTGCACTTCGCAAAGGGAAACCTTAATAGCTGATATTGTTTCCAGCGCCAATGCTATTTTTTTTGCAAATATAAAACCGTTAGTGGCAATTCCGGCAATTACAATTTCTTCTTCATCTACGAAGGTTTCATAGATTTGGTAAGCAATTCTTTTTATTTTATGCTCTATCTCTTGTTTCGTTAAAATGATATTTTTGCTCATTATTTTAGATTATTGTTTAAAGCTGCAGCCAATTAGTATCTTAGATTAAAACAGTAATTCCTGTTTTTTATTCGGTATCGCCATCAGTAATTATTTCATTTCCAAATTCATCAATGTCTCTTCTATCTTTTTTGGTAGGTCTTCCGGTACCATTTTTTCGATAATGTTCTTTGGATAATTTTAAAAGCTCTAAATGTTGATAAGCCTCTGCTGGAGTGTCGTTTCGTCTATAAATATCCACCAATTTAGCTCCAACACGGTTCTCTGGGATATCCAGAACGGTTATGATTTGAGTAATTTGGTCTTTCCGAAACGTGATTTTATCAGTAGCAAAAACTTCCTTCGAAGGCTTGGCAACAAGGCCGTTTACAGTTACATGATTCTTTTTACAGGCTTCAGTAACCATATTTCGGGTTTTGTAGTACCGCATGCACCATAAATATTTATCTATTCTCATAAATTTTCTAAAATCGGAGTTAAATAGTTTACAAAAATCAATCAATATTGTATCTTGCGCACTTAAAAATTCAGCTATAATGAACAAATTTAAGTATTATTTTTTTCTATTAATTACAACCGTCTCTTTATTTTCATGTTCAAAGGATGATAATGGTGCAGAAATTACACCACCAAGGGACTATGCAGTACAATATGCTACTGATTTAACGGACATTGAAGAATATTTAAAAACCTTTTCTATAACAGTTCTCAGTCACCCTGGTTTTTCAGATGATCAAGATGTTACTTACACTAAAATTCCATCTGGCGGAACACAACAGTCTATTTATTCTTATTTGAATAGCACCACTTTTCCTAAACTTTTAAGCAAAGAGGTTAAACTGCATGATATAACGTATAAGTTGTATTATTTAGTGTTAAGAGAAGGAGCAGGAGCGCGACCGTCTAATATTGACGGGGTATTGTCTGCCTACAAAGGAGATTATTTATCTCGTCAAAAAGTAGTTGAAGTAGAAACCTTAACTGCAACTCAATTTGAACAAGTTAGGAATCCACAACAATTCTTAAGTTTATTAAGTACAATAACAGGATGGGGTGAAACGTTTCCGGAGTTTAAAGCAGGAACTTATACTTCAAATCCTGATGGTACGATTTCCTATAATGATTTTGGAGCAGGAATTATGTTTCTTCCATCAGGACTTGGATATTACAATGCAGGAAATGCTAGTATTCCAGCTTATGCTCCTTTAGTTTTTAGTTTTAAATTATTTGAAGTGAATAGAATTGATTCTGATGGTGATGGAATTATGAATTTTCAAGAAGATCTAAACGGTGATGGTTACATGCGCGTTTTAGCAAAGGGTGTTGTGAATCCTGATGATTCTGATGGAGATGGCATTCCTAATTTTTTAGATACTGACGATGATGGTGACGGTGTGAGTACCAGAACAGAAATTACTGGTGCTAATGGTGTTTTGATTCCATTTGCAGTTATTCCTGGTTGTGATGGAAATACCACTGATCCAGCGAGGATAAAAAGACATTTAGTGAAGTGCAATTAAAAAAATACAAGTCAAAAAAAATCCAGTTCTATTGAACTGGATTTTTTTTGGTGTAACATAAAATGTTTATTTTCTTTTCATTACTCTTTCTACAGCTTCAACAATCGCTTGATTGTTCAATTTGTATTTTTCCATTAATTGTTCTGGTGTTCCAGATTCTCCAAAACTGTCATTTACAGCTACAAACTCTTGTGGAGCCGGACTGTTCAATGCTAATACTCTGGAAATGCTTTCGCCAAGACCACCAAGAATATTATGCTCTTCAGCAGTAACGATACATTTTGTTTTTGCCAATGATTTCAAAATCGCTTCTTCATCCAATGGTTTAATGGTGTGAATATTGATTACTTCGGCAGAAATACCTTTTGCTTCCAAAGCTTCAGCAGCAATTAGCGCTTCCCAAACTAAATGTCCTGTAGCAACAATTGTTACATCCGAACCTTCGCTTAAAACAATCGCTTTTCCAACTACGAAAGGCTCATCAGAGGGCATGAAGTTAGGAACAACCGGACGACCAAAACGCAAGTAAACTGGGCCATGGTAATCTGCAATCGCTAATGTCGCCGCTTTAGTTTGATTGTAATCACACGTATTGATTACAGTCATTCCCGGTAACATTTTCATTAATCCAATATCTTCAAGAATTTGGTGTGTTGCCCCATCTTCCCCTAAAGTTAATCCTGCGTGTGAAGCACAAATTTTCACATTTTTTTCAGAATAAGCAACAGATTGACGAATTTGATCGTACACTCTTCCTGTAGAAAAATTAGCGAAAGTTCCTGTGAAAGGAATTTTTCCTCCAATGGTTAAACCCGCTGCAATTCCAATCATGTTGGCTTCAGCAATCCCAATTTGGAAAAAACGTTCCGGGTGATTTTTCTTGAAATCGTCAAATTTTAACGAACCTATTAAATCCGCACAAAGTGCTACCACATTTTCATTCTTTTGACCTAATTCAGTCATTCCCGCTCCAAAACCTGAACGCGTATCTTTACTTCCTGTATTTGTATATTTTTTCATTTTTCAATTTAGATTTTTAGCAGTATTCTACTGAACACTAATTACTGAGATCTGAACACTTTCTAGTAATCGCTTTCGCCCTCAGTATAATTTTGACCTAAAGCAATTTCAAGTTGCGTATCATTTGGCGCTTTACCGTGCCAAGCATGGCTATACATCATAAAATCTACACCATTACCCATTTCAGTATGCAACAACACACAAACTGGTTTTCCTTTTCCAGTTCTTGATTTTGCATCGTTCATTCCAGCAATAATAGCTTCGATATTATTTCCTTTTTCAATTTCTAAAACATCCCAATCAAAAGCTTCAAATTTAGCGCGGATACTTCCCATTGCTAAAACTTCATCAGTAGTTCCGTCAATTTGTTTTCCGTTTAAATCGATTGTAGCGATAAGATTGTCTACTTTTTTTGCGGAAGCATACATAATTGCTTCCCAGTTTTGACCTTCTTGTAATTCACCATCTCCGTGAAGCGTATAAATTATATGATTGTCACCATTTAATTTTTTAGCTTGAGCAGCACCAATCGCTACGGATAATCCTTGTCCAAGAGAACCTGACGCAATTCTCACTCCAGGTAAACCATCATGAGTAGTTGGGTGACCTTGTAATCTTGAATTGATCAAACGGAAAGTTGCTAATTCCGATACCGGGAAATAACCGCTTCTTGCTAAAACGCTGTAAAAAACAGGAGAAATATGTCCGTTAGAAAGGAAGAAAAGATCTTCTCCAATACCGTCCATATCAAAACCTTCTTTGCGTTCCATTATATTTTGGTATAAGGTTACTAGAAATTCAGTACAACCTAGAGAACCACCTGGGTGACCTGAGTTGACAGCGTGTACCATTCGAAGAATATCTCTTCTGACTTGGATTGTTAAATCGTTTAATTGTTGTGTGTTAGGCTTCATTTTATGTGTAAAAGTTAAACTATTGCAAATGTAATTTTTATTTAGGGTTACCGCAAAAGTTTTTAGGAATATTTGATAGAAGTTTTCGTTAGAATTTAAGTTGAATAAACTTACCGGGATAAGTTTGTATCATTCACAAAAAAGCCCGCATTTGGCGGGCTTTTTTGTGAATGGAGAAACAAATAATATTTGTAAATTATCCAATTATAATTATAGTTAAGTGTTCGTAATTGCATCCGCTCTGTGTGCTTGATTATTGATAGATGATAAAGCAATTCCAGTTAATGCGGAATCCATTTTTTTCTCATCATCAAGACTCATAGCTAATAAATTTGCGGCTTTGTCTTCGCCTAAAGTTTTAGCAAAAGCATGTAAAGTGCCATAGGTTGTAATTTCGTAATGCTTTACCTTTTGATCAGCCGCAATAATTCCGGCATCACGCACCATACCAATGTCGGTTTCACGGATAAGACCATTAGTTTCTTTCAATATCCCTTGCATGGCATCACATTTTTTTGCTGTTGGCGCAATACTTGTTACTTCAAATATTTTTTCCAGACGAGAAACATGTTCTTGTGTCTCGCTTAACTGTTTTTTTAAAGTGTTTACTAATTCTGGCGATGAGGCATTTTTTACCATTTTAGGCAAAGTTTTAGTCAATACTTTCTCGGCCCAATAAATATCTTTCAATCCAACTTCAAATAAATCTCTCAATCCATGTGCTGCATTTGCTTGTACAGCTCCTTTATTATTTTCGTTTTTACTCATTTCAGTTCTCATAACAGTAGTTTTTTAGATTAATTTTTTATGAGGAATATTAGATGTGCTATTCTCTCAAACAAACTCATTACTTAATTTTTTTAAGTAGGATAAAATTAAACATATTAAAATGTAATCAATTGTTAATTAACTAATTGTAAACACGAAATGTATGATTTTTTAAGAAATTAACTTTCTAATTATAGTTTTGTAATGCTGTTAGATTGTCTTTTTTAAAGCTATTGCGACTGATGATAATTCACATCCAGCCAAGAACCGCCATTGTAAGATTCGATTCCATGTGCCGTTAGAAACACTTGTGCCTGGCCACTTCTATTTCCCGATGCGCAACAAAGAATTAGTGGCGGTTTAAGTTCTTGTATTTCCTGCATTCTATGTGGTATCTCATTCAAAGGAATATTTATGGAACCAGCAACATGCCCGCCCATAAACTCATCATAGGAACGCACATCGACTATTGTACCCAGTTTTTCCTTAATTATTTTTGCTACTTCCATTATATTATTTTTAAAGATTATTAATTTATGATAGCATATAGCTGTTTCGCTCTATCTAAATTTACGCATTTATTCAAAGGAATTTCTAAAAAATATTCCAGTTGCCATTTTTGGGTTTTTTGCGCTTGTTTGCTTACTGTTAAGTCCCAAGGCGGATACACCCGGATTCCTCGTTTTCCTTCTTTTAAGTTGGTACTGATGATTGCTTGTTGGCAAAGCACCGTTTTTGGAAATATAAATTGACCAAATTTATCGTTGCTTTTAGTATTTATAACAAAAAAATCAATCTCGTCTGAAACCGCATAAGGCTCGATTGGTCCATTTTCACTTCTCTTCCAAAAAGTGACAAATTGCCCAATCTTTGTAGGCGTAATTTTGGCAACACGAAAGAGTATTTTAATCGAGTCAAGGTCAAATTTACAGGCACTATATTCAGCGCTTTCTTTTTCTATTTCAAGATTTCGGAGTTCAAAACCACATGTATTAAAAACAAACTCTTTAGTCTCAATTAGGTTTTCGGGAATCATTCGTGCTGTTATTTAGGCTTTTTATACGAGAAACTAATTTTTTAATGGTTGTAAGTCAGTATCTGGTATCATTTTTACTTCTTTTTCCTCATCCCTCAATTGATAAAGTAAAGGTTCAATTTCAGAATAATCTTTAATGACTTTTACAGTAATTATGGCCAGAGGAATCCCAATTATTGAAGCAACAATACTGGCAATTGTAGTTGTAGTCAGCTCTTCAATTGTCTCCGCTTTCATGGAATATCTAAAAATGAATGAAATTGCTTATTACAGTGAAAAATTATTAGAATAATTATATCCGTTTTGAAATGGATAACGTCCTAAAATAAGTTGGCGTAAAACACAACTTGTTTTAGTACGTTTTTAGATGCAATGATTTTTTAAAGTGCTTTTCTTTTCAAAACTGCATCCATTGAATAGGTACCGCTTCCCAATAAAAATAGGGCACAATAGCAAAGTAAATACATTAATCCAGCTTCCATTGTTCCCAGATCATCATTAATATGAACAATAAACACGGCCACCGCCATTGTAATAATTAGCGGAATCAACGCCAGTCTGGTCCATAATCCGATTACAATAAATAAAGAGCATACAACCTCGGCAAAAACAGTCAAAGTCAATGACGCCGGAGCACCAATGCCTATTGGATCACCAAATTCCATTGTGCCATTCAATAACTTCATCAATTTTGGGATGCCATGACTTAACATCAACAAACCTAGTGTTAATCGTAAAATAAGCGAAGCCCAATCAGTTGCATTGACGGTCCAAGAAGTTGGGGAGAACAGTTTTTGAATCATAATTTAAAGTTTTTAGTATAGTGCTCTTACAAACGTAAGATATTTTTGCAAGAATTTGCTGTATAGAATAGCTTATTTTAACAATAGCCCAAAGTTGTTATTGTATTTTATTCTCTCGTTTTATAGTGAATTTTTCAATGCTAATTACGGCTAAAACACCAAGAATGTAGGCAAGTAAATCCATCCAGGCAAAAGAATTTCCAAGAACTATTTTAGCGATTTTGTAGTGCTGTAAGCCTAGTTTTTCAACTGCATTAAAATATTGTGCGATTTCGATAGCAAATGAAAAGAACAACACAAAACCTGCGGCAACCCAAACCGACACCTTTAAAAATGATTTTAGAAAACAATAGAGTAGCATAACCACTAAAAAATCTCCTAAATAAGGTCTTATAAAGTTGTCATGAACAAACAAGGCGATGGCTATTTCTAAGAGAAAAAGTAAAACTGTAATAGCAAAATAGGTGCGGTTGAATTGTAACATATTGGTTGGTTAGCGGTTTGGTACTTTACTTTTTATTGCATTCGTTTTTGTTGTTCACTGATTTGCATTGTTTTCTCAAGCCTTGACAGTCTGGTCTTTTCTTGTTTTGCTGTCATTATCCAATGTATCATTACCTTTTTGTAGGAAGAAGCTTGTGCATTAAAAAAGTCCCAAGCTAATGGGTTCGTTTTAAATTGGCTTTCGTAATTTGGGGCAAGAGCAACCAGTTCTTTTTCGTGAGAATAAATTCTGGATTTGCTCTCTGTTCGTAAATCAAATGCTTTTTGTCCTTCAGGGGTCATTAGCTTGGCTTTAGTGAGTTCCTCCACTTTCTTGATGTTGATGGCACTCCAAATACTGCTGCTTCTTCGAGGCGTAAAACGGATGCTGTAACTTTCAGTATCAATTGATTTTCGAACACCGTCTATCCAGCCAAAGCAAAGTGCTTGATCTACGGATTGCGACCAAGTCATGGAAGGTATGGCGCTACTCACTTTATAGAAACCAACGAGTAGTTCGGTTTCTATTTTGTGATTTTCTTCTAACCATTCTCTAAATGCTGCTTGTGTTGTAAAAAAGGTTGCTGCCATTTCAAAATGAAGTTTGTTAAATACCGTAGAAAAATACAAAAAAAAGAGGAATCTAGATTGCCCGTATTTACCCTAATTGTTAGCGCAGTCGGACATTAAGGGTGAAATTTTTAATATTTCTAATTATTTCTAATTTTTATTTTTTAGCTTTTCTAAAATTATGTCGTTTTGTAATTTTAAAATTTTTACTTGATTTTCAGGGATAGCGTTTGATTGAAATAATATTTTGTTTTCTAATTCATATCTATTCTCAACGTATTTTTTGTTTGAAATATTGGAATATTTTCTAGAATTATTGGGATAATAGAAATAAAAGCAAAAATCAACGCGATTATTGTTAATCTTTTGTTGTTAACAAACTGTTTTTCAGCTGTTTTAGATTGTAATTCTGCTACCTCAAATTGTTTTTGGTTGCTTTCTTTCAAGAAGTTAAGAATTTCCTTTTGTGTTAGTTCTGGGTCTTTAAATAAAGATTGTAGATTTGGATTAATGCTTGGGTAAATATTCGCAGTATTTAATTTTTTAAACCAGCTAAAATCGATATTGTTTTTTTCCATTTTATATAATTTTAACAAACTTTCTGACAGCTAGTACATACTAAAAAAAATTAATACATACACCCAAACAATGGCAGTTTTGTGAAGTTTTTTTCTCTTTATACTTCTTCAAATTTATTAAAATTTTCTTACAAACCGTAAAATTGGCTTTTAGTTTGCAGGATTATTGCTGAATTTAAATAGGACTATTTTAGTTGTCGTTACCATTCATTTGCGTGAGGGATAGCAGTGGAAATCCTTTTATGAAGCGTAGCGAAATAAAAGATTGCAACGAATAGCCCGACCTTTTTAGGGCACGCCCAAAATGATTTCCCAAATGGTAATTAAATTTTTAAATTATCTAATTTTCTTCCTAAAAAGTATTTCAATTTTGGTTGTCAGGAAGCTGCTTTTTTCCTTTAAGAGATGAAAAACATTTTTTTGATGTAGATTTCAAATTAACCTATCTTTGCCAGCCGAACAATCGGGTGAAATACGTTACTATGAAGTTTGATTTATTAAAAAAAGATCCGCAGTCCAAAGCCAGAGCGGGAACTGTTACCACTGATCACGGTGTGATTGAAACTCCAATTTTTATGCCTGTAGGAACCGTAGGTTCGGTGAAAGGGGTGCATCAACGCGAATTGAAAGAAGATATAAACCCAGATATTATCTTGGGAAATACCTACCATTTATACTTGAGACCACAAACCGAAATCTTGGAAAAAGCAGGCGGTTTGCATAAATTCATGAACTGGGATCGTAATATTTTGACGGATTCCGGTGGATACCAGGTGTATTCACTTTCGGCAAATAGAAAAATCAAGGAAGAAGGAGTGAAGTTCAAATCGCACATTGACGGTTCATACCACTTTTTTACGCCGGAGAATGTGATGGAAATTCAGCGTACCATTGGTGCCGATATTATCATGGCTTTTGATGAGTGTACGCCGTATCCTTGTGATTATAACTACGCAAAACGTTCCATGAAAATGACGCACCGCTGGTTAGACCGTTGCATCAATCATTTAGACACGCAGCCTTTTAAATACGGATACGAACAAACATTTTTTCCCATTGTTCAAGGAAGTTGTTACAAAGATTTACGCCAACAATCGGCCGAATATATTGCGAATTCCAATCAACAAGGAAATGCAATTGGCGGACTTTCAGTAGGGGAACCTGCCGAAGAAATGTATGCGATGACCGAAATTGTTTGTGAAATCCTACCGGAAGACAAACCGCGTTACCTGATGGGCGTGGGAACTCCGATCAATATTTTGGAGAATATTGCCCTTGGAATTGACATGTTTGACTGTGTGATGCCTACGCGTAACGCCAGAAACGGAATGTTATTTACAGCAAATGGTACAATAAACATCAAAAACAAAAAGTGGGAAGATGATTTTTCGCCAATTGACGAAATGGGAATTACTTACGTGGATACTGAATATACAAAAGCGTATTTGCGTCACCTTTTTGCTGCCAACGAATACCTAGGGAAACAAATTGCTACGATACACAATCTTGGGTTTTATATGTGGTTGGTTCGTGAAGCCAGAAAACATATCTTAGCGGGCGATTTCAGACCGTGGAAAGAAATGATGGTGAAGAATATGAACCAACGTTTGTAAATTTGTTAATTCGGTTATTTGTTTAATCGAATAACCAAATCAACGATTAACCGAATACACTTTATGTTAACAATAATAGACAGATACATCCTAAAAAGATATTTAGCCACATTTGCGGTGATGCTGTTGTTGTTTATCCCCATAGGAATCGTTGTTGACGTATCAGAGAAAATCAATAAAATGCTGGAAAATAAAGTTCCGTTTATTGAGATTGCACTGTACTACTACAACTTTACGGTTTATTTTGCGAATTCCCTGTTCCCGATATTTTTGTTTTTATCGGTGATTTGGTTTACCTCAAAACTGGCAAATGATACGGAGATTATTGCTATTTTAAGTTCCGGAATTTCATTTACGCGCTTTTTAAGACCTTACATAATTGGAGCTTCCATTGTTTCCGTTTTTGTATTGCTAATGGGGTTCTTCGTGGTTCCGGCAGCCAGTGAAGGGTTCAATAATTTTAGGTATACGTACTTGAAAGGTGGCGGTAAAGAAGCCATGCGGGGAGATAATACGGACGTTTACAGACAAATTAGTGATGATGAATTTATCTATGTCAATAGTTTTAATACAGAGTCTAAAACAGCTTTTAATTTCTCGCTTGAAAAGTTTAAAAACCAGAAGTTAGTTCATAAAATTACCGCTACCAGAATAAAATGGAACCCGAAGGACAGCACCTACACCATGTATGATTATACCAAAAGAACGGTAGGGGAACTCAATGATAAGATTGAAAAGTCACCTGAAAAAAAGGCTGTTTTTACTTTTGATTTGGAAGATTTAACGCCGGTGGTTTACATTGCAGAAACCTTAAGTTTAGGGAAATTGAATGCCTTTATTAAAAAAGAACGGGAGCGAGGGTCTTCTAATATTAATGTGTATTTGGTGGTTTTGTATAAAAAATATAGCGTTCCGGTATCGGCATTTATTCTTACCATTATTGCCGTTGCCGTTTCGGCCATGAAACGAAGAGGCGGAATGGGAACTAATTTAGCCATAGGAATTGCATTGGCTTTTGCCTTTGTATTTTTTGATAAAATCTTCGGCGTATTGGCCGAAAAATCGAGTATTCCACCCATGTTAGCCGTTTGGTTGCCTAATATTGCTTTTGGAATTTTAGCCATTTATTTGTTACGAAATGCAAAACGATAAATTAAAAAGTTATTTAAACCTTCATTTGATCGTTTTCATTTGGGGTTTTACCGCTATTTTAGGCGCTTTAATCACGATAACGGCGGATGCTTTAGTGTGGTACCGCATGTTTTTTGCAGGGCTGTTTTTAGCTTTGTTTATTGCATTCAAAAAGATATCCTTTAAAATTCCTTTAAAATCGTTTTTCAAATTGATTTTTGTGGGATTATTGATAGCCTTGCATTGGATCTTTTTCTTCAAAGCGATTCATGTTTCCAATGTTTCCATAACACTATCCGTCTTTTCGCTGGGAGCGTTTTTTGCTTCCATTTTGGAACCTGTTTTTTATGGTCGAAAAGTATTGTGGTACGAAGTATTTTTTGGCCTCATCATTATCGCTGGTCTGGCATTGATTATGAAGGTCGAAATTAACTATTTGGACGGAATGCTATACGCTTTGGCATCGATTATACTAGGTGTTTTGTTTACGCTGATGAATGGAAAATTGATAGAAAAACACGAACCATCAGTAATTGCTTTTTACGAATTTCTGGCAGGTGTTTTCTTTATTACGATTTACTTTTTGTTCCAACAAAAATTCACCGAGGACTTTTTTATACTGACAGCTAATAATTGGATTTTAATACTGATTTTGGCTTCTATTTGTACGGCTTATGCGTTTACCGCGTCTGTAAAAGTTATGCGGAAACTAACCCCTTATACCGTAATGCTGACTACAAATTTAGAGCCGGTCTACGGGATTGTTTTGGCCTATTTCATCCTTGGCGGAAAAGAGAAAATGAGCTTTGAGTTTTACATCGGAGCACTAATAATTGTAATCACCGTAATCCTGAACGGAGTTATAAAACACTATCAAAAGGACAAATAAGAATAACTTTCTCAATGTTTTGAGAAGCAAACTTTTACACATAAATATAAAATTTACCTTTTTGAACGATTTAAAATTTTATATTTGCGGTTCCAAATAAAAACAAAAACGCAAAAATCCTATGGAATATTTAGATTTTGAGCTTCCAATAAAAGAACTAGAAGAACAGTTAGACAAATGTCTTATTATTGGTCAAGAATCGGATGTTGATGTAACGAATACTTGCAAGCAAATCAACAAAAAGTTAGAAGAAACTAAAAGGTATATTTATAAAAACTTGACAGCTTGGCAACGGGTACAACTATCAAGACATCCAAGCCGTCCTTACACAATGGATCACGTGCGTGCTTTATGCGGTGAAACTTTTCTGGAACTTTTTGGCGACAGAGGTTTTAAAGACGACAAAGCCATGATTGGTGGTTTAGGTAAAATTGATGGACAGTCGTTTATGATTGTGGGGCAACAAAAAGGATTTAACACCAAGACACGTCAGTTCCGTAATTTCGGAATGGCAAATCCTGAAGGATATAGAAAAGCGTTGCGATTAATGAAAATGGCAGAGAAATTCGGCATTCCTGTTTTGACTTTGATCGACACTCCGGGAGCTTATCCGGGATTGGAAGCAGAGGAACGCGGACAAGGGGAGGCGATTGCCAGAAACATATTTGAAATGATTCGTTTGAAAGTGCCTATTATCACAGTAATTGTTGGTGAAGGAGCTTCTGGAGGAGCATTAGGAATAGGTGTGGGTGACAAAGTGTACATGATGGAAAATACGTGGTATTCTGTTATTTCACCAGAATCGTGTTCTTCTATTTTATGGAAAAGCTGGGAATACAAAGAACAAGCGGCCGAAGCATTAAAATTGACTTCTGCTGACATGAAAAAACAAAAATTAGTTGATGATATCATCCCGGAACCTTTAGGTGGAGCACACTATGATAGAGCGACAGCTTTCAAAACGGTGGAGCAATATATAATGAAAGGTTTTAATGAGTTGAAAGACTTATCAACAGAAGAATTAATAGCCCAAAGAATGGATAAATACAGTAAAATGGGCGAATATAAAGAGTAAAATCTTACAAATTAATCTTTAATCCGAAGCCTCGCCGTTTCGGATTTTTTTTTGGTTATAAACAAAAAATAGTTACTTATGAACAATTATTTGTAACAACTCAATGGCAATATTTTTTTAATTTTTGCTACTTTCGCTCTATGGAAAACTTCAGAAATATAAACCCTGTAAAGGTGGATAAAACAACAATTATAAGCTTAGAAAAAGGGAAATTGCCTCCTCAGGTTCTCGATTTAGAAGAGGCAGTGCTGGGTGCCATGATGATTGATAAAAAAGGAGTAGATGATGTGATTGACATTTTACAGCCTGATGCTTTTTATAAAGATGCACACAAACATATTTTTGAAGCTATTGTCCAGCTGTTTACAGAAACACAGCCTATTGACTTATTAACCGTTTCTGCCCAACTTAAAAAAAATGCAAAATTAGATTTGGCAGGCGGTGATTTTTATTTAATTCAGCTGACGCAAAAGATTTCCTCTTCGGCACATATTGAATTCCACTCCAGAATCATTTTGCAAAAATTTATTCAGCGTAGTTTAATTCGAATATCTTCAGAAATTATCGAAGAATCCTATGATGAAACAACAGATGTTTTTGATTTATTGGACAGAGCCGAATCCAAATTATACGAAGTAACACAAGGGAACATTAAACGTAGTTCCGAAACGGCTCAAAGTTTAGTTTTGCAAGCCAAGAAAAGAATCGAGGAAATTGCGGGCCAAGAAGGACTGAGTGGTGTTGCGACAGGTTTTGATAAATTAGACAAGATTACTTCGGGCTGGCAACCAAGTGATTTAATTATTATAGCGGCAAGGCCAGCAATGGGTAAGACCGCATTTGTATTGTCGATGGCACGAAATATGGCAATCGATTACGGAATGCCGGTTGCCTTGTTTTCCTTGGAGATGGCATCAGTTCAGTTGATTACGCGTCTTATTTCATCGGAGACAGGCTTGTCATCAGAGAAATTGCGTACCGGAAAACTGGAAAAACACGAATGGGAACAATTAAGTACCAAAGTTAAAAATTTAGAGAAAGCACCTTTGTTTATTGATGATACCCCTTCATTGTCTATTTTCGATTTAAGGGCTAAAGCAAGGCGTTTGGTTTCGCAACATGGTATCCGAATTATCATTGTCGATTATTTGCAATTGATGACTGCAGGCGGAAACGGAAAAGGAGGAGGAAATAGAGAGCAGGAGATTTCTACGATTTCCAGAAACTTAAAAGCATTAGCAAAGGAATTAAATGTTCCGGTTATTGCTCTTTCTCAATTATCGCGTGCGGTAGAAACCCGTGGTTCCAGTAAAAGACCTTTGCTTTCTGACCTTCGGGAATCGGGGGCGATTGAGCAAGATGCTGATATTGTATCGTTTTTATACCGTCCTGAATATTACAAAATTGACGAGTGGGATGATGATGAAGCCTCGCCAACTGCCGGACAGGCAGAAATAATGATTGCCAAACACCGTAATGGTAGTATAGAAAACGTTCGGTTAAAGTTTATTGGACATCTGGGGAAATTTGATAATCTGGAAGATTTCAGCGGTGGATATGATGATTTACCATCGAGCATGAATCAAGAGGACAATCCTTTTATCACTAAAAATTTACCATCTGCGAATGACGCTTTTGGAAGCAATTTGAATGATCCGGATGATGACAGTGATGTTCCGTTTTAGAAAAAGAAACAAGTTAGCTATCGTTTTTAGAATATAAAATTAAAAAGCCTGAATCAAATATAGATGATTTAGGCTCTTTTAATTTGGCAATACATAGGATGTGTTTTGTTAAAACAATAAAAAGTAGTAGTTTAGCTAACGACTTTTAATTTTAAAAATACAGTTGACCAAAACCCAAATCCTATGTCACAAGAAACTACTCCAGAAAACCATAAACAGACAAAAATTGTAAATGCAATTCCTTTAAAAACAGCACAAAAATGGGCAAAACGTTGGTCTAAACAAGAAGGGAATTACAACAAACACCATGAATTACATGCTTTTTTAATTCCAAAAATAGATTTGTTGGAAGTATTAAGAGAAGATGTAGATGCTGTAAGAGCTTACATTGGGATAAATGATGAAGGTGTGGAGAAATTAATGATTGTAGGTACAAAATACGATCCTGTAACTAAAATTTATGTAGATATGATTAGCGTTGGTGTTGAAAATACGACAGCCCAGCCAGATGATATTTATGATTTTACACAGCCTTGTCCTACGGCATGTGATCCTGAGAGTCCAATGTTTAAATAACCAACCTACATGTTAATCCTACTTGCAAATATTGGGAATATACTTCTAATATTTAATTTAATTCTTTTTAGTATTGGATTTAGAAAACAACAAAAAGCTTTTAAGATTTTTGCGTGTTATTTAGGTGTAATATTTATTATCCAGATGGCTTCTAAAATTTTGATCAGTTTTCATTTTCAAAATTTATATTTGTCTCATTTCTACTTTATCGGACAATTTATTCTTTTAAGTTTTTTTTACTGGACTCTTTTAAAGAAAGAGTATCAAAAAAAAATAATTATAATGAGCGTTGTTTTATGTTTACTGGCATTAGGAATTCAATATTCAATTAGCCCAAACTTATTTTTTAAATTTAATTTGTTTGAGATTTTTATTACTTCGTTTTTGATTATCATATTCACAACCTTTCATTTTTATAATTTGTTAAATGAAAAAAAAGAGTATTATTATATTAATATCGGGATATTAATGTATTTATTTGGCAGTACGATATTATTTCTCGTTGGTAATTTAATGTCTTCACTGAGTCCAAAATTAAATTTAGTACCATGGATTTTAAATGCTTTTTTGTACATCATTTATCAGTTTTTCATTTTATTTGAATGGAAAAAAAGTTTTTCTAAAAAAACAATAATTACTACTTTATGAAAGTAATACAAGAAAGTGAAATAATTGAAATTGTAATTTATAGTTGTGTCGCTTTTCTTTTAATGGGATTGGTTTTGGTATTGTTTTTCTATTTTTCAAGAAAGAAAATTATTCAGAAAGAATTAGAAAAAAAAGATTTAGAAATTCAGTATCAAAAAGAACTTTTAAGCGCTGTCATTATTACTCAAGAAGAAGAACGCAAGCGTATTGCCCAGGATTTGCATGATGATATTAGTTCTAAACTCAATATAGTTTCTTTGAACAGTCATTTGCTTACCACGCCTAATTTAACCGAAAATGAGGTAGTTGAAATCACGACCAATATTATTAATCTTAGCACCAAAGCACTAGATAATTCAAGAAAAATTGCTCACGGTTTGTTACCGCCTGTTTTAGATAAATTTGGATTGCATGCCGGTGTTGAGGAATTGTGTTTGGAATTTAGCAGTTCCAAAGCGGTAAAAGTAAATTATGAAAATAAAACTATGTTTGATATCATAGACAATGATAAACATTTACATGTATTTAGGATTTTACAAGAGTTGATGAATAATTCATTGCGTCATGGAAAAGCATCCCTTATTTCGATTGTTTTTGAAAATAAGAAAGAAAAGAATTGGTGTTTTTATACGGATGACGGAATTGGTTTTGAAATGAAAAATAATGAAAATCAAAAAGGTCTTGGAATGAAAAATATAGAAAGCAGAATCGCTTTTTTAAACGGTAAAATGACCTTGGAATCATCAATCAACAAAGGAATCTCAGTAGTTTTTAATTTTTAATTAATGAATAAAACTATAAAAATAATAGTAGTAGATGATGAAATTCTTTTTAGAAAAGGAATTTGTTTTTTATTGGGCCGCGAAACAAATATTGAAATTATTTTTGAAGCTTCTAATGGGGATGAACTAATTTCTTTCCTCCAAAAAAATAAAAACAATCATCCTGATATTATCATCATGGATTTAAAAATGCCCGTGATAAATGGGGTTGAAGCAACAAAGATAATCCGAAAGGAATTTCCAGAACTAAAAATCATTGCGCTGACCAGTTATGATTCTAAATCTTTCGTGGCTAATATGATCGATGTAGGTGCTGTTTCGTATCTGATAAAGAATACAACTCCTCAAGAATTACTGACAACAATAAAAGAAGTCGCTTCAAAAGGATTTTATTACACGGATTATGTCCTGAAAATCATTCAGTCTGATGTATTGACAAAAAAAAAGACCAAGAGTAATTTTGATAGCAACTTTCTTAGTCCACGGGAGATTGAAGTGCTTAAACTTATTTGTATTCAAAAAAGTACGGTGGAAATTGCAGCGCAACTTTATATAAGTCCAAGAACTGTAGAAGGACATAGGAATAATTTATTGCTGAAAACCGAATCCAGAAATATTGCCGGTTTAGTAGTTTATGCCGTTCAGAACGAATTGATGTTACTGAATGATTAATGCTATAAAGGAATTGTGAAGTTAATTTTTTTGAATGTTTGCATCAAGAAACCCTAAGTAATTTTTCTGATCTTTTATGGAGTTTAAATTGGAGTTTGTATTCCTTTAAATCTTTTTCAAAAATTGTTTCGATTAATTTTTTTACGGATTTTTTTCCACCAAAATCTCTCAAATAGAAGAATAAAAAATCGGGAGCTCTAATTGTTTTAGACTCACTGTCAAATTCAGTTTCTAGACAAATAAAATCTTTGGTAACTGTAGTAAGTTGTTTCTCAATTTTTTCACAATCGAAATAATCAATAGTTTTTTTCTCCAAATTAATACTTCTCAATGCAAAATGGATTCTGTAATCGACTTTGCTTACGGCTAAGGTTTTTATAAAATTAGAGTAGAATGGATTCGTAATATATCCAAAACCAATTCTAAATTTGTATTTTCTTAAAATACCGTGTTCAATATCATTTAATGAAAATACTGCGCGTGCAATTTTGATCCTTTTCAGATTGAAAATTTCTTTTCCTTGTTTTGTTTCTTTTAAGGAGATAAGGTAAAAAGCATTGTAAATATTTAGCCAAAAAGTTTTTTTAAAATCATCCGTATTTAAACTTTTTTCAAGTTTTGCTTGTCTTATGTAAAAAAGTTGTCTCCGCAAGGGGAGTGTATCTTTCCCTGATTTTGCAACAGAAAGAATATCTTCTGATAAAGTGGTGTAATAATTTTTCACATTAATGGGGTATTGTATTTATGACTTAAAAGGATATTAATTGAAAAGAAGTTGATAACACAAGACATAGAAAGTAATGATGAGTATTATTAATAGGACGATTACAACATTTTTAATAAGATTATTAATATTGTCGGGGCTGTTTTTTTCTGGTGAATTCATTATTAAATTTTTCATCTTAGTCGATTAGGGGATACCTGCAAATTTAGGAATAGGAAATTGTTTGGCTATACGTATTTTTACGTGTTTTATTTCTAAAATTATTTTAGGAGTTGATTTAATAGTTAAATTTTATGTATTTGAATCGCTTACTTTCTATCTTTGGTGTATAAAAATTAAAAATCGATGTCGAAACCATTGCTATATATTCTTATTTTTTTGCTGACAATAACAGCAAAAGCTTCTTTTATTTTGTTGCCAATGGATGAAACGAGTCAGCAAAATCATCTTAAAGCATACGGCATTACATATTGGTGTTTAGATAAAAATTATAAAGCCAGTTGGTTGCTCAACTATCGTGGAGGTTCTTTTTTATTGCCTGATGTGGAGGAAATTCGCAAGGAATGTCAAATTAGAGGAGTGAGTTTTGAAGTTATTTCCGATGGTGATGCAGTGACAATCTTGAATGAAATATCCAGTCCTTCCCAAAATATGGAATCTGTTGTATTGGAAAAAGCACCTAAAATTGCTGTTTATACTCCAAAAGGGAAACAACCTTGGGACGATGCGGTGACTATGGTTTTGACTTATGCAGAAATTCCTTTTACACCCATTTATGATGAAGAGGTTTTGAGTGATCAATTGTTACTCTATGACTGGTTGCACCTGCATCATGAGGATTTTTCGGGACAGTACGGTAAATTTTATGGTGCTTATAAAAATACACCTTGGTATATTGAGCAAAAGAAAGAGGCAGAAGCACTGGCAAGTAAATTGGGATTCCCTAAAGTCTCTCAAGAAAAAGGCGCTGTCGCTAAAAAAATTAGGGATTTTGTCATAGGAGGTGGATTTATGTTTGCCATGTGTTCAGCAACGGATAGTTTTGATATTGCGTTGGCAGCCGATGGTGTAGATATTTGTGAAGCCATGTTTGATGGAGATCCCAGTGAAGGAAATTATCAATCTAAAATGAATTACAGCAATTCATTTGCTTTCAAAGATTTTATTTTAGAAAGAAGACCGGAGCAATATGAATTTTCAGATATTGATATGACTTCAAAACGAAGAGTTCCTATGGAGAAAGATTATTTTACTTTAATGGAATTTTCGGCAAAATGGGATCCAATTCCTAGTATGTTGTGTCAAAATCATACGCAATTAGTAAAAGGATTTATGGGACAAACCACAGCATTTGATATTCCTTTAATTAAATCGAATATTCTGGTGATGGGTACTTGTGAGGTTAATGGTGAAGCGCGATACATTCATGGTCAAAAAGGAAAGGGAATGTTTACGTTTTATGGAGGGCATGATCCAGAAGATTTTCAGCATCAAGTGGGTGATCCGCCAACGGTTCTGGATTTGCATCCTAATTCGCCGGGGTATCGTTTGATTCTGAATAATGTATTGTTTCCGGCAGCAAAAAAGAAAAAACTAAAAACGTAGTATAAAATAAAAGCCAATCGCAATCGATTGGCTTTTGTGTTTTTAGCCCTGATGGCAGTGACATCCTTTCTTTGCCTTTTGAGGCAGAGAAAGATATAACGGACAGCAGGATTAGCTCCTGAAAAAATTACACGATTCCGTGTTCGTTTTCTTTGTCTAAATATTCTTGTACAATATCAATGGCATTAGTCACTACATCACTTAATGCGGTGATGAAACTTCCTTCTTCGGCACAATTTATGGCGTGTTTTATGGCTTCAGTTTCCTTAGGGATAATTTCATAGGTTACTGTTTTACCGGATGTTTTTATACCGTCAAGGATTAAATTAATGATTTCATCTTCGGTTCTTCCTCTTAGGTATTTTTCTTGGCGAATGATAATATGGTCAAACATTCGGGCGGCTATATTTGCACATTCTCGAATGTCCTCATCACGTCTGTCACCCACACCGGCAATAATTCCTATTTTTTTTGTAGCCTCAACACTTTGTAAATACTCTTCAACTCCTTTATATCCGGAAGCATTGTGGGCAAAATCAATCAGTACTTTGAATTTTTTGAACTCAAAAATATTCATACGACCCGGAGTTTGTGCGGCACTAGGAATAAAAGTTTGTAACGACAAGCTGATATCTTCGGTTTTAAATCCCCATAAATAGCTGGCTAATGTTGCCGCCAGTACATTGGCAATCATGAATTTTGCTTTACCGCCTAATGTTAACGGAACGTGAGTGGCGCGTTCAATCCGTATTTTCCATTCTCCTTTTTTAATGGTAATGTATCCGTTTTCATATACGGCTACCGTTTTGCCTTCGGCACAAAGTTTTTTGATGAAGGCACTGTCTTCGCTTAAACTAAAATAAGCGACATTACAATTCAAATCTTGGCCTATTTTTACACAATGTTCATCGTCTCCGTTTAAAACCGCCCAGCCATTTTTCTTGATACTTTTGACAACGGTCGCTTTTACTCTAGCCAAATCATCTAACGTGTGAATGTCACTTAAACCCAAATGATCTTCCTGTATATTAGTAATAATTCCAATATCACAAAGACTAAAGCCCAAACCGGAGCGCAGGATTCCGCCTCTGGCAGTTTCTAAAACGGCAAATTCCACCGTTGGATCTCTCAAAACGTATTCAGCACTGATAGGTCCTGTAGTATCGCCTTTTTCCATCATATGGTTTTGAATATAAATCCCATCTGATGTGGTGAATCCCACTTTGAATCCATTATTTTTTACAATGTGTGCCAAAAGTCGGGTAGTGGTCGTTTTTCCATTGGTTCCTGTAACAGCAATTATAGGAATGCGACAGGATTTTCCCGGTGGGTATAACATATCAATTACTGGCGAGGCAACGTTTCTTGGCAATCCTTCTGAAGGAGCAAGGTGCATTCTAAATCCAGGAGCCGCATTGACTTCCAGAATTACGCCGCCATTTTCCTTCAAGGGTTGCGTTAAATTCTCGGCCATAATATCAACACCACACACATCAAGTCCTATTACTCTTGAAATTCTTTCGGCAAGAAATATATTTTCAGGGTGCAACATATCGGTAACATCTACAGAAGTTCCGCCAGTACTTAAGTTTGCGGTAGATTTTAGGAATACAATTTCACCAATTCTCGGAATGGTTTCTAATGTGTAGCCTAGTTTTTCCAATAAATCTTCGGTATCTCTATCAACATCTATTTGTGTCAGTACATTTTCATGACCATAACCTCTTCTTGGATCCAGATTTGTGGTTTCAATTAATTGCTGAAGAGTGTCAGTTCCATTTCCTATTACGTGAGCAGGAACTCGTTTGGCAGCAGCAACTAATTTATTATCAATCACCAATATTCTAAAGTCGAATCCGGTAATAAATTTCTCTACAATGATTCGTTTGCTGTATTCTTTGGCGAAAGCCAAGCCTGAAACTGCATCTTCCCAATTAGTTACATTGATTGAAGCTCCTTTTCCATGATTTCCATCCAATGGTTTTAATACGATTGGATAGCCAATTTTTTTTATGGTCTCAGCCAAGTCGTCTTCGTCTACACAAATGCTTCCACTGGCAACAGGAATGGATGCCATATCCAACATTTTTTTAGTAAGTTCTTTATTACAGGCAATGTCCACTGCAATGCTGCTTGTTTTGCAGGTGATTGTTGCCTGAAAACGCATTTGATTGATTCCGTATCCTAGTTGAACCAAAGAATTTGTTCCTAATCGTATCCAAGGAATATTTCTGGAAACGGCTTCTTCTACAATACTTCCAGTACTAGGTCCTAGACGAACACGCTCTCGTATTTCACGCATTTTCTGTAAGTCGGCATTCAAGTCATAGTCTGTTCCTGCAATTAACGCTTCTGCAATGGCAACAGACGATTCTGCTGCAAAAAGCCCCACATTTTCTTCGGTATAACTAAAGACTACATTATAAGTTCCAGGAGTTTTGGTTTCTCTAGTTCTTCCAAAGCCGGTTTCCATTCCCGCCAAAGATTGAATTTCTAGTGCAATATGTTCAATTACATGTCCCATCCAAGTACCGCGTTCCACTCTGGAAAAAAAACCACCACGACAGCCTTCTGAACAACGATGCTCAATCATAGTAGGAAACATGGCTTCAATGCGTTCTTTAAATCCTTCAATTTTATTAGTTGGAAATTGTTCCATTTCCTCCAAATCCAATCGCATTTGGATTAATTTTTTTCTTTGGATACTCCAAATATTAGGTCCACGAAGGGCTTGAACTTTAATTATTTTCATAAAAACGGGAATGTTATTTTTTGAACTGAAAAATGGATATGTAATGAATTGATTTTAAATTTGATAGATTCTAACTTTGAAAAAAAGACAGGTATTTTAGATAGTTTTTTAAAAAAAGTATATAATTTAACTAAAGTAGTTTTTTAAAAATAGGAATCAAAATTTATTGCCTTAAAAATAAACAATACTTATTGAGGTTGTTATAATTTAAAAAAAAGAGATAGTTCAATGGCTTTTTTTATCTTTTTGGTTATTTTTACAAAATGAATATACTAGGAAAACTAATAATAATAGGAGGTGCGGTCGATAAAGGAAGTTTTACTGAAACCGATTTAGATAAAAATGCAACTAGCAATTTAAATTTTTTTGAAACTGGGATTTTAAAAAGGATATTAGACGAATCAAAACACAAAGAAAATTCCCGAATAGAAGTTATTACAACTGCCTCCGTAATTCCAAAAGAAATTGGTCCAGAATATGTTAAAGCATTTGAGTATTTGAATGCCAAAAATGTAGATATACTTATTATAGAAAGGCGCGAACAAGCTGCCGATGAAACCGTTTTAGCTCGATTAAAAGCTGCCGATATCGTTATGTTTACTGGAGGGGATCAATTGCGATTGACGTCCATTCTTGGTGGAACACCGTTTCATGACATATTATTGGATAAATACCATAATGAAGAATTTATTTATGCCGGAACTTCTGCAGGAGCTGCCGCAGCTTCTAATAATATGATTTATCAAGGGAGTAGCTCTGAAGCTTTATTAAAAGGGGAAGTGAAAATTTCTAGTGGATTAGGTTTAATAGACGGTGTTATAATCGATACTCATTTTGTACAACGTGGTAGAATTGGACGGCTTTTTCAAGCGGTTGTTGGTAATCCTAGAGTGCTGGGAATAGGACTTGGTGAAGATACGGGGTTGTTGATTACCAATAATGTCCAAATGGAAGCCATTGGATCCGGATTGGTTATTTTGGTTGATGGTCGGGAAATAAAAGACACCAATTTGACGAAAGTTGAATTAGGACAGCCGATATCAATTTCACATTTAGTGACACATGTCATGAGTAAATTTGACACCTATAATCTAGAAACGCATTTGATGCACATAGAATCTTCACATTACTTATAATTCAAGTTTTGGGTATTGGTTTTAGGCTTTAGTCCAAATATGCATTACCCAATACCAAACACCCATAATATGAAATTAATTATACACGGTGGTTTTTTCTCGGAATCATCGACCAATCACGAAACAAAAGTTGCCAAGCAAAATGCGCTGGAACGAATTGTAAAAGATTCCTATTCATTTTTAAAAACACATTCAGCATTAGAAACCGTTGTTTATGCAGTTTCACTCTTGGAAGATGATGAATTGTTTAATGCAGGGATTGGTTCCCAAATACAAAGTGACGGAAAAATTAGAATGAGCGTCGCAATTATGGATGGAGAAACCCAGAAGATGAGTGGCGTTATCAATATTGAAGATGTTAAAAACCCAGTTCAGGTTGCTCAAATATTAATGCAATATGACGACAGAGTCCTTGGAGGAAGTGAAGCAACTAATTTTGCAAGAGAAAACGGTTTTGAATTTTTTTCTACTGAGATTCCACAACGCCGAGCGGAATATGAAGCTAAGCTAAAATCCTTAGGAACTGGCACTGTGGGTTGTGTGGCTTTAGATACAAACGGAAAAATTGCTGTAGCAACTTCAACAGGGGGAAAAGGTTTTGAAATTCCGGGACGCATATCTGATTCGGCCACTGTAGCAGGGAATTATGCCAATGCATTTTGTGGTGTGAGTTTGACAGGGGTAGGTGAGGACATTGTGAGTAATGCGACAGCAGCCAAAATCGTAACTCGTGTTACAGATGGGTTCACATTACAAGACGCCTTTACTAAAACGTTTAAGGAATTAAAACCTTATGATGGTTTTGCGGGTGCAATTGCTATCGATAATCAAGGAAATATGTTTCATCAGGATTCGCATCCCAGTATGGTTTTTGCCAGTTTTGATGGAGATAATTTTGAAGTTTTCGATTAATTTATTGGACACGGATGAAACGGATTGAACAGATTTATGCTGATTTATGACCCCATTAATCTTTTTGTGTTAATATGGGTTATTTAGATACAGATTCCATGAATTTTCACCAGGTTTTTTAATTATACTATATGAAAGTACTACAGTTATTATTTTGAGCTATTAAACGACAAATATTTTTTTTTTAATTCGTATGAATCCGTTTAATCTGTGTGCTATTTGTTTTATTTAATTTAAATAAAATTCAAACCAAATAGGAATATGATCGGATATTTTTCGGGCTTCTTTTAATGAATTAAAGTTTTTATGAAAAGAAATTATTCCCGAATTTATAGAACTGATTTTTGAAGTTTTGTAATACATATTGTCAAATTCTGACGCTAGACATTTTCCATTTTTACAGGCTTGTTTCAAAGAAGTTTTCTGATTGACTAAAATAGATTGATACCCCATTTTTTTCAAAGGAATGAATACAGTATGTGATTGCGGACAATTGAAATCACCAGTAAATATTAAATTCAAGCTAGGGTATTCCTCGGGTAAAAACTTAAAGTATTTTATTTCGGTTTCAGGTTGTTTCTTTTTAGTAATTGCATGAAAATTAACGACAGTAAATTGTTTGTTTTCATATTGAAACGTGCAAAAATAGGGCTCTCTGTCAATCTCTAGGTGGTATTTTTTTTCGAGCCAAGCCCTTCCAATCTTTTTTAATTTGTTGGTTTTCCAAATAAAGGCATAGCGTTCTGTTTTGTATGCACTGCTGCTGGTTGGGTCGCTAATTACATAATCCCATTTAGCTCCTTTGCGATTGAGTTCACTTGCTAATCGGGCTACTGCTTGAGCACCGCCATAACCAGCTACAACCTCTTGAATGGCAATGATGTCATAATCACGAAGTGTATTTGCGATATAGTTTATAGTTGCATCGGATTTCGATTTACCCAGATTTTCGATGTTCCAAGAAAGGAGTCTGGTTTGCGAAAAGCCAAGGCAAGAAATAAGCAGAATCAGGGAAAATTGGAGTTTCAATTTGTGGGAGATTGAGTTTTAAAGTTATTTAGTTACACAATAACGGAAATTATCGGTGAAGAATTGTAGGGACTTCTACTTAATTATGAATTTAGTCTATTTTCTCTTTATTCGTTTTTATCTAAATTTGATTTGACTGTAGACTGGTGAAATAACTCTTAAATTTATACTGTGGAGTTTTCTGCTTTTGAATTTGGCAGTTAAGAATTCTTCCTTTTTTAACCTAAACAGGATAAAAATTTTCCCTTTATTATTATCTTCTTTTCCAAATTTTATACACTAAATAAATGATGCACATAGAACCGAAAATAATTATGGTAATATGAGCTGTAAATAATAAATTAGATTTTAAAATAAGTACTGATTTCATTGGTTTAGTCTTTATTTGTGTAAAACTATGTGCTTAAAAAATAGTGTTTTACTGTTCCCCTCATTTTGTATGAAAAATAAAAACTGTTTTATTCAAGAACAGTAGTATGGTTTTTTGGGTAGATAACTTTTCCTTTTCGTTGTCCCAAAAAATGGTTCACTGGACGCTGTTTCTCCGAAATATCTTTTGTGATTTCTATTGATTCATCATGATTGTTTCTATTGATCATTAGTTGTTTTTCATTTACCTCATATTTATTTGGTATATCCCTTTGTTTTTTTGGTTGTCTTTTTGAAGTATAAGAGAATAATGCTATCATTAACAAGAGTCCTACAACTATAATTTTTTTCATTTATTTTAAATAATATATTAGTTACAACATGCTTTCACTATTTTTTCACTATTTTTTCTCTAATTTTAAAAACCTTTGCACGTTGTTTTTTTGTTAATAGTGCTTTCTTTATTCCTTTATTCAGTTTTTTGCTTATGCTGTCAGATTTTACTTTTAAATAGGGGTATTTTGATAATGAAACGGTATTGCCTTTAAGAGATTTTTTATAATGTAGGAGATACTCTTTGACGTAATTAGCATAGTCATTGAGTTTTTCGTCCCATTTGTCGGGCATTAGTTCCTCTTTTTTTTCTGGGACCTTCAGAGCAGATATAGTTTCGTTTTTCTTCATGACCTCAATTATTTTTTAAAAAGGACTTAGATTTTTACCTCCTCAACAGTAAGTTTGATAAAAGAGATTCCTTTACGGGAAACCGTAAACCATTAAAATAAATAAATACCAAATGGGATGTGGGCTTTCGTAGCTTGTAAAACATTCTCAAATTAGTATATTGAAATAAATAATGATTACAGTTTTATCCAATTGCTTGCAATCCAGTCGAATAATTGAGTTCGATATATTTCATTTTCCAAAGAGGGATGCTGTAAAAATCCTTCAGCTTTTTGAAAACTTGCTTTGGTTTGAGGAACTTTATATTTCTTTAGAAACTGATTGCAGAAATGAATTACTTCAAACTCTTCTGTTTTATCAATATAAATCCTATCAAGGACATCGATAGTTTTAGTATGATCTTTGGCATTGATTGTTTGCGAATATCCAGTAAATGCTAAGTCTTCTCTCGTGAAATCTGCCATTTTGTATGATTTAAAGTTTTATTAGCCAAACCTAATGTCTTTAGAAACCATTTCTTTACGGGAAACCGTAAAAGAGGTTATTATTTTATAAATAAAAATAATAATCAATTACTAAGACTTTAAATTGTTGATTTTATATAACGGATACTATCTATTATTGCATCGTTTTTTTATTGGAGAGAAAAATTTTCAGCTTATACTAAGCCTAAATCTTTGGTAATGGCAATAAGATGTACATTATTGGTGGCTTTGAAGTATACTTTTAATCTGTTGATACGTTTTTCGAGACTGCTGTTGCCATTGGGAATTATTCCCGAATTTTTAAATTCCGAGGAAATCTCCTCAAGTGTTAAACCTTTAGATAATGATTTTAAAAGTGAAATGTCATAGGATTCAATTTCAAAAAGTGATTTGTCTCTTAAAGCATGAGATATTTCAGCTGATGGCTTGATTTCTTCATTATTATAAATGCGTTGAATTGCTTTCTTTAGCTCAGGAATGCTATCTCTTCCTTTAGATACATAAGCATTAATTCCCAAGTTATTGAAAAGTGATTTTATTCTAAAAGATTTATCTTCTATAGAGAATACTATTGCCTTGATATCAGGTTGTACTTTTTTTACTGCTTCAATTAGTTCTTCCCCTGAGTTCAGCCTATTCTCTCTATGGTCTGGTTTAAATGATAAATCACTAATTAATAAGTCATAGGGATGATTGTCATGTAGTGCTTTTTTTATTTTTAAAAAAGCATCATCACAGTATTTGGCATGGTGAATTTCCAAGATAGAAATTTCCTCTAGTGCTTGAATAACGGCTATACTGATACTGTCTAAATCTTCGGCTACTAAAACTTTTTGGAACATAGAATCGAGTATTATATTGGAATAATAAATTGCACTTTAAATCCTTTATCTGATTTAGTGTCAAAAGTAATTATTCCTTTTATGGCCTGAATACGGTTTTCCACATTTTGAAGGCCATTTTTTAAATTTAATTGTTCTAATGTTGCTCCGACACCATTATCAGTGTATTCAATTTGTAATTTGTTTCCTGTTTTTTTAAAAGTTAGAACAACTAAACTGCATTTGCTGTGTTTTTTCATGTTGACCAGCAATTCTTGTATAACACGATAAATGATAATTTTTTTGTTACTATCTAGTGCTATCCAATTGATTGAATCCATTCCGTTGGTTATCACATTTACTTCTGGGGTAGTAAAACCGGACATCATTTCTTTCAAATCAGATATAAATAGAGGACCAGTTTCCATAGCATTATTCTCTCGGGATATGTTTCGTGTCCTTGAATAAATGGTGTCTAGATTGGAAATCAATATTTCTTTATTCTGTTTTGTGGATAAATCTTGAGTTTCTGCAAAAGCCATAGTGTGATAGACATCGTTAGCTAATTCATCGTGAAGTTTTTTAGAAATCCGAATTTCGGTATTGTAAGCAGCTTTAATCTTTTCTCTTCTATTTCTGGCTAATAATATGTTGGTTATAGAAATACTTATTGCAGTAATTATTCCCACAACTAAATATAATATCAAATTTCTCTTTTTTTGATGTTCTGATTCAAGTATTTTTTGGGCTTTTAGTTTCAGATTTTCCTCTTTTTCTTTCTTGGAGTCGTATTTAATTTTAGCAAATTGATTCTTAGCCTTTTGTCTCACTTTAGTAATACTGTCATTAATATGGAGGTATTTCAAAGAATATTCTTTGGACTTATTTCCTGGACTGTTTTGTATTAGTAACTTTAGACAATTCAACCTTGAGTCAACGCTGTTAAGTTGTGTAGCTTTTTCATAGGCAAGTAAGGCATAATTATTTCCCAAATTGAGATCGTTTTTTTTATGATACTCAGAAAGATTGTAATAACTTGAAATTAGTCCCCAGTCATCCTTTTCTTGTGTTTTTATTTTTAAAGATTGATTCAAAAAATCAACTGCTATTGGATTTCCTAGTTTAAAATAGGAATAACCTAGATTATCAATTATTCTGGAAAATGATTCGGAATTGTTTAAAACTTCTTTTTTGAAAGTTAATGGATATAGAATTTGTATAGCACGCCTATGATTTCCCATTTCCATATATGTTAAGGCGATATTGTTTTTTATATCTGATTTTCGGAGTTCATCGGTTTTTAAATTTAATGCTTTATTGTAATAGTAAAGAGCATTTTCATAATTGTATGCAAATAAATAATTATTACCTAATATTGTATAAATATTCCATTTATATTTGGGATTCGTAGTTTTTTCTAAAAAAGGAATCGCCTCCATCGCTGTAGTTTCACTGCCAGAATAGTCTCCTTGGTTTTGTTGGATAGTAGCTAAATTAGATATCGAATAGATTATTTTAGAAACATCTTTTTTTTCATCACAGGCTGATTTAGCTTTGTTGAAATAATAATAGGAACTATCATATTCTGATTTTTCAAAATATTTGTCTCCTAGATCAATTAATCGATCAATTTCAGCTGTATTGTCTTTTTTCTGGGGATTGTTTAGCGTCTTTTTTTCACAGGAGTGGAGTATTAAAAAGAATAACAATGACAAAGAATAAACTATGGTGTGCAACTTTTTTAGAATCATTTTCCGAAAATAATAAATTAATTAAAATATTGAAACTATCGCCTAAGCAATTTAGAGTATGGTTGCATAAGAAAAGCTTTCGTTCCTATGCATCAGTTAAATTATTGTTAGTGTTTTAACTACTTGTATTGTTTTTACTGTAGGACTTAAAGCTTGCTGAAACATGTGAATTAGAATTACATTGGAAAAATAAAATGCACCCTAAACCCTTTATCTAATTTAGTGTCAAAAGTAATCGTTCCTTTTATAGCTTGAATGCGGTTTTCTATATTTTGAAGTCCATTTTTTGAATTTAATTGTTTTAATGTTGCACCAATCCCGTTATCGGTATAATCTATCTGTAATTTGTTGCCGTTCTTTTTGAATGTCAGTACAACTAAACTGCATTGACTGTGCTTTTTCATGTTGACCAGTAATTCTTGAAGGACACGATAAACGA
The DNA here is from genome assembly GCF_048286535.1 of Flavobacterium glucosi. Taxonomy (NCBI): domain Bacteria; kingdom Pseudomonadati; phylum Bacteroidota; class Flavobacteriia; order Flavobacteriales; family Flavobacteriaceae; genus Flavobacterium; species Flavobacterium glucosi. The sequence continues at coordinate 6,804 of NZ_JBLVPK010000004.1, read as the reverse complement.
TAATTTTTTTGTTACTTTCTATTGTTAACCAATCAATAGAATCCATTCCATTAGTCAAGACGTTTACCGTATCAATAATGAATCCAGACATCATTTCTTTCAAATGCGACACAAATAATGGCCCTGTTTCTATAGTGCTGTTTTCTCGGGATATGTTTCGTGTTCGGGAATAAATAGTATCCAGATTAGTAAGTAATATTTCTTTATTCTGGCTGGTAGATAAATCTTGAGTTTCTGCAAAAGCCATTGTATGATATACATCATTTGCCAATTCATCATGAAGTTTCTTAGCAATTCTAATTTCGGTATTGTAAGATGTTTTTATTTTTTCTCTTTTGTTCTGGGCTAGTTGAAAACTATATACAAAAACACTTGACATAATTATAATTCCAACTGCTAAGGATAATAATAGATTTCTGTTTTTTTGTTGTTCTAACAGAAGTGCATTTTCTGCCTTTTGTGTTTTTAGATTTTGATTCTCTTCTCTATTTTGATCACTATCGTATTTGATTTTTATAAACCGGTCTCTAGCGTTATTACGTACTTTTGTGATACTATCATTAAGGTGGATATAGTCCGAAGCATAGTTATTGGAGCTTTTTTCGAGAGTATTTGATATTAAAAAGGACAATGACCTCAATCTCTCATCAATACTGTTGAGTTTTGTGGCTGTTATGTAAGCCTCTTTGGCGTGTTTCTTAGCATGATGAGAATTTATTCCTTGGTAATATTCTGCTAGATGTAAATGGCTTTCAATACTTCCATAAAAATCTTTATAATTTTCTCTAAGGGAGAGTGATTTTGTCATTAATTTAAATCCTTCTGAATTGCGTTTTGTTTTAAAATAACAGTAGCCTAGATTGTCTAGAACTCTTGCTTTTCTTGTACTCATTGTATTTAAAACAGATGATTTCAAAATGGATTCCAGTATTCTAATTGAAGAATCATATTTTTTCATTTTGATATAAACTGTGGCAATATTATTTTCTAAAGAAATTCTTCCTATCGAATCATTCGTAAATGTTATGGCTTTACTGTAATAATACAAAGCATCTTCATAATTGAAAAGTTCTTTTGAAGAAATACCAAGAAGGTTGTATGCTGCTGATTTATAAGTTGCGTTTAGCTGTGTAAAGGATAAGGCTTCAATTAAATTTTTTTCACTTCCAAGATAATCACCAGAAGTTTGTTGGCTATGTGCCATTTGAATTAAATTATAGCTTACTGATGCACTATCTTTTTCTAATTCATAGAGTATTTTTGAACGGTTATGGTAATGAAAAGCACTATCAAATTTTTGAGTGGCAAAGAACTGATCGCCGGTATCTAATAATTTGCCTGCCTGAACGGCATTTTTATTAATGCTATTTTCTTTATTGGAGACAGATTCATTTTTTAAATCATTTTGACAAGAATAGACAAAAATTGAGAATAGAAATATTAAAATCGGGGAACGCAACATAAAGATTACTTTTCCCGAATTTAGTGATTTATCGTTAATAAATTATGTTTTGATACTCTGATTATTTTTTAGGAGGTGGTTTTATTGGAGCGGTTTCATATCTAGGGCAAGCTCTGTTGACAAACTGTCAATCGTTGTTAATGGTATAGAATTCTTTTGTTTCCCGAAACGTTCTCCCACTTCTTCATTATCATTCGTACACGACACAAATAATAAACCCCAAACTGCACTAGTTGTAATAATAATTATTCTTTTCATTTTTTGGAATTAAAAATTAAACATAGATTGGACTGTCCGATATTGAAATCTAATCTTTGCCTGCGAAGGCGAGCCATTAAAAACTTTGTTCTTTTGCCTTTTGGGAAGTGAAGTGTGTTGAAACAGAATGGTATGATTTATACTTCCCAAATAAACGTACCATACTGTTTAACAACCCTTTTATTAGAACTAGATTTTACATTTGTTTTTACTGCAATTCAAAACAGGAACTAATTCTGGAGCAAAGTAATGCTGTTTTTGTGGAATAATAATACCGGAATTCCTGTAATTCCGTTTAGAGAAAGAGGAAGTGGCTGATGAGAATTTTCCTTTAAGGAAATTGATTAAAAAAGTCGTTTTAACAGGAAATGATGTGAAGATTGGTAAAGAGACTGCGGTATTTTGTGCAGTAGTACTATCCTTGTTTTTTATGGGATATACTGTAAAAGGATTTTTATTTCCAAAAAAGGAATGCATGCAGTGGGAGGGAAATCATTATATAGTTGTAGATTGTGCCAATGATAAATTAGGAATCGGTCAATTAGAGTGGATTGTTCCTATTGATCAAAACATCATGAAGTTGAATAAATTGGATTCAAATAGGAAGTTAAGCTTCTTTAAGAATCATAAGTCATTAGTTTGGTATTGTAAACGTGATGGAGCGATAGAGCTTTTTAATATTCCCGGATTTCACCCAGAAACTGGAAAGCCCTTAAAATCCATAACTAAGTACATTATAAAAAAGGACAATATGGAAAAACGAATGGTTTTAAAATAAAAGAACCCCAATCTTTCGATTGAGGTTCTATATAAGTAAGTAATCTAAATTGAGTTGATAAAACGTTTATTTTACTTTATTAAGTACTGCTTTGAAAGCTTCAGGGTGATTCATCGCTAAATCTGCAAGAACTTTACGGTTCAATTCGATTCCGTTAGCTTTTACTTTACCCATGAATTGTGAATAAGACATTCCTTCCAATCTAGCTCCAGCGTTGATACGTTGAATCCATAATGCACGGAAATTTCTTTTGTTCACTTTTCTGTCACGGTAAGCGTAGCACATTGCTTTCTCCACCGCGTTCTTAGCAACTGTCCAAACGTTTTTACGTCTACCAAAGAAACCTTTGGCTTGCTTCATTATTTTTTTTCTTCTTGCTCTTTTAGCAACTGAATTTACCGCTCTTGGCATAATTTTATTGTTTTTTTTGTAGCAGGCGCCCCGAATTAAATCAAGAGAACTTAAAAGCCATACTCCAAGGTTATTTTAAATTGTTTTAACCTAAAGATTATTTAGTCAAAAGTTTTTAATGTTGAATGTCGAAAGTCTTTAAGACCTTTGACTTTACAACTTTAAGACTTGACTATATAATTCTTAATTGTTGTTTGATGCTTTTCATATCTGTTTTGTGAACTAGCGCAGAGTGTGTCAATGCTAATTTACGTTTTTTAGATTTTTTAGTCAAGATGTGACTTTTAAAAGCATGCTTTCTTTTAATCTTTCCAGAACCAGTAACTTTAAAACGTTTCTTGGCGCTAGATTTGGTTTTCATTTTAGGCATTTTTTCCTAGTGTTTTAATTTATTCTTACTTACTTATTTTTAGTTTAATGTTTAAAAGGCAAAAGTTTAAAAGTCAGCTTATGACTTTCGACTTTATGACTTTCGACTTTAAGACTTATTTTTTCTTCTTCGGAGCAATGAACATAATCATTCTCTTTCCTTCCAGAACTGGCATCGCTTCCACTTTACCAAACTCTTCAAGATCTGTCGCTAATCTCAACAATAGGATTTGACCTTGATCTTTATAGATAATCGAACGTCCTTTAAAGAAAACAAACGCTTTCAATTTCGCTCCTTCTTTCAAGAATTTTTCCGCGTTCTTTCTCTTAAACTCATAATCATGCTCATCGGTCTGTGGGCCAAAACGGATTTCTTTCACAACAACTTGTGTAGATTTCGCTTTTAAGACTTTATCACGTTTCTTTTGTTCGTAAACAAATTTCTTGTAATCCATGATTTTGCACACCGGTGGTTCTGCATTAGGAGAAATCTCAACAAGATCCAATTCAAATTGGTCCGCTAATCTTAGAGCCTCCGAAAGTTTAAAAACTCCGGGCTCAATGTTCTCTCCTACAAGTCTTACTTCTTGTACACCACGAATAAGACTATTTATTCTGTGGGCATCTTTTTTTTCTACGCGAGGTTGGTAACCTCTGTTGCTTCTTATTGCTATGACTTTATAATTTAAGTTAAACTGTAAATACTTTTAATGTTTTATTGATCTCTTCGTTTACAATAGCAACAAATTCTTCTATTGTAACGCTGATATTTCCTTTTCCTTCCTGTCCATGACGACGGATTGAAATAGTACCATTCTTCTCTTCTTCCTCGCCTACAATCAACATAAACGGGGTTTTCTGCATTTCGGCATCCCTAATTTTCTTGCCAATTGTCTCGTTTCTATTGTCTACAAGGGCGCGAATTTCGTGATTTTCTAGCAAATCTAAAACTTTTTTCGCATATATTTCATATTTCTCACTCAAAGACAAGATTATAGCTTGTTCGGGCATCAGCCAAAGCGGGAAATTTCCTGCAGTATGTTCTAGTAAAATAGCGATAAACCGTTCCATTGATCCAAAAGGAGCTCTGTGAATCATCACGGGTCTGTGTAATTCGTTGTCAGATCCTTTGTAAGTCAAATCAAAACGTTCCGGTAGATTGTAGTCCACCTGAATTGTCCCTAATTGCCATTGTCTTCCCAAAGCATCTTTTACCATGAAATCCAGTTTTGGACCATAGAAAGCCGCTTCTCCATATTCTACAACAGTATTTAAACCTTTGTCAGCAGCAGCATTGATAATCGCATTTTCCGCTTTTTCCCAATTTTCATCGCTACCTATATACTTATCTCTATTCTCTTTATCTCTCAAAGAAATCTGGGCAGTAAAGTTTTCAAATCCTAATGAACCAAATACATACAGTACCAAGTCAATTACTTTCTTAAACTCTTCGTCTAGTTGTTCCGGAGTACAAAAAATATGCGCGTCATCTTGAGTAAATCCTCTTACACGAGTTAAACCGTGTAATTCGCCACTTTGTTCGTATCTATAAACGGTACCAAATTCAGCATAACGCTTCGGTAAATCTTTGTATGACCACGGACGTACATTGTAAATTTCACAGTGATGAGGACAGTTCATTGGTTTCAATAAAAACTCTTCTCCTTCGGCTGGAGTACTAATAGGCTGAAAACTATCAGCGCCATATTTTGCATAATGCCCTGAAGTAACATATAATTCTTTCTGACCAATGTGTGGCGTAATCACTTGCTCGTAGCCACCTTTTTTCTGTGCTTTTTTCAAAAACTGTTCTAAACGATCTCTCAAAGCAGCGCCTTTGGGCAACCACAATGGCAATCCTGCACCTACTTTTTGCGAAAAAGCAAATAACTCCAATTCCTTTCCTAGCTTTCTATGGTCACGTCGTTTCGCTTCTTCCAGTAATTCTAGGTATTCGGTTAAGTCTTTTTGTTTAGGAAACGAAGTTCCGTAAACACGGGTCAACTGTTTGTTTTTCTCGTCACCACGCCAGTAGGCACCGGCAACACTCATGATTTTCATCGCTTTGATTATTCCAGTATTCGGAATATGGCCACCACGACATAAATCAGTAAACGTATCATGATCGCAAAACGTAATTGTTCCGTCTTCAAGATTGGTGATCAATTCAGTTTTATAAACATTGTCCTTATATAATTCTAGCGCTTCAGCTTTAGAAACGGGACGTAATTTGAATTCATGCTTTCCTCTAGATATTTCAAGAACACGATCCTCGATTTTTTTAAAGTCAGCATCAGTGATTTTCTGGTCTTCGAAATCTACATCATAATAAAACCCATTAGATATAGCTGGCCCAAGAGTTAATTTTATTCCTGGGTACAATTCCTCAAGCACCTGTGCCATCACGTGTGAAGTCGAATGCCAAAAAGCTTTCTTTCCATCAGCGTCATTCCAAGTATATAATATAAGACTGCCGTCCGTTGTCAAAGGAGTTGTGGTTTCCACAGTTGTACCATCAAAAGAGGCCGAAATCACATTTCTGGCAAATCCTTCACTAATGCTTTTAGCAACATCCATAGGAGTAACCCCTGGAGCAAACTCTTTAACTGACCCGTCGGGCAAAGTAATCTTAATCATTGTATATTATTTTAAGAATGCAAATATAGACCATTACAAAAATACATACAATATATATGTAAGGTTTGTTACTATATAGGTGTAAAAACTAAATCAACACTCCTTATATATAGGTATAGAACGAATGTTTCTATTTAGGAGCTATTTCCCGCTATTCCTTTCAATCTTTTCTCTCGTAAAAGAAACGAGAGAAAAGGATTTTCACTGCTATCGGGGCTACGGTGTCTGTTTTATCTACTTTATGATTTAGTCAAAGTAGAAATCTCACTCATTAGTATCCATTATGCTACCTTATATATAGGACTGTAGCTTTCACATACATGTAGTATTCATTACCTGAATATATAATGACAACCATATTTTTATCCATTTCGTCACCCTCTCCTTCGGAGAGGGCCGGGGAGAGGAAAAATAGTTCCGTTTCAAAAACCATGTTTCCAGCGAGTTAAAGATTAGGTTAAGAAAACGTCAAAAAAAAGCTTTAAAAAGCTTGAATAACTGAATAAAGGTGCTAGTTTTGCACCCGCAATGGCGCAGAAGTTCTTTAAAATACTGGCAAGTTAATTAGATCGAGAGGGAAAATTTATTTTCTAAAAAAGATTTAAAAAAGCTTGTGAGATTAGAAAACGGATGTTACATTTGCACCCCGCAAAACAAGCAAAGTTCTTTGACAGATTGGTTATAAAACGAGAAGAAAATGAGGTAGAAATATTTCTAAAAAAACTTCAAAATTTTCTTGCCAGTTGAAAAAAGAGGTTGTACTTTTGCACCCGCTTCGAGAAACACTTTAAGTAGTGTTAATTGAGACGAGAAACAAGTAAGAACACGTTCCTAGACATATTGAATTGACAGCCGTTTTAAGAGAGATCTTAAGACAAAAGAATAAGAG